>DATKQJ010000008.1:0-58636 GCA_035532785.1 Candidatus Acidiferrales bacterium | reverse complement strand
GATGGAGCTCGACGGCGAGCCGGCCCTCCTTCCAGGAGGAGTTCGAAACTACCTCCTTGAGTAGACGCCGCCTCTCGTCACTTCCCTGACTGATGAAGGCGTCGTGGGCACCGCTCGCGAGTTCGATCAATTCGACGCCGGCATCGGCGTAGCTCCGGTCGGCGCGGCGGTGATCCTGGATGGACTCGCCGATCCGGTCCTGCTCGGCGCGCCACTCGCCAGCCTTGCGCTCGAAGAATGACTCGCTGACCTTGCCGTCGAGCTCGTCGACGTACATCGTGTCGAGCCGGTTCTGGAGCTGGTACTCTGGGCACGTTAGCGCGACAGGTCAGATCCTCGAAGCGCATCGCGAGGGCCTGGTCAAAGGATCAAGACCTCACCGCCCAGGCCCAGAACAACAGCCTCGAGAACTTCGGGCTGGTCTTCAACCCCAAGTTCATGGACACCATCGTCACGCGCATGGACGACAACGAGCCCATCTACAAGCAGATCCTCGACGACGTCGAGTTCAAGCAGGTGCTGGAAGACTTCTACCTGCGCAAGATGTACCACCGGCTGCGGCGAGGAGACAATCAGACCTGAATCAATGGGTAAGGGTCGGGTGGTGAGGTCCTGAGGTAGCAGAAACGGGTGCCGTTCGTATTGGACAATGGGATTCTTCAAACACACCCAACGTCCAAGTACGGAGGCACCCGCTGGATGCATCGTAGCCCACGTCGCAGCATTGCGGAGATCCGACTCGACGACCCCTCGGTGACCGGCCACGCCGGCCTGCTGCTGGTCAAAGAGCTGGCCGAGCAGCACCACTTGGTTGAGCGTCTGGACGCGGCCATCGATGGGGTGCACGCGTTCAAGCAGAGGCGGCGGGGGCTGAGCGGGGGCGAGTTGCTGGTCACGCTGGCGGAGTCGATGCTGGTCGGAGGGGACCATCTGGCCCACCTGGAGGTGCTGCGCCAGGACCAGGCCGGGGCGGGGCTGCGGACGGTGGCCGAGGTGCCGGCTCTAGAGACGGCGAGCCTGCTGCTGCCGCGCTTCTGGCAGCGCCAGTTGGAGGCGGCGGTGAAGGTCGTGGCGGAGATCGGCAACGAGGTGGACGTCGCCTGGGACTGCGAGCGCAGGACCCGGTGACGCTGGATTTGGACTCGACCACGACCGAGGTCTACGGGCGGCAGAAGGCGCCGCCTACAACTACGAGGGCAAGCTCGGCTACGGCAGCGAGGTCTGCACCTGTGCCGAGCGCCGACGACCGCTGGCGGTGGGGCTGCGGCCGGCCAACGACAACGATCACCCGACCGCCGGCAGGTTGCTCCGACGAGCCCTGACAGCGCTGCCCGAGGGTCACGGACCGGTGCACGCGCGTACGGACTCGGGCTATTTCTCCAACGCCTTCATGACCGCCTGTCGTCGCGCCCGCGTCACCTTTACGATCAGCCTGCCCCGGAGTGGCTGCATCCAGGAGTTGCGAGGTCACATCGCACCAACTCCTGGCAGCCGGCGATCGAGATGGACGGCGCCGAGGTGGCCGAGGTCAGCGGCGGTTACGCTCCCGGCGGCTGGCAGCAGGAGAACATGCGGCTGGTGGTCCGCCGGGTCCGGGTCAACGCCGCCGACCTCCACCGCAGCCCCAAGGCTCGCCGCCGGCGCAGCGTGCCCAAGGGCCAGTTGAAGCTGCTCCTGCGCGGCCGCATCGAGCACACCTACGCCGCCGCGCTCGCCCGGGCGGCCGATCCCGAAGCTGTCGTCGCCGAGGTCACAGCTGGCCGCAGCCACAACCCCCCATTTATCCGGCGCTGGCTGATCAACCTGCCGGCCAGGATCCTGCGCAGCGCCCGCCAACGCTATCTGCGGATGCCGCCCGGCTGGCAGGCCGCGATCCAGTTCCAGGCGCTCTATTACCACCTGCTCGCGCTGCCCAGCGGGTGATCCCTCCAGCGCCCCTTCCCTCTCGACGACATCGCAGGCCGACGGACAAACACGCCCTCGCCCGACCGCCAACGCCGCCTACCGGCTCAGCGGACCTCGGCGGAGGCCTCGCCACAGCCTACCGAGGGGTCACCGGCGTCATCGCCACCCGCCGACGGCCTTATCGCTCCCCACCCGACGCTCAGCTCCCGCATCACGGCCTTACGCATTGATTGAGGTCTGACCGCCGACTCGGTCAGGTCCAGGTCCCGGGCTACCTCCGGAATCGTCCTCCCACCGCCTCGGCAGAGCTGGACCACCTCCGCCTTGAACTCGGCAGTGAACGCCCGCCGGCCCCTTCGTTGCCTCTGCGCCTGCTCCATATGAACATCCTCCTGTGGCTCGGCCCACCTTATCGTGGATGTCCGTCACATCGGGGCAAGGCCACTCTCAACGTTGACACAGAGGGCGATATTCGGATCCACGCCCAACTAGGGGGGATGATGCAGGAAGACTCAGGATCGCCGGGAGGACCCACACCGCGCCGACGCCGGATTGAGCGCAGACCCCTCCTACTCTCTTTGGAAGAGGCGGATGGTCTCGGCTCAAGCGCGGTGTGGGTAGACACCCGGCCCGGACCCGACTACCGGCGTGGCCACATCCCCGGCGCCATCCACTTCGATAACTTCGCCCACGCCAACGAGCGAACCTCGCTCGCCGACCTGCCCGAACTGGCAGCGCTCTGGATGGGGATGTTCGGGCCGGTGGGAATCACGCTCGACGCCCCAGTGGTCTTCTACGACGCCGGGACGGAGAATCGTGCCCCTCGGCCTGCCTTCATGCTCCGCGCGCTGGGGAACGCCAACAGCCACGTCCTGCACGGGGGTATGCACGCCTGGCGCGAAGCTGGCCGCCCCGTGAGCAAGGTCGGCGCAGAGCACCCGGCGACTGGAGCGGACGTCACAAGCCGAACCCTGGATCGGACCTGGGTGGCCGGTGTGGACGACGTCGTCGAGGCCTTGGAGCGGGAGTCGGCAGCCCTGGTCGACGTGCGCGACAGGGCCGAATACATGGGCCGCCGCCGGCTGCAGTGGAACCCGCGCCTGGGACGTCTGCGGGGAGCGGTACCACTTGAGTGGACCTCACTTTTGGAACGCGATCCGTCCACTTCGGAATCGATTCGTTTCAAGCCCGATGCCGAGCTCAGACAAAGGCTGGATGAGGCCGGACTCGCACCGGATCGGCCGCTCATCATTTATTGCCAGAAGAGCCATCGCGCCTGCAACAGTTACCTCGCCTTCGAGAGGCTGGGATTCAAGGACGTGCGCGTCTACGTCGGCTCCTTCCGGGAATGGTCCCGGCGCCGTGACCTACCGGTCGAGATGCCGTCTGATCGCGCTGGCGACCACGGTCGCTGAGGGGGCCTCGAAGTGGATCCAAATGACCGGCTATATCATCCCGATCACATGTGGGCGCGGGCGGAGGACGACGGTTACCGGATCGCCCCACCTGAGCCCCCGAGCGCTGCAGCAACGTGTTGAGGGCGACCGTGGTGCCGTGACAGAAGAGGACGATCTCGGCTGGATCACAACCCTGCTCGATTAGCCGCCTAAAACCCTCGACCACCGCCTCGGCCGGCTCGCTGCCGGTGGAGGGCACCTTGAACTGACTGGTCTGCCCGCTCAGCTCCTCGAAGCCGACGAAGTCCGTGAACGTGCCACCGACGTCGACACCGACTCGTACCCCCACCGCCTCAAACCTAACAGGGGGCGCCCGATGGCGGCCGGTCCGGTGAGATCGGTGAGGTCGGCCGGGGCGGCGCCGCGGGGCAATGCGGAGGCTTCTCACCGACGCGTCGCAGGCCAACCTGCCCGCGCGAGCCTGGGTGCACTAACCTCCCCCAGCGCAGTCCCGACCCGCTTCCAGAACCGGGCGCGGCGTGGCCCTCACCCCCACGCCGTAGGCGACGATTCTTGCGCGCCTCGCGGCTGCTTCATACTCGTAACAGGCCCAACTTGGGGGCGCGTCTATGGTGCCAGCGCGCCCTAGGTCTCCTGTCGCCCGCACCCTGGCGGCCGCGAGCCAAACTCGGCCGGCAAGTCGCATGGAGGAACCTCAATGAGTGAACAGCAGACCCTGGTCAACCACGTGGTCTCGTACACCACCGCCACTCCCGGGCGGTGCCTCAACAACGCGCGCAACCACCATTTCGTGATCGACGAGCCGCCCCACGCCGGCGGCAGCGGAGAGGAAATAACGCCGGCGGAGGCGTTCTTGGCGGCGGTATCGGCGTGCGGAATCCTCCTGGTTGAAGGCTATGCGCGCCGCGATGGCATCCGCCTCGCCAGCGCCCACGCCGAGATCGATGGCGTCAGGAGCCAGGCGGACAAGTCGTGGTTCCAAAACATCGCGCTCCAGTTTCGGCTCGCCGGACCGACGCCCGAAGAGGCAAGAACGTTGGTCGCTGAATACCAGCAGAACTGCCCGCTCTATCGCACCGTCGCCGCCGCCACCAAGGTCACGGTCAGCATCGAGGCGGTGCTGGAGCCCAGCCGGCCATGATGTGGGACGCGCGCGGTCTGGGGCCCGACGGGGCGGGCTGGACACCGTCTGCAGCTCCTGAAACCGTGAATTTGGAGTTCGGCCGCACCCAATAACATCACTGGTTTGGCCCGACCCACCAGCTCTCCGCTCGCGACCTCACTTTTGATCGGGCTTGGCGCCGTGACGGTTCCCTCGCTGGTCTACATCACGATCCCGATCGCTCCCCTGGTCGCCCGGGATTATTCGATCGCCCCGCCCCAGGCGTGGATTGGTAGCCTGCCCTCGCTCGTCTACGCAGCGTTCTTCCTGCTCTTCGGGCCCCTGTCGGATCGAATTGGAAGGCGCCAGCTGCTGGTGACCGGGGTCGCGGCGCTGGCCGTGATCACCGCGCTGACGGGTCTTGCCAACTCGCTCGTGCCACTGGTCATATTCCGGGTCCTGCAGGCCATAGCCGGCGCCACCTATCCACCGGTGGCCTGGGCGTTCCTGGCCCTGGTGCTCCCGCCCGGATTTCGCAACACCGGGTTCGCGATCGTAATCACCGGCTACTTCAGCGCCGGCATTGCCGGTCAGATCTTCGGGGGCGCCGTCGGCCAGGCCGCCGGTTGGCGCTGGGTGTTCTGGTCGCTGGCGGTGGTTTATGGTCTGATCGCGCTCATGCTCGGCCGCTGGCTACCGGTCGATCCGCCCCCGTCGGGGCAGCCGCTGACTTCCGCCTATCGCCGGATGCCGGGCCTGCTCCGCCGGCCTGAGCTGTTGGCGATCTATGGCGCCGGACTGACCCTGTTGCTGAGCTTCGTCGCCATGTACTCGGCGCTCACGGACGACATGGCGGGGCGGCCCCGAGCCGTCCTCGACGTCCGATTGGTCGGGCTCGTCGGCATTCTTCTAGCGCCCCTTCTGAGCCGCCTTACGCGGCGCTTACCACTGCACGCGGTGGCCGCGGGAGCGCTCACGGTGGCCGCCGCCGGGCTTGCCCTGGAGGGGGGCGCGGCCAGCACCGGCTCGCTGCCGGCGATCGCCGTCGCCGCCCTGCTATACGCCATCGCCATCGCCTCCGCCGCTCCGCCCCTGATCTCCCTTCTGCTCCAGCAGGCCGAGGTCGCGATCCGGGGGGCGGCATCGGCGATCTTTACCTTCTGTCTGTTCGCCGGCGCCGGGCTAGGACCTCTACTCGCCCTCGGCTTGCAGCGCCCCGGCATGGAGGCCATCTGTTTGGTCTCCGCTCTGCTTCTGCTGGGCGGGGCAGGAGCGGTGTCGATTACGCGCGCGAACCAACGCACCTCGCCTGGGTGATCCAAGGTGTCCCGCCACTGCTCTGGCCGGACCCGGCCCCAGCCTGACTTATGTGGTGCGCTCCTTTACACTCCTTGACGCTGCGGCGTTGGCTCGGCCCCGGAGGGTGGAGCATTTGGCCCACGATAGATCGACACCGGTTCTGCTCCTGATGGCTGGAGCCCTGGGGTCCTCCTTTCAGCGTGGGGGGCGTCTCCCTGGGGTCATTGTCCGGTCAGTCAATGGTGATCGCGAACGCGGCCCGCAAGCCAACACCACCCAGCGCGCCTTATCTGTCCCACCCAGCCAGCCCGGCCGCGCCTGGGGCGCTGAGTCGCATCCCCCACCCCGTTGCCACCCCGTTCGTGATGCCGACCCCCGGCATCGTGACCGGCCCGGCGCAGCATTGCCCAGCAGGCCTGTGCCTTACTCCTCAAGGACCCTTCTCCCCAGTCGAGTTCACGTTCACGAACACCTGGCAGGGATACGTCGGAACGACCTGGGTCGTGGCCTACGCGGGTGAGACGGGCGAGGCCGGAAACCCCGCGCACGTGCCCGCGGTCCGACTCATGAGCAACCAGTTTGACAGTCATGGGGTGCGGAACATTCAGCTGATCGGGGACTTTCCGAACGCGGCGATGCCAGGGATGCCGACCCTCGTTGCCGAGAGTTCCAGCGTGCTCACCCTACGGATCGCGAGCAGCCAGCATTTTCAATTGGGTGCGGCTCTCCTGGAGGGACATCACCCTGACCCGGGAATGAGTTCGTTCTGGTAGCGCGCGGCATGTACGCGCCGCTTCTCCTGGGCAGTGTGAAAGCGCCAATAGGCAGCGAAGTCGCCATTGGCCCGCAATACGCGCAGCTTTAGGACCGCTTCCGCGCCTTCCAGCCCCCAGCGTGCTCCTGTCAGATTCATGCGGTCCTTGACCACGTGGCGACAGGCCCCCTCGATCACCCCGGTCGAGATCGGCCACCCCTTGGCCAGGGCGGTCGGATAGTCCAGGTAGGGCCGCTTGCGGATCAGGTTGTCGGCGGACTTGTCGGCTCCTTCGCCTTGTGCTCGGTCGAGTCCGCGCTTGGTGGCACTGCGTCGAATGCCCCCGGCGACCTGAGCAGCGCGCCCTTCGAGCACCGCACGAGCCTTCTCGTGGAGCCAGCGCTCGGCGTGCGGATCGCCCTCTGTGAAGAAGCTCCAGGCCGCCTTCCAGAGGTACTCCAGCACGTGCACGAAGTCGACCACGATCGGCACCTCAACTTGGCGAGCGCTCGCCTCCGCCACGATGCGCTCGATCTGGTGGTTGTTGCCGTCGACCAGGGCGACCCAGGGCCGACGGTGCTCTGGATCCCGGCGTTGGGCTTCCTCGAAGACCCAGCCCACCACCGTCGCAGCGTCCTCCACCACGCTGGCCACCGCCCACTTGTTGCGCGCCTTGGAGTTCGCCTTCTGGCCTCGGGCCATGATCTCGTCGGGGCCGCGTGCCACCGGCTTCAGGTCGTACACGCAGCCCACCTCGGCCACTCGCTTGCGATTGCCCTTCTCGCCTTTGGAGAGCCGCGTCGTCAGCTTCGGCGCCGCCTGGGCCGACGCCGCCCGAGTTGGCTCGCGCAGCGCCTCGGGCCGCATCACGATGCCCTTGCCATCACAGGAGATGACCAGGACATCTTCTGCAGCGGCCGCCAGCAGCGGCCGCGCTGCGTAGAAGGTGTCGAAGTCCACCGCGGCATCGGCCGCCAGCTCTTCGACCTGACGCTTGGCCACCTTCTGTCCGGTGCCTCGCTCAATGGCCTCTACAGTGCTCTCGAACGACCCTGGGAAGCCTCAGCCGCGGCCAGCCTGCGCAGGTAGTGCGAGTGTTTGTCTCGCGGCAGGTTCAGGGCGGCGTCGGCCGGGTGGAGCTTGTCGTGACCGCGGCGCCGGTAGGCCAGCCGCTCCACCACCATGAACCGTACTGGGTTTCATGGTGGCTCCATTCCTTGGAGGATTTGGAGTCATGGCACCAACACACGCGGCGCAGAAGCGTTACCCACCCGAGCTGCGAGAGCGCGCGGTTCGGATGGTCAGGGAGACGATCGCAGAGCACGGGGGTGAGCGGTACGGGGTGGTGTCCCGGATCGCCAAGCAACTGGGGATGACGACCGAGTCGCTGCGGAACTGGACTAGGACTACCGGCGCACCCAAGGTCCTGGTGATGGAGCGCGGGTCGCGTCCGATCTCCTCGCAGTATTGGTCAAGCAGTTGGTGCTTGCGCCTGAGGTCCTCGATTGGGAGAGGGAACCAGTGAGAGTAGTCGGCGTACCTGGCGACGATGCGGAGCGTCCGCTTTTCGCCGCCACCACCGACCAGGATAGGCGGTCCGTCAGGGCGGACGGGACTTGGGTTGTTCGGCGCCCGCTCGATCCGATAGTACCGGCCCTGGAAGCTGGCCCGCTCCTCCCTGAACATCGCTCTGCATATCGCAGGCTCTCCTCGAGGCGGTCGTTCGCTGGCTGATCGGAGGGAACTCGAAGCCGTACCCGATATACTCTGACTTGTTCCAGGCGGCTCCGATGCTCAGCATGGCACGGCCCTTGGAGATGATGTCGATGGTCGTCACCATCTTCGCCAGCAGCGCCGGATTGCGGTAGGTGACGCCGGTGACAAGCGTCCCCAACAGCACACGTTTTGTCTGGGTGGCGAGGGCCGCGAGTGTCGTGTGCGCCTCCAGCATCGGACTCGTCTCCGGACCCACCGCGCCGATCTGATAGAAGTGGTCCATCACCGTGACCATGTCAAAGTCGGCCGCCTCGGCGGCCCTCGCCAGCTTGACGACGGTGTCGAAAAGGTGCTCTGGGGGCAGGCCCAGGAACGTGAAGTTTGGGATGTGGTACCCGAAGAACGCACGCACCATATCCATGCTTTGCAAAGCGAGATGCCGCGGGGGCAATGCGCGCACAGGCGCGGCATCCTGGGTGCTCCCTTCAGTCCTCCCATAGACGGTGGAGCAAGTCGGCTGGTGGCAAGAGCAGGAGGACATGGGAGCTGCGGTCCAAGGTCGCCTCCAGGTCGAGGCTCGAAACCCGGTTGGTCTAACCTGGGGTGAGGATGAATATCGTCCTCTGGATTCTGCAAATTCTGCTCGGACTGTTCTTCCCGGTACTGTTGCGGCTACTGACCTGGCTCACGCCCCTCGCGGCCACCGGGTTGGTGCTGCTTATGGACGGGGCCATATCCTGCATGTCCGTCGTCGCGAGTACCCCAACATCGGCCTCAATGCGGTGCTCGGAGTGCTCTCCGCATTGATCGCGTGGGGACGGTTCGGGCCTTACCACTTCTGACCACCTCGTTGCAGGTCTGCCGCCATGGGGTCGGAAGCGAGCTGTCTTGAACGCCGGACGCACGGTGTCCCGAAGACGGTCGCGGTGGTTGGCAGGCTGTACTCGCAGGCAGCGATCGGGGTAGACAACACCAGAGTGTGGAGAAGGCGGCTCGCTTTGAACGGGTCCAAGCTCGAGCAAGTCGCGCTGGATTGCGGTGAGCCGGTACTCCACGTGGTGAGTCCTCGGGGACCTGGCAGGGCGGGGTGCTCGTGGCGTCACGCTCGGCCCTTTGAGGTCGGAACGCTCGCCTTGGGCATGAGGTGCCGGGCATGCCAGTGCGCCGGGAGGCGTCGCCGAGCGTGAGACTGATCAAGCCATCCCGTCTCTGGTCGAGGCTCCTGGCAACCTGCGTCTACGCCATCGCAATGGCCTTCGTGGAGGCGGCGGCGGTGGTCTATTTGAGGGCTATCGGCAAACCATTGCCGAGCGGGAGCCTGATCATGCCCCTGCCCCAGCTGACACGAATAGAGAGCGTTCGCGAGATAGCGACTCTGGTCATGCTGGGATCAGTGGCCTACCTCGCCGCCGGGCGAGGCTGGGCCCGTAGCTTCTGGTTCTTCTGCCTCGCCTTCGGCGTCTGGGATGTCTTCTACTACGTCTTCCTGTACGCCACCATCCACTGGCCACCGAGCCTGCTCACCTGGGACGTACTCTTCTTGGTTCCCGTCGCCTGGACCGCCCCGGTCCTCGCCCCTGTCCTGATCTCTTGCCTTCTGATCGTGAGTGCGGTTCTCTTCCTGGCCCAGGGGGAGGGTGGGGAGTCAGCGACGATACGCGCCGCCAGCGCCGTCGGGGGTGTGTGCTCGGCCCTAATCGTCCTCGCCTCCTTCATGGCCGACCCCGGAATCGCGACCGAGCCAGCCCACCTCTCCTACGCTTGGCCGCTGTTCGCAGCTGGCATGCTCCTCGCCGTCGTCTCCCTCGCGGCCTCATTGGTGCCCGCCTTGCGCGGACAGTGACCCGGCCCCAGGCGCGCGAAGGCCCGGACCAGCCTTCTTGGGGGACGTCCCCCAGAGGGCAGACGCCGGGCCTCCAAATCAGCTAGCAGCCCGTCCGAGTAATCTAAATCGCTGCATAAACATGCGACTGAAGGCTTCCCTGTGCCTTTTCATGCAGTCCGCGCGAATAACTATGCGCGAAAACCTATTACTCGGACGGGCTGCTAGCCGAGGGCGAGGCCGGGAACGGAGGGCGATCTGGATTTGGTGACGAAGGAGCAGGTTCTCCAGGACCAGTTCGCGGGCCCTTGGAGTGCTGTGAAGCGCGGCATTGCGGCGGTCATCGATCCTCTCATCTTGGTGTTATGATGCGAATATGTCAAAGGTGCGAACCACCGTCACACTGGACGACGAGGTCCTGAAATGGGTCAAGGTGCGCGCCGCTCGCCTTGGCATTGCGGATAGCCAAGTAATCGAGGACTCCCTTCGTCGCGATCTGGGCATGGCGTTACTGGACCGTCTCTGGTCCCGGGACCCGATGCCTGAGGAGCAGGCCACCCGCTTAGCGGTGGAAGCGCAGCACGCGACGAGGCCTCGTCGCCGTCGGTAGGTGAGGGCTGTCCTCGACGTCAACGTTCTCATCTCCGCGCTGCTGTCTAAGCGCGGCGTGCCGGGTCGCCTGGTGGCGGCGTGGCTCGACGGTGTCTTCGAGGTGGTCGTCTCTGATGCACTGGTGGCGGAGCTTAACCGAGCGCTCCAATACCCCAAGCTGAGGAAGCTGATCGCCGAGGAGGACGCCATCGCCTTCCTGGCGCTGCTGAGAGCCATGGCCCTGGCGGGTCTTGACGCCGCGCGGCCGGATCCGGTTTCCCACGATCCTGGTGACGACTACGCCGTGGCGTTGGCCAAGGCGACAAAGTCGGTTCTCGTCACGGGCGATGACGATTTGCTGGTCCTCGCGCCCCGGCTTCCGATCCAATCGCCGGCGGCCTTCCTAGCCCGCTTGGGACGATCAGCCGAGTAGTCCCGGCGCCGCTGCGAAAGTTCGAAAGACGTCTGCGATGCCCCGCCAAAATCACGCACCGCAGTCGCGCTGACCGATGCTCCGGCTCGAGCCGCCTAACGCTGGCCGAACGGTCGCGCGGTGGCGCCACGATGAACTGGCCGACCGCGGTCTTCCCTGCCAGCTCCCGGCCCGGTGGCAGCCGCTTCGAATCAGGTCTTGACCACCTTCGAAGCCGGATCCCACCCGGCGTGCTCGGGCGGTCCGAGGCGGTTGCGCAGCGTTCCGATGCCGCTGATATCGAGCTCGACCACATCGCCCGGATTGAGTTGGCGGCCGAGTTCCAACCCGCAGCCCCCGCTCACCGTTCCAGACCCGATCAACTCGCCCGGGCCAACGGTCTCGCCGTAGGAGATGAAGGCCAAGATCTCATCCGGTCTGAAGATCATGTCGGCGCTGTTCCCGCGTGACCACTCTTCGCCGTTGACCCTGGCTCGGAGGGTCAGGTCGTTGACATCGACCTCGTCAGCGGTCGTGATCCAGGGGCCCAGCGCGGTTGCGAAATCCTTGCTCTTGGAGGGACCCAGTTTGGCGTTCATCTCGCGTGCCTGGACGTTGCGAGCGCTGAAATCATTGAGGATGGTGACCCCGAAGAGGAGCGATCGAGCCTGTTCAGGGTCGAGGTTGCGTCCGCTCGCGCCGGTCACGATCCCCAGCTCAAGCTCGTAGTCCATATAGGACGCGTAGGCGGGCCAGGCAATCTCTGCGTCGTGCCCAACCAGCGTCCGCGGGTTGCCCTTGTAGTACGGGGGCGCCTCAAAGAACTCACGCGGTATCTCCAGCCCCAGCTTGGCGAAGGAATTGCGCAGGTGGCCTTCGAAAAGTAGACAGTCCCGCATCACCGGAGGGTCCAGCGTGGGCAGCCAGGTCTGGTCGTCGATGGCGCGCCACGTGTCATCACCGGCCTGGCTGAGCGCCTCCTCCGCCGCCTCCCGGAAGCGGGGACCGGCGGCCAGGGCGGCCGCCATGCTGGGCGGAAAGAGGGCGGCTGCGATCCGCGCCGCGGCCTCCTGGCCCGCCCCCCGCCGCCGCAGCCGCAGCGCCTCGGCCGCGAGCAGGTCGACGACGCGATTCTGCTCTGGTAGCACAGCAACGATCCGGGGCTGCAGGCCCTCGGGGGTGGCGAAACCAACGCGCCCCAGCTTCATCGGCAGGTCCTCCCAGCGCCGACTCCAGGCGGTCGGCACCCGTGACTATAGTCGCAGCGCCCAGTCAGTCCCAGAAGATCGCGATCACCCGTGACCAGGCCGCGCTGCAACCCTCCAGCTTCACCGGCAGCGCCGAGACCGTGAATCCCCGATCGCGGGGCAGTTGCTCCAGGTTGCAGAGCTTTTCTATCTGCGAATAGGGCTTGCGCCGGCCGAGGACGTGGGATTCCCAGAGCTGCCCTTTGTCGCCCGCCCGGGCCTCCTCGACCATGATCTGAAAGGGACGATCGAGGCCCCAGGCATCGATCCCGATCAGCCGCACACCCGCATCGATCAGGTACTCGGTTGCGTCCTGGCGCAGTCCAGGGTGCATGTTCTCATAGCCAGGCCGGCCGAAATGTACGTCGGTGGCAGTCCAGATGAGCACGATGTCGAAGGGCTTTATGCCGTATTCCATGGCCTCCAGGGTGCGCTCGACGTCGGCCCGCCGAATTCCCTCGGCCGCCGACTTGTGCCGGAAGTCGAGCCGCACGCCGTCTCCAAAACACCAGCGCAGAGGCACTTGGTCGATACCCACGACATCTCCGCTGGCGGGTGGGCCGTAGTGGTAGGGGGCGTCGACGTGCGTTCCGGCGTGGGTGGAGGCGGTGACCGTTTCGACCGCGAAGACCTTGTTGTCGGGCCAGTATTCGGCACCGATACCGAACATGGCCAGACTCATCGCCGCCGTGTCGTCCCAGTCGTGGTACTCGATGTGGTGGGGGTTGGGCTCGAACGCCTCGGTGCGGTTGCTGAGCCGCTGGGATAGGTCGTAGACGGTCAGGCGGTGGCCGTTGGTTTCGATCGTTTCAGGCATGTGAACGGTCTATACGCGGGGGCTCTCCAAAGTCAAGCCGGATTTGGGGTGAGTTCGGAATTCTCTGGGCGCTCCCGTCGCCCAGACCACTCAGCGTCGGGGTTCCCAAGCCCGCCCTGGGCGGTCTGGGACGGGGAAGATCCGCCATGCGATCCAATCAGGCCCATGTCCGGCCTGTTCAGTTGGACCCCGGCCTGGTCCGTGGATCAGTCGTGACGGGCGCAGGGGGTTGCCCGCCCGAATCGGACAGGATGACCAAGGGAACGGCGAGCAGGAAGGAGCCCGCCATGACCAGAAATGCGGCCGGAAATCCGAAATGATCGATCACCGCCCCCAGGATCACGAGCCAGAGCGAGCCACCGCCGAAGGCGACCATGAAGTAGACGCCAAACGCCGCTCGGGAGGATGTTCCCTGGACGGCGTCGGAATAGAGCGACTGGAGCAGCGGGGACTCGGCGTAGACGAAGATCCCGACCGCCAGGGCGGAGGGCAGGAGGAGCCAGAGGGAGGTGCCGACGCGCCCGAATATGGCTAGAGTCACGGCGCCGACCAGATAGGCGGCGATGACCAGGGGGCGCCTCCCGACCCGATCCGCGAGGAGTCCGGCCCCCACCGGCCCGGCCACGCTGCCGATGAGCAGCACGGTGTAGACCAGACCGACCAGGATCTGATGCAGGTGCAGGCCGTCGCCGAGGTAGACCGGTACGTAGGCCGTCAGAGAGCCCAGACCGCGTCCTGCGCCGGCCACACTCGAGGCGCCGATCAACAGCAGCGTCCGGCGCTGGAAGATGACATTACGGAGGGGAATGGTGGCCGCGATGTGGCCCACCCCCACCCGGTCGGGCGGCAGGTAGCGCCAGAGCAGGGCCGCGCCCACGAGCATGGGCAGGGCGAAGAGGGCCAGGGTCCAGCGCCAGCCAAAGGCCACGATCAGAGCCGACGCGATCAGGGGAACGCACAGGGTCCCAATCGATCCCCCGGTGGTATGCCAAGAGAGCACCGTTCCCCGTCGCTCGGGGAAGCGGCGAGACAGCACCGACGCTCCGACCGGATGCTGGGGGGAGGTGACGATGGCGCCCACCCCACGCGCGGCCCCGAAGAACCCGAAGGAGGGCGAGGCCCCGGTGACCACGGCCAGAACGGCGGTGAGCCCGGTCTGGACCACGAACACCGTTCGCGTCTGGACGCGCTCATAAAACCCGGCCGCGCCTTGAAGCAGGCCACCGATGATTCCGGCCACGCTCAAAACCAGGCCCAGCGTGGCGTAGGAGACGCCGAACTCGACCACCACCAGCGGATAGGTGAGGGGGAGGGCGGTGAAATAGACGTGCTGGAGGGCGTGGGAGAGCGTGATCAGGGCCACATAGCGGCGCCCATCGGGGCCCAGAGTCCGACTCGAACCAACCGGGGGCGTCAAGGGTGCGGTGATTCCAGCGCTTGCGCCCGGCGCTCCCGGGCCCGCCCTGAATTCACCACCCGTCAATTTTGACTGATCGCCTCTGAGGGCCGGAGTTCCGGACCCCGCCTCGGAGGGGGGTGCCGCTCGCCGCCTCGGGGGTGATGGACAGGGGCCCAGCGATCCGAGGATTCCGTGCGGGAATGGTTCGAGGCGGGCTTGACCCTAGGGGGCCGAGGGGGGGGCAGGGTTCATGATCGAGCGGGCCTCGGCAAGGTTGGTGTCCTCGGCCGGAAGCACGAGATCAGATCCCTGAAGCGTGTCCTCGCCCAGGCGTTGGCCGTGGCCGCGGACGAGATCCAGAGAACTCTTCAATGCCGCGCTGAAGCCAGCCTCGTCGCCGGCCTCGATGGCCTTGACGATGAGGGCATCGCGGGTCTCCAGGTCGGCGGCCACCGGGCGTGCGATCCGGTACTGGTCCTCGCCCTGGATGCGGACCACCAGGGAGCCGTCGCCCAGGCCCAACTGGGCCTGACCCGACCCGAGCGCTAGCTTCATGGCGGCCAATTGCGAATCGACGTTGGTGGCGGTCGATGCGGCGGCGAGTTGCCGGTCGATGTCGTCCGCGCTACCGGGCCCGATTTCGTTCAGGGCTCCGGTGTCGATCAGCTGATCGATGGCGGCGGAGCGAGCCTGCATCTGGCGCGTCTTGTCCTGGGCGCGATCCACCATCATGCTCACATCGGCCATGTGTTCGGAGAGACCGGTGACCGCCTCTCCGATGCGGGTTGACGCCTGGGCCGCAGAGTACTGAGCCTTGATCGTCTCCTTCTGGGTTCGGAAGGCTTCGACCTTGGCCTGCAGCTTCTGGGCGGTTACCTGCAGCTTCTGCTCCTGGGTGGTCAGTTGCTGAATCTGGACATCCAGATCGGCGAGTTGCTGGCCGGCCGTATCGGCCCTCGTCAGCGCCAGGCGGGCCAGATCCTCGTTGCCCTGGGTCAGCGCGGTGCGAGCCTGATCCTGGAGCTTGGTCTGTCGCTGTTTCAAATCGGCGGCCTGAAGCTCGAGTCGCTTTTCTGACGTCAGCACGTCGGCGATGCTGCTGCGCATCTGCTGCAGCGATTGGAGCTGCTTCTGGTAGGCGAGATCCATCGACTCCGCCGGATCCTCAGCGCGGTCCAGAACGTGGTTGAGCTTCTGCTGAATGACGTCCGACATGCGGCGCATAATGCTCATTTCGTACCCATCTTCGACGCCTAGTGTACTAATAGGATCTATCGCGAATGGAATCAGATTCAGATCCCCCTCGAGCCGACTTCGACCTCGTCGCAGCCTCAATCCGGGCTGATGCCCGCGATCTGAATACATTCATGGAGGTCATGGCCACCAAACTTGAGCAGGCGCTGCCGGGGGGCGTGGTGGTGGAGCGCGAGGGGGGACTGTTCAAGCGGGTGCACCCAGTGCGGAAGTTGCGGATCGGATTTGACGACTGGATCTATGAACTGGAGCGAGAGCCGGCCGGGCTGCGGTCGGCGGTGGCGCACAGCGTGAGGGGGATAACGGTGAAGAGTGAGACGATCGAGTTGGATTCCTGGATTGAGGCTCTGAGTCGGCATCTGGCCGAGTACGCCCAGGAGAGCAGCAAGGCTCGATTGGCGTTGGAGCGGTTGCTGGGATGAACGAACGGGCCCTGGGCGTACCAGAGGAGGCGGAGCGGCGACTGGCCGAATTGAAGGGCACCGCCGAGCACGCCGGGATCTTCACCAGCGATCTCTCGGTGAACGAATTCCTGCTCGTCAAGGAGGCGGGATTTGATCCCGTCGGACTGGTGCTGGGCAGCTCCATCTACCACATCGGCTTGCAGTCCCCGCGGTTCGGCCAGAGTCAGGAAATCACCAATTTGAGCCAGGCCATGTACGAAGCCCGGGAGTTGGCCATGACCCGGATGGAGGCTGAGGCCGATGATCTGGGCGCCGACGGGGTGGTGGGGGTTCGCCTCGACATCAACTTTTACGAGTTTGGTCAGCACTCGGCCGAATTCATCGCCATCGGCACCGCGGTCAAGGGGCACGGCGGCAGCTACCGGAATGCTGCTGGTAAGCCGTTCACCTCCGATCTCTCGGGTCAGGACTTCTGGACCCTGCTCCAGTCCGGATATCTCCCGCTCGGTCTGGTCATGGGCACGTGCGTCTACCACGTGGGCAGGCGAAGCGTGAGCGGTTGGCTGGGCGGGCTGGGTCAAAATCAGGAGTTGCCCAACTTCACCCAGGGCCTCTATCAGGCCCGTGAACTGGCCATGGCCCGGATGCAGGCCGAAGCCACCGAGCACCAGGCGGAGGGGATCGTGGGCGTGCAGTTGAAGGAGGAGTCCCATCTCTGGGGCTCGCACACGATCGAGTTCTTCGCGGTCGGAACCGCGGTCCGGCCGATTGGCGGGTCCACGCCCGAAATGGCCAAGCCCGCCCTGGTCTTGGATCTGGGCGGATAGCATGCTCGCCGATCAGGCCCTCGACCGCCTCCAGCGCGGCCCGGACCGGAGCGCCGGCCATCGAGAATTCACCAGCGACCTCTCGATTGAGGAGCTGGCGGCGGTGGAGGAGGCGGGCTTCGAGCCGCGTGAACTGGTCGGCGGCACCTGCGTTTTCCGGGTCGGCTGGCAGTTTATGGGGTGGACGGAGGCGCGCGAGGTGGACGTGCTCAGCACGGCCATGTATGAGTCTCGAGAGCGGGCCATGCAGCGCCTCGTCAGCGAAGCCGCCCGGGTCGGGGCGGACGGCGTGGTGGGGGTTCACCTGGACATCGATTTCGACCACTGGGGCAGCGGCCTGGGCGAATTCACGGCCCTCGGTACCGCCGTGCGCCACCGCGACCGCCCGGGCAGCATGCGCACCCCGACCGGCGAGATCTTCACCTCCGACCTCTCCGGACAGGATCTGTGGATGTTGTTGCGAACCGGATACCGGCCGCTCGGCCTGGTGATGGGCTGCTGCGTCTACCACTACTCGGCCCAGGGCATCTCGCAGTGGTTTGGGAACCTGAATCAGAACGCCGAACTCCCCAACCTGACCTCCGCCTTTTACACCGCTCGTGAGCTGGCCATGGATCGCATGCAAAAGGAGGCCCTGGGCCTCGGTGCGGCGGGTGTGGTCGGGGTTACGGTGAGCCAGCAATCGCACGTCTGGGGTGGACACACGCTGGAGTTCCTGGCGATTGGAACGGCGGTGAGGGCGATGGAAACGGCCACCGCCCACGATCCAACGCGAATGGTCCGTCATCTCGATGCCTGACTTGGCGCCGCCCTGGGGTAGCACCCTCAGCGTGGCCGAGCTGGCGGCGGTCAGATCGGAGGGCTTCTCTCCGGTCGGCCAGGTCATGGGCACCTGCGTGCACCAGGTCTTCGCCTACGGCCCCAACTACGGGGGGGGGCTGGGCATGGGTGGTTACGGCGGTGGTCTGGGTGGGGGACGGGCGTACGGTCGGGGCATCGCCGGCGGTCTGGGATCCTACGGCATGGGCGGGGGGTTCGGCGCCGGCCCGCTGGGGGGAGGCGGACCCTTGGGAGGCGGTCCCCTGGGGACGGGGGGCCCATTCGGGGCCGGCGCCGGACTGGGGTCGTGGATGACCGTCGAGCTGACCGGATACAGCGATGCTCTGCGGTCGGCTCGGCGCCTGGCCCTCGACCGCCTGGCCAAGGAAGCGGAGGGAAGCCACGGTGTGGTTGGAGTCCGGCTCCGGGTGCGCTGGCTGGAAGAGACGGCGCGGATCTTGGAATTCACCGCCATCGGCACCGCCGTCCGCGCCCAGAACCGCGACGCCAAGGGTCAACCCTTCCTCTCCCTGCTCTCGGGCGAGGAGTTCGCCAAGCTGCTTCGCGGTGGATATGTACCCTGCGGCGTCGCCATCGGCGTTTCGGCCTTGTGGGTGGGAGGCGGCGCCGGGGTGAACTGGACGACCATGGGGCCGGGCTATGAGATTCAGCAATACAGCGAGGCGGCCGCTCGAGCCCGCAGTTCCGCCATCGCCGGCATGCACGAGGACCTGCGGCGCCTGGGCGCCGATGGAGCCGTGGGTGGCAACGTCGTGGCGCAGGTGACGCATCAGCAGGAGGGCGGGCTTCCGGTTCGGACGGTTGAGTTCTCAGCGATGGGGACGGCGGTGATGCGGTTTGACAAAGACGGCCCCGACCCGATTTCGCCCGTGCTCGGCCTTTAAAGGGCCGGCGGGGCCTGCCGGGTCGTGCTAGATCCAGGCCCCGGCGCGGGCCCTCACTTGTTCTCACCCCTGGAGATCCGCGCGGTCAACTTTCGCAATCGAATCGGCGTATCCCCCATGTGCCAGTATTCGTCGCTCGATGGCCTGGCCAACGAGTGGCACCTGGTTCACCTGGGGGCGCGGGCGGTTGGTGGCGCCGGGCTGGTCATGGCCGAGGCCACCGCGGTCACCCCCGAGGGTCGGATCAGCCCGGCTGACCTCGGCCTCTGGAAGGAGGAGCACGTAGAGCCACTGGCCCGGGTGGCGGCCTTCATACGCTCCCAGGGCGCGGTAGCGGGGATTCAGCTCGCCCACGCCGGGCGCAAAGCGTCCACCGCCCCGCCGTTCGAGGGTGGAGGCCCCGTGGATCCTTCCAGAGGCGGTTGGCGGCCGATCTTCGGGCCCTCGCCGGAGCCCCTGCATCCCGATGGGATCGTGCCCCAGGCCTTGGATGAGGCGGGGATCGAGGCAGTCATCGCGGCCTTCGCTGCGGCCGCCGAACGCGCCGCCCGGGCCGGATTCCAAGTGCTCGAACTGCACGCTGCACACGGATACCTGCTGCACGAGTTCCTGTCGCCGCTCAGCAATCGGCGCACCGACCGCTGGGGGGGTTCCTTCGAAAACCGGATCCGACTGGTGCTGGCCGTGGTGGGGGCGGTGCGCCGCGTCTGGCCTGAGGAATGCCCGCTCTTTCTCCGGCTCTCGGCAACCGACTGGACCGACGGCGGGTGGACCCCGCGGGAGAGCGTCCGGCTGGCTCGCCGGGCGGGCGCGGGCGGCGTGGATTTGATCGATTGCTCGAGTGGTGGGAACGTGGCCGGGGCTGCCATCCCCCTCGGTCCCGGCTATCAGGTCCACCTTGCCCAACTGATCGGCGAGGAGGCGCGCATCCGCACTGGAGCGGTGGGACTGATCACCTCGCCCGAGCAGGCCGACGCGGTGATTCGCGAGCGCAAAGCGGACATGGTATTTCTCGCCCGGGAGATGCTGCGCCAACCCAACTGGCCGCTGCTGGCTGCCACCGCCCTCGGTCAGGCGATCGACTGGCCCCGGCAGTATGAGCGGGCCCGGCCCCCCCACTGAGGTGGCCATCCGTTCGTAATCCGAGGGCCTGGCCCGACCCCCGGCGGGCGCTCCCGGCTCCGCTCGTGGTGCTCCGGCTGGGGACCGATCGAGTCCCCGTCCCGCCGCCGCGGCGGGGGTTCGTGCCACACTCGCAAGGCGATGGTGATGTCGGTGTGACGAGGCCGGTGGCCGGAATACCGGCCGAGCGCTACCGCCACGTACTGGGGCACTTTGCGTCCGGGGTGGCGGTGGTGACCACGAGGCACGAGTCGAAGCCGATCGGGATGACCGTGCAGGCCTTCAGCGCCCTCTCGCTCGATCCTCCCATGGTGCTGTTTTGCGCCCGGCGCGGCTCCCGCAGCTGGTCGCGAATCGAGGCGGTCGGCCATCTCTGTGTCAACCTTCTCTCCCAGGATCAGGAGAACCTGGCCATGCGCTTCGCCACGACCAAGATCGACAAGTTCGAATCGGTGGCCTGGACGCCGTCGGAGCGCAGTGGCAGCCCCATCCTGACCGCCGCCCTGGCCTGGATCGACTGCCGGATCGTCGCCACCCATCCGGGGGGCGACCATCAGGTCGTGATCTGCGAGGTCAACGACCTCGGCGCGGAGCCCTCGCACCGTCCGCTGCTCTTCTATCGGAGCGAATACCAGAAGCTGGGCTGAAGTCAGCCCGAGCGGGGTCCCCACTCCAACTTCGCTCCGGACCCGACTCGCCGACTCCGGCCGGCTCGCTCTCGCTCTGCGCGGGTCCGCACCTCGGCCGCGTCGAGATTGATCAGATCCCCCAGGTGGTTGGCCCAGGCGGAGTCCAGAAAGGCCATCGCAGCGGCGCCATGGCTGCCCCCGACGAGCCGCCGCCGGCCGGGCTGGTCGTGCCCGTAGCTGATGCCGACGGCGTCCGCGACGGCCAGGCGAAAGATGGCCAGAATCAAGTCCAGCGCGGGCTCGTGCCCAGGCTGCCGGATGGGACCCGGATCGCCGCCGGGGGCTGGAGCCGGTCGTTGCAGCAAGGGGTGCCTCCGCGGGTGCAAGTCTGGGTTCTATCAAAACCCCCACTGCACCGGGCGCCGAAAACGTAGGCCGGACCAGCGCGGTTTCAGCGCCGTTTCAGCGCTCTAAGAGATGGTCTCGACGGCGTTCGGCGGCCGGCGCTGGGGCCCCCGACTCGGCCTCCTCCCAGGTCAGCACCCGTTCCATGACGACCCCCAGCAGCTCGGAGCAGTGCCACTGATCGGGCACCCTCGGAAGAGCCGGCTGGCGCCGATCGAGTGACCATTCAGGGCGCGCCAACTGGCGGGTCTGTGCCCGCTGCCGTTCCAGCTCCAAGCTCAGCGCCGTCTTCATGCGGGCCAGACGGGAACGGGTGATGATGACCGTTTTGAAGTCCAGGCTCTTGCCCTGACGACGACCGGCGAGGGCGATGTGGGCGTGGGGATGGGCGGTGTTGTAGTGCTCGGCGCCCACCCAGGGCGGCAGCGGCAGCGGCGCCAGATCGTGCTCCAAGCGTGACATCACGGCTCGGCTCAGGTGCCGCAGGTTCAGCTCGGTGGCGTCCTCGGGCGAGATCACCATCAGATAAAAGGCACGATTGTTCGAGTGTCGGGGCGGGTAGCGGGCAAGGTTCCGGCTCGACGCCAGCACGTATCGGTAGAGCTTTTCGCACTGCTGACGCCCGGCCGGTCCATGGGGTCCGAAAAGCGCCCCGGCGGGCTGGTCCAAACTTCTTGAAGCGGCGTGCCGGATGAGACCGCCCAGGTCCGGCGACGCCAGCCGGATCCCGCTCTGGTCCCTCACTTCGAGGTAGCTGAGGAGAGAGCGCAGATGGCGAGCGGCCGAATCACCCGCTCGTTCGGGCCGGCAACGCAGGGTCAGGATGGCGCGCGAACTCAGCAATGCCAATCCGGCTCGGTCTGGGCCAGGGCCCGTTCAATCTGATCCAGGCGCCGCCGGGCAGCGCTGGCGGCGCCATCGCGCAGGGCAGCCGAGCGCTCCCCACCGCCGGGAAACGACACCTCCAAGAACTTCAGCACCTGCTCGCCCGCCACCAGGCAGCCGATGATCGCCGATTGCATGGTCTGGGCCGAGAGCAAGCCCGCCTCCTCCAGCGCGATCTGCGTTTCGAGCATTCGAATGGCGGCGGCGGCCGGGCTCAGGTTGCGCCGCCGCGAGAGGCGTTCCAGTCGCCCCCACAGATCCGGCTCCAGCGCAATCCTGAGACGGCGCCGGTCCGGCGAGGGCGGGGCGATGATCCCGGCAAGTTTCTCGATCTACCCAGCGTCTACTCATGCTCCGCTCTGAAAAAACGGGCGCTGAGCTAAGCGGCCCGGCCAGGGGGCAGGAGTGGTCCCTCACCCGACCCGCTCTCGCTCACCGCCCGCGCGATCTGTTCCATGACCGCGTCGTCGAGAACCAGCTCCGGAGCCTCAACCCACCCGTCCACCTGGTCTGGGCTGCGGGCGCCGACGATCGCGGCGGTGACACCCGGCCAGGCCAGGGTCCAGGCCACCGCGAGTTTGGCCAGGTTGGTACCGAGGCCTTGGGCGATGGGAATCAGGGCCTCAACCAGGGCCAGATTGCGGCTGTAGTCGGGCTCCACGTGATGGCGGTCGCGACGGCGCAGGTCGTCGGCGCCGAGGCGGCTCCGGCCCGCCCGGTCGTGGGCCCCGCTCAAGAGCCCCGATTGCAAGGGGCTGTACACGATCACGCCGCAGCCCTGGGACTCGGCCCAGGGCAAGAGCTCCCACCCCGCACCGCGTTCGATGAGCGAGAAGGGGGGCTGGAGGCTGTCCACGGGCCTGATCGCCGCGGCGCGGGTAGCCTCCTCGACGCTGAAGTTGGAGAGCCCGCAAAAGCGCACCTTGCCGGCCGCGATGAGGCGCGACATCTCGCCCCACGATTCTTCGATCGGGACGCCGCCGCGGTCTGGCCAATGGAATTGGTAGAGATCGATGTGATCTTGTCCCAGGCGGCGCAAGGAGTCCTCCAGCTCGGCTCGAATGGAGCTCGGTCGGAGGTCGCGTCGCGGCGTCCGATGCGGGTCGCTCTGGCATTGAAGGCCGCACTTGGTGAACACCAGCGGGCGCTCCGATGGGGGCAGCTGGCGCAGGGCTCGGCCCACCACCTCCTCGGAGTGGCCACATCCGTACACCGCCGCCGTGTCAATCCAGTTGACGCCCGCCGCCACCGCCTGATGGATGGCGGCGATGGAGCTGGCGTCGTCCTGGTGGCCCAGGCTGAAGACCCATCCCGCCCCGCCCGCCGCCCAGGCGCCAAAGCCCACACGGCTGATCTCGGGTCCGAAACGACCCAACCGCCGCCGGGCTCCGATTCCGCTGCCCACTCGCCTTAACGTCTCCTCTGGTCAGTGCCGACGTCCATGATCTAGTTTGCCCGTGTTGATTGATCGACTCCGTTGCCAGGGCTTGGTTCGGAACCCGTCGCCGGCGATCTTGGTCGAGGCGCCGAGGAGACCATCGAGGAGACCATGGACAGAGGGGTTAGAAGTTGAACTCTAAGGGGATCGAGATTCCGACGTTCGGTGGGAGCGGTCGCGCCCGGGTCCATCGCCCTCTCCTGGCCCCAACGCTGGCGGTCCTGGCGGTCGGCCTGGCCCTAGGGCTGAGCGGATGCGGCTCGACCCCCAACGGTCCCTCGCCGGCCCAGCTGATGGGTACGGTCAGCGCCAGCCCTTGTCAGCCTGTCCAACGCCAGGGGGACCCCCCCTGTCCCGCCGTGCCCGGCCTGAGGCTCGAGTTTCGCGGCCGCCACCGCGTGGTCTCGGTACGCTCTAACGCCAAGGGTGCCTACAAGGTTGCACTGGCGGCGGGAACCTACCAGGTCGTGGTCATGGCGGGGTTTGCCCACCAGCCCCAGACCGTTCAGGTGCGGTCCGGCCAGCACCTCACCTTGAATCTGGTCTACGACTCTGGGATCCGCTAGGCGCGGTGCAGAAAGGGCGTGGGCTGGGCCAAAGTAAAGGGGTGGTCAGGGTCGACCCGATTCGATACGTTGAACGATGGCGGGTTCGGACCTATGAACTGGACAGCCAGGGACACGTCAACAACGCCATCTATCTCAGCTGGGCGGAGGAGATTGCCAGTCGCCACGCCGAGGCGGCCGGATACGGGCGGCTCTGGTCGCAGTCCCGGGGCGGGGCGTGGGTGATCCACCGCGCCGACGTCACCTATCTGAGACCGGCGCTGTACGGAGACGAGATCGAGGTGGCGGTCCAAGTTGAAGCGGTCAAGGGCGCCCGGGGAGTGCGCCGGACCTGGATCAGGCGTCTTCCGGAACGAGAGTTGCTGGCCGAGGTGCTGGTGGAATGGGTTTGGGTGGGGGTTGACGGCCGTCCCCGGCGCGTTCCGCTGGAACTGGTGGAGCTGGCTCGGGGGGCGGCGGCGACGCCGACCGAATCCGGCCCGGCCGCGGCCGGGGACCAGGGGTCAGACCTGACAGCCCCGGCAGAAGGTTAGTGGTTCACGCTTGGTGCCGAGCTGGCTCAGGCGGTGGCGGCAGCGGGGGCAGGCGCCACCGACGCGACCGTGTACGGTGAGAAAGGACCGATCCTGCCGCGAGAGATCGCCCGGCGGCTGGGCCAGGATTGACGCCAGCGCGCCCTTCAGGATTCTGGGAATGGCCTGGTAGAGGGCGATCTCGTCGGCGGGCGTGAGGCTGACCCGGCGCCGCAAAGGCAGGAGCGCAGCCGAGAACAGAATCTCATCCGAATAGGCGTTGCCGATTCCAGCCAGAAAGGTCTGGTTGCGAAGCAGGTCCTTGAGCTCGTCGCGGCGCCGGCGGAGGGAGCGTCGGAAGGCTTCCAATCCGACTTCGGTGCCGACCTGGTCAGCCTCGGGCCCGAGTTCTGACCAGCCGGGTACATCCAGGTCAGGACGAGCGGTGAGATAGGTTCGGCTCATGCCCCGAGGGTCGAGCAGCCGGAGCACCCGCTCGGTACCGAAGCCCAGCTCGAAGACCGTGGCGGACGGTCGAGCTCCGGCCCGGGCGAGCTGGAAGCGACCTCCCAGCATGGGGTTGACGATGAGCTGCAGGATGGAATTCCCGGTCCCCTCTGGGCCTTCGGCCAGATTCAGGATCAGGTGCTTGCCGCGACGGCTGATTTGGGTCAGGCGCCGCCCGACCACGAGGTCTTTGAACGCCGCGGGCGGCGAGCGCAGCAGGTGTGCCCGGGCGGGGAAAACGTCAACCCGGTTCAGCACCTCCCCCTGAAGGGTGGGTTCGAGGCGGATTCTCAGCGCTTCCAGCTCGGGCGATTCGGGCACCAGCTCAACATACCGGCGGCCGGTTTGGATGGCGGCCAGGGAGGGGTAGGAATGGGCGTATGAATGTGGAAAGGCTCACCGACAAGGCCCGAGAAGCCATCCGCGATGCCGTCGACATGGCCCGCGAGGGCGGCCAGCAGGCGGTTGAACCAGAGCACCTGCTGCGCGCCCTGCTGAGTCAGAGCGGGGGCTTGGCGCGGCCCCTTCTGGCCGACGCCGGCGCCTCCCTCGCGGAATTGGAGCGCGATTTGGACCGGGCGCTGGGTGGATTCCCGCGCGTCCTCGGGGCCCCGGTTAAACCCTATCTCTCCGCCCCCTCCGAGACGGTGCTCTCGTCGGCCGAGCGGGAGGCCGCACAACTCACGGACGAATACGTATCCACCGAGCACCTCCTCCTAGCCCTTTCCGAGAAGGGGGTGTTGCAAAGGGCGGGAATGACTAGGGAACGATTGTTGATCGCGCTGCGGGGGATCCGCGGGGCTCAGCGGGTGACCGATTCCAACCCGGAGTCGAAGTACCAGGCTCTGGAAAAGTACGGGCGGGACCTGACCGCGGCGGCGGCCGCCGGTCGCCTGGATCCCGTCATTGGGCGCGACGAGGAGATTCGCCGAGTAATTCAGGTGCTCTCGCGCCGGACCAAGAACAACCCGGTTCTGATTGGTGAGCCCGGGGTGGGAAAGACGGCCATCGCCGAAGGGCTGGCCCAACGCATCAGCGCGGGTGACGTGCCCGAAAGCCTGGCTGGCCGCCGATTGGTGGCCCTGGATCTGGGGGCGCTGGTCGCCGGCGCCAAATTTCGCGGCGAGTTCGAGGACCGTTTGAAGGCGGTCCTGAAGGAGATCACGGCGGCTGACGGACAGGTGATCCTTTTCATCGACGAGTTGCACAACCTGGTCGGCGCGGGCGCCGCCGAGGGCGCCATCGACGCCGCCAACCTGCTCAAGCCGGCCCTGGCCCGGGGCGAGCTGCGGGCCATCGGTGCGACCACCTTGGACGAATATCGCAAGCACATCGAGAAGGACGCCGCGTTGGAGCGGCGCTTCCAACCCATCCTGGTCGATCAGCCTTCGGTTGAGGACACGATTTCGATTCTGCGCGGGTTGCGCGAGCGCTACGAGGTCCACCACGGGGTGCGGATCAAGGACGCCGCCTTGGTGGCGGCGGCGATGCTCTCCCAGCGCTACATCACGGAGCGGTTTTTACCCGATAAGGCGATCGATCTGGTGGACGAGGCGGCGGCCGGGTTGCGGATGGAGATCGACTCCATGCCGGCCGACCTAGATGAGGCCGAGCGCGCCATCAGGCAACTCGAAATCGAGCGCGAGGCTTTGAAAAAGGAAAGTGACCAAGCCTCCCGGGACCGGCTTCAGAGCCTCGAGCGGCAACTGGCCGAGACCTCCGAGACGCGCGATGCGCTTCGTGTCCGCTGGCTCAGCGAAAAGGAGGCCATCGGCCGCATCCGGGGGCTCAAGGGCCGACTTGAGAACCTGCGCCAGGAGTCCGAGCGAGCCGAGCGGGCGGCCGACTTCGAGCTAGCCGCGCGGCTCCGCTACGGCGAAGCGGCGGCGCTCGATCAGCAACTTCGGGAGGCCAGTGAGGAGTTGGCCCAGACCCAGGGCAGAGAGGCGCTGCTCAAGGAGGAGGTGGACACCGAGGAGATCGCGGAGATCGTGGCCAAGTGGACAGGTATTCCCGTCGATCGGATGATGGAGGGTGAAATCCAAAAGCTGGTCCACATGGAGGAGCGCCTCCACCAGCGCGTGATCGGGCAGGATGCCGCCGTGGCGGCGGTCGCCAACGCGGTGCGGCGATCCCGCTCCGGACTGGCCGACCCGGACCGGCCGGTGGGGTCGTTCATTTTTCTCGGACCGACCGGGGTGGGGAAGACGGAGCTGGCGCGCGCCCTGGCCGGCTTCCTCTTCGACGACCAGCAATCCCTGATCCGCCTGGACATGTCCGAATATCAGGAGAAGCACACCGTCGCCCGCATGCTCGGTGCGCCGCCCGGATACGTCGGTTACGACGAGGGCGGTCAGCTGACCGAGGCGGTTCGGCGCCGTCCCTACGCGGTGGTGTTGTTCGATGAGATCGAGAAGGCCCACCCGGACGTCTTCAACGTGCTCCTGCAGTTGCTTGACGACGGTCGCCTGACCGACGGGCAGGGCCGGACCGTCGATTTCCGAAACACCGTCTTAGTCATGACCTCTAACCTCGGCAGCGACCTCATCACCGAGCTGGCCGGCAGCCCGCCGGAGCGGATCCAAGAGGCGCTGTTGGAGGTCTTGCGGGGGCATTTTCGGCCTGAATTTTTGAACCGCATCGACGATGTGATCGTCTTTCAGCCGCTCCAAAGAGAACAGATCGAGGCCATCGCCGAAATCCAGTTGGGCCGGCTCCGGGAGCGCCTGGCAGAGCGGAAGATCGAACTGCGGGTCACGCCGGCGGCCCACATTCTGCTGGCTGAACGGGGGTGGGATCCGACCTATGGCGCCCGGCCACTCAAGCGGGTCATCCAGCACCTGATTCAGGATCCGCTGGCCCTCCAGCTCCTGAACGGTGACTTCAACGATGGCGATGTGGTCGTGGTCGACGCGGCGGACGGCCAGATGAGCTTTGCGCTCGGCGGGTTGGAAACTGCCGCCGGCGCCTCGCCCCTTTAACCTCTGACGGAAATGGAACCTCGGCAGCGAGCCGGTGGGTTCACGAATCGGGGCCGCGGTGGGGATCCGGGGGTATGCGCTTGCCTCTTTCGGTCTGGGTGGCGATGGCCAGCAGAGCCGAGAGGACTCCACCTTCGATCAGCGCGTACAGCAGCGAGCGAAGCAGGGGCTGGTTGAAGGCGACCAGGTTGGCCACCAGGCTGAGGGCGCCGAAGACCAGCAAGCCGAGCCCGAGGTTCCAAAAGGGCGAGAGGCCCTCCCACCACCGGATCGGCCAGGGTTGGCGGCGGTCGGACTGGGGCACCTCAAGCTGAGCATAACGATCTCGGTGGCCGTGGCGGAAGGGCCAGTGGGTGAGGTCAGGCTTGGATTCGGGGCCGCATAGCGGACAGATGTCTCAGGACATACCGGAAGGATGCCGTCCTCGAATCGATCCCAGATCTCGGTTCTCTCAGCTCCAGTGAATCTCCTTGGGTCTCGCATCGCACCCTCCCGTTCTCAGGACGAATCTGCTCCACCGGGTGCAATGCAATCACCACCTGAATCCAAGCCCTGAGACAGGACAGTGGCGGAAGGGCCGGGATTCGAACCCGGGAGGCGGGTTAACCCCACCTACCCGCTTAGCAGGCGGGCGCTTTCGACCACTCAGCCACCCTTCCACGGTGCCGGAGGCTCCCTCAAGGAGCCGGTCGAGGACAGTTTAAGGGCCGCGCCCGTGGTCGCTGCGGTCCGGCGCAGCGGTCTCCGCTCGATGGCTGGGAGACCGCGCGGGAGGGCGCTCCAGCCAGTGCGCAGCGCACGAACTCGCCGGGGCATCAAAATCTGTGTGGGCGCGCTGGCCCGCCCGACCGGTGATGAGGAGGATGCTCGCGTGGACGATGCCGTGTTAACGCTCTCAACTCGCCACCCTGCGAGCGCTCTCCGGCCGCCCCGGAGGGGGCGACCCTGAGCGTCGGGGTGCCCGTCCACGGCTGCCCTCAAGCGGGGTCGGCGTGAGGTCACCGGGCGGTCCCGGCCAGGGCGGCGGATGGGGGCCAGGCCGAAAGCAGGCCTTTGGCACCGCGGCCAGCCAGGTCAGCCACGTCTGGTTCACTGTCGTCAACGGCAACATCGGTGAAGTCTTCCATCCGACCTTGGCCCGGCCCCTACTCAAGGGGGTACGTTTTGCCGTCGCCGCGTCCGGGTCGCCGCCCATCCAGGACGATCTGGAGTCCGACCACGACGTGCGGTGGATGGAGCCGGGGGTTCCGTCGTTCAGGGTCGAGTCAAAGCACGACGAATACCGGCTGACGACGGAGTACGTGACCGATCCGGCCAGAGATGGGCTCTTGATCTCGGGCAATTTCCAGCCCGAGATGCCTGACCTCCGCCTCTATCTGGTGCTCGAGCCGCACGAACTCGCCGACGCCGAGGTGGTGGAGGACGACCCGGAATTCATGGCCGCTCGGATGGGCGACGTCTGGGTGGTCTTGGTCGGGCCCTTCAGCCTCTGTAGCATCGGCTATACCGGCGTCTCAGATCTGGTCACCGGACTCAAGGACAACGACGGGAGGCCGGGCCCTACCTATCACGGCGCGGAGCAGGGTTGGATCACGCTCGGTGCCGAGCTGGGGCTGGTGGGGGGCCCCTTCCTGATCGCGCTCGGTTTCGGGGGGGATCGGGGGAGCGCCGAGGAGACGGCGCGCGAGGCGATGCGGAAGGGATCCGTTCAGGCCCAACTCGAGTTCAGCGCGGGCTGGCGGGCACTGCCGGGACCGGCCCCCAATGTGCTCAAGGTGGCCGGCGATGGAGGCAACCTGGCCCTGGCCTCGATGACCCTGCTCCGCTGCCTGGAGGACAAGACCAGCCGGGGCGGGTTCATAGCCGCTCCGAGCGCGCCCTGGGGTGATCCCGAGCAGGCCTACAACCGAATTTGGAACCGCGACATGGGCCACATCGCCGGCGCCCTGCTGGACGCCGGGGATCCACTTCCGGCACAGCGGGCCCTGGACTTCTTCGTCGCCCACCAGCGCGCCGATGGCTCCTGGCCGCAGAGCTATCAACTGGATGGGACCTCGGTGTGGAGCGGCACGGAGTTGGACCAGGCCGCATTTCCGATCTTGCTGGCCTGGCGGCTGGGCGTGGCCGGGGCGCTCGATGTGGACGTCTACCCCGACCTGGTGCGGAGGGCCGGGGCATGGATCTGCCGGACCGGCCCATCCACGCCGCTCGACCGCTGGGAGGATGCCGGGGGCTACTCTCCCTCATCTCTGGCGGCCGCCATCAGCGCGCTGGTCGTAGCCGCCGCGTTTGCCGATGAGGCAGGTGACGCGGCCGCCGCCTATCACTTTGGCCTGGTGGCCGATTACTGGAACGAGCGAATCGAAGGTTGGACCTACCTGGCTTCCTTTCGGCACTATGTTCGCCTGGGCCAGGATCCTGACCTCGGACCCGCCCCCGACCAGCCCATCGGCCTGGAGTTTCTGGAGTTGTCGCGACGGGGCCTGCGTCGCCCCGACGACCCTCGCCTGGCCAGCAGCCTCATCACCGCGGACGTTCTGCTCGAGGTGGGTCTACCCGGCGGCCGGTGCTGGCGGCGATATTCGGGCGATGCCTACGGCGAGACGGTGGAGGGCCTGCCCTGGCCGCACGGCGGGGCCGGCCGTGGCCGCCCCTGGCCGCTCCTGATCGGCGAACGAGCCCATCAGGCGGTGGCGCAGGGGCAGTCGCCGGCTGATCTGATCCGGGCCATGGAATACTGCGCCGGACCCGAACTGGTGCTCCCCGAGCAGGTCTGGGACGGGGACGACGTGCCCCAGCAGGGGCTGGTATTGGGGCGGGCGACGGGCAGCGCCTCCCCCCTCGGCTGGGCGCATGCGGAGTACCTCAGCCTGCTCTCCGCGTTCGCCACCCAGCAATTTCCGGATGCCCCCGAGCCGGTGCGACGCCGCTACGCCAGCGGCAGTGGTCTGGCGCCGGCGTACGTGTGGCACGAACGACACCCGTTCCGGAGCTTCCCGGTGGGCCGGCTGGTAAAGCTTCAGTTGGAGGAGCGGGGCAGCATCACCTGCTCGGTGGACGACTGGGCTGGACATCAGGACCTTGAGGCCCGCGGCACCGGCCTCGGTCTTTGGGTGGTGGATCTACCGACCGCCGAGTTGGGGGCCGGGCGCTCGATTCAATGGCGGTCGCGCAACGCAGGTGGGGAGGAGGGCCCGATCCACCGCATCACCGCCGAGTAAGCCACGCCGGCCCGGGGCCTATTCGCTTCCGGCCTCGTCCTCGTCCTCGGGAAGATCGCCCAGTCGCAGTTCCGCGGCCGGCCCATCATCGTACTGACTGTGCAGCTCACCGCAGTCGGCGCAGCGGTAGTACTCGCCCAGGAATCCCTTCTGCCACACCGAGTAGCTGACCACCCCCGGCTCCTCCACCAGGATCTCCTCCTCGAGCTTCCAGACCACCTGCTCAAATCCTCCCCGGTCCCCGCCCAGGCTCTCGTCGAGAACGATCAGGCAATAGGGGTGCGGTTCGCCCCAGGTGACGGAGATCTCACCCACCCGCTCCTCTTCGGGGTTGACGATGGACCAGTTCTCGGCTGTCCGCCCGCGGCTGGCGCGGACCAATCGCAAACCCTGCCAGAACTTGTCGGAAGCCTCTCGTTCAGCCTTGTCGTGCTCCGCCTGTGCCTCCTGGAAGGCACCCCACATCCGCAGCAGGTGGTTGCGGAAGCGGTGGTAGGTGGCGAGCAGCCGGGGTTGCGTCTTGGGCGAGCCGATGATGTTCTCAAAGGAGTGTTCGAAGGCCTCCTCGACCCGTTCTTGACGGTCACTGAGATCGACCGCCCAGGACTCGTCCTCGGAGAGCCTCATGGATTCGTTCAGGATGACTTCGAAATCCAGCCAGTCGTCGCCGAACTCGGGCACGAACACGTTCTCCACAATGTCCGCCAGCCGGTGCTCCTCCAAGAGGGCGGCGTTGACGCGACCCCGTGCCTCCGGCCAGCCCTTCCATCCCATCACGTTGTGGATCCAGTAGTCGAAGACGGTGACCGCGTACTGGAGTGCGGCGGGCGAGCGCCAGATGTCCTCGGGCCAGGTCCGCCGACCGGCGCGAACCCGGTTGTAGAGGGCGATGACCTGCTCATCGTCGAGGTATTCGGTGTCCACCAGGCCATTGTAGGAAGGGCGGAGGGTGATTCCACCCACCCGCCCACGGGGGCATCGCGATGTCGGCCCTGGGGGCCGGGAATATGCGATCCGGCCGGGCCGGTATTATCGCTTCAGAGATGCCAACCGACAAGTTCACGCCCGAACAGGTCCAACGATACGCGCGCCATCTGATCCTCCCCGAGGTCGGGGGAAGGGGCCAGATGAAACTGCTCAACTCCTCGGCACTGCTGCTGGGCGCGGGGGGACTGGGTTCACCGGCCGGTCTCTATCTGGCCGCCGCCGGTCTGGGCAAGATCGGGGTGGTGGACTTTGACGACGTGGACGCGACCAACCTGCAGCGTCAGATTTTCCACGGGGTAGAGGACTTGGGACGGGCCAAGGTCGACTCGGCCGAGGACGCCATGCGCTCCATGAATCCGGACGTCGAAGTCGTCAAGCACTCCGTCCACCTCAACTCCGAGAATGCCCTCGACATCTTTGGGGACTACGACCTGATCATCGATGGGACCGACAACTTCCCCACCCGCTACCTGGCCAACGACGCCTCCTACTTCCTCTCCAAGCCGCTGGTGCACGGCGCCATATTTCGCTTCGAGGGGCAGATGACGATGTTCGATGCCGCGCACGGCACCGGCTGCTACCGCTGCCTCTTCGCGACCCCGCCACCGCCCGGCGCGGTGGCCAGCTGCGCGGAGGCGGGGGTGTTCGGAGTGCTGCCCGGAATCATCGGCAGCATGATGGCCTTCGAGGCCATCAAATACATTCTCAAAATCGGTGATCCGCTGATCGGGCGGCTTCTGCTCTTTGAGGGCATGGACATGTCCTTCCGTTCGGTCAACCTTCGACGCGACCCCAATTGCCCCCTCTGCGGCGACCATCCGACCGTGACCGGGCTGATCGACTATGAGAACTTCTGCGGGATGCCCGCGGTCGAATCCTCGGCGCCGGTCGGCGCGAGCGCCGGGTAGATCGGCTGGAGGTGATCCGGCTCGATCGCGCGTCCCTTGATTCGCTGGAGCGAGTGAGGGAAACCGTGCGTCAGATGGAGTCGGTGCTGGTCGCCTACTCCGGGGGCGTCGATTCGAGCCTGCTGCTGAAGGTGGCGCTGGATGAACTGGGGCCCGAGCGCGCCGTTGCGGTGCTCGCCAATTCTCCCGCCTACCCCGAGGAGGAGCAGGAGGAGGCCCGGCTGCTGGCCCGCCAGTTGGGGGCGCAGTTGATCGAGGTCGACACCGACGAGGTCGAGCTGGAAGCCTACAAGCGCAACCTGCCCGATCGGTGCTTCCACTGCAAGGAAGAGCTGTTCTCCACCCTGGAGCCAATACAAAGGCGACTGGAGCTGGCTCACCTCGCCTATGGGGCCAACGCCGACGACGCTGGCGATCACCGCCCCGGCCATGCCTCTGCCGTCCGGCGGGGCGTGCGCTATCCGCTCCTGGAGGCGGGCATGCGCAAGTCAGAGGTCCGGGCCGCGGCGCGCGAACTTGGGCTTCCGAACTGGAGCAAGCCCTCCTTTGCCTGCCTGTCATCCCGCATTCCGCATGGATCCGAGGTCAGCGTCGAGGCGCTGCATCAGATCGGAGCCGCGGAACTGGCCATCAAGTCGCTTGGATTCGGTCAGATTCGGGTGCGCCACCACGGCGAGGTAGCACGCATTGAAGTTCCCGAAGAGGACATGGAGCGCCTGCTGGCATGGCGGCTCCAGATCGTATCGGCGCTGCTTTCGGCCGGATACAAGTTCGTGGCCCTGGACTTGGAGGGGTACTCGACCGGCAAGCTCAATCGCACCTGGCGTCCGCCCTCTAGACTCGCTCGCCCCGGCAATGGTGCCGCCTCGGAGGGAGCGCCCCAATAAGCCATCGCCGGCCCTCTGGTGGGTCGGCCGGGGTGTCATGGGTCCCCCGGCCCGGACCGGCTCCGATCGGCGAGCGCTTTGAGTTTCGAGTTGGCGAGCCTCCATAATTCGTAGGTGTTGCGCTACCCCAACCTCCACGCTGAGCAGGTCTGGCGCCAGATGCGTTGGTATGCCGTCGGCCTGATCGTGCTCGGGATCGCGACCACCGTCATCCCGGTCGTCTCCCGCAGCTGGCACTTCGACAGGACCAGCCTGCTCTGGCTGTCCTACGTTCCAGCCGGTCTGATGGTGGTCGGCATGCTCACCTTCTATCGTCGCCGGTGCTACATCCAGGCGACCGACCGCGGACTGGTCATCTCCGTCTTGTTCCGGCGCGTGACCATCGATTGGGATCTGATCCGATCGGTCCGCGTGCAGCCTCTGGGCGGTCATTTTCAGGAGGGACGGAAGAAGCTCATCCGACCCATCTCGCGTGCGCTCATGAACCGGCCGGCGGTGTTTGTACGGCTCAAGGACGACCCCCGTGCTGGCCGGCTGCCGCGCCAGCTGGGCCGCCAGCTCGCCACCTCCGAAATGGTCGCCCTGCCGGTCAAGGCCGCGGACCCCCTCTGCGCCGAGATCGCTTCCCGGCTGCCGGAGCGGTCGGGCCTCAACCTGGGAGGGCAGAAGCGACGGAACCGAGGCCGGTGAGCGACCCGCGGGCTCGGCTCGGACGCCGCCCGTTGGTCGAAGCCGGCGATATCTGGTGGATGCTTCTGCTCTTGGCGCTGGCCTTCGGGCTCAGATTTTTCAGCCCCCTGATGCCGTCCTTCCTAGCCGGACACCTGAGCGGAGCACCGATCACCAACTGCGTCAGCGGAACCCCCGTCAACGCCGCCAACAGCCCGGGAACGCTCTGCGGATTGGCCTATCCCTATCAGCGCAACTATTCCAAGCCGGGTACCGTACCGACCCCCCGGGGGCAGGTCTTTGATGAGATCTACTTCGCCACCTTCTCCCACGACGATCTGATCGGAGTTTCGTATTTCGATCCCGAGCCACCGCTGGGGAAGGAGTTGATGGCCGCCGGTGAGTGGCTTGACGGCGCCTGGAGGGGGATCGTGGAGGGAGCCCACGGGAGCTGGGCGGACCTGGGTTTCAATACCTTCGGCTGGCGAATTTCGGCCTGCATATTCGGCAGCCTGTGCGTTCCGTTGATGTACCTATTCGCCCTTCTACTCTGGCCGCGGCGGCGCTTTGCCATGGCCGCCGCCGTCCTCTGCTGTTTTGACGGAATGTTCTTTGTGCAGTCACGAATCGGCATGATCGACATCTTCCCGATCTTCCTGATCATGCTCTCGTACACCCTCTACCTGATCCACCGCCGGGCCCGGACTGAGCGCCGGGCCCTGGTCACGCTGCTCTTGACCGGGGTTGCCTTGGGACTGGCCATCTCCGCCAAATGGATCTCGCTGGCGGCCCTGGGCTCGATCGGCCTGCTGCTGGTGGCCGAGCCCCTGGCCCGCCACTTCCGCCTCCGGATTGGGTCCTGGAGCTGGGGCGGTGATCGCCATCCCGACCTCCCCGGCGGTTCCCGCTGGTCCACCTACGTCGCGGTGGGGGTGGTGGCCCTGGTCGCGCTGCCGGCCGCGATCTACATCGCGAGCTGGTTTCCATTCTTCCTCCGCGGCCAATTCCACTCCCTGGGAGATCTGTGGACGTATCAGGTGCAGACCTACATCTACCACGCCACCTTGAAAGCCACCCACCCCTATGGCTCCAAGTGGTTCAGCTGGCCCTTCCTCTATCGCCCGGTCGCGTACTACTACGAATACCTGGGCTTGGGCAGAGACTCGATCACCGGTCAGCCCCTGGTGGCGGGAATTGTGAACCTCGGCAATCCCATCATCTGGTGGGCGGCCATCCCGGCCGTGCTCTCGCTGCCCTACTTCATCGTCCGGCGGCGCAACTTCGCCGCCGCGCTCATCCTGCTGGGATTCCTGACCCAGTATTTGCCCTTCTCCCGGGTGACGCGGGTCCTGTTCCTCTACCACATGTTTGGCGCCCTCATCTTCAGCACCCTGGCTCTGGCCTTCGTGCTGACGCGGATGTCCGATTCGGGCCCGTTCAAATTGCAGTGGAGCGGAGTTACCTACCGACTCAGCACGCGCTGGGTGCTGCCCACCTTCCTAGTCGTGGCGGTGCTCTTCTTCATCTACTTCTATCCCGTCTGGACCGCCCTTCCGATCTCCCAATCGTCATACCTCGATCCCTTCCCGGTGGGCAAAATGTGGCTTCGGAGCTGGATCTAGACCGCGCCCCGCCCAGGCCCGGCCGGTTGCTCTGGCCCCTGTGGCCGATTGCAATCGGGATGGTGGTGGCGGTCTGGGCGGTCGGGCCGCCCGCCCTGCCGCTGCTGGGCGGCGTGGCGGCCGGCTACGGCCTCACCTACTGGAGCGGGGTTGATCTCAGTCTGGAGGAGCGGTTGGCCTTCGGCGCCGTCCTGGGCAGCGCGGCCGTCGCCCTCTGCCAGCTTCCACTCGCCCTGCTCTGGGGCGTCGACCTGGGTTCGTCCCTGCTCGGGGTATTGATCCCGGGCGGGTTCGGCATCGCCGCCCTGGCTTGCCACCGGCCCCGGGCTCGAGCCGACTGGGCCCAGGCCCGAGAGGGCTGGCGGATGGCGCATTGCTGGCCGCTTTGGCTTCTCCTGGGGGTGGCCTGGACTTGGACACTGGTCTTGTTCAGCCGCGCCTACACCTTCACCGCCGCCGGACTGAGCGTGGGGGGGTTGGGCTTTTACGGGGATTGGGCGGCCCACCTCAGCTACGCCGGTTCCTTCGCCTACGGCGCCAACTTCCCGCCCCAGTTTCCAATCGACCCTGGCCACATCCTGGCCTACCCCTTTCTGGTCGATCTCTGGGCCGCCCAGCTGGTGCCCTGGGGGGCTTCCCTGACCACCTCCCTGACCCTGACCTCGGTGCTCCTGGCGCTGGCATTTCCGGCCGTCATGTACCTCAGCGCCCGGCGCCTGATCCACGCGCGGCGAGCCTCGGCGCTGGCGGTGATGGTCTTCGTGCTGGGCGGCGGGCTCGGTTTTGTCAACCTCTACCCCGAGATTGCCGCCCACGGACCCGGCATCCTGGGGCACCTGCCCCGCCTCTACACCCAGAACGGCGCGGAGAACCTGCAGCTGCTCAATCCGGTCCTGGCCTACCTGGTGCCGCAGCGCTCGGTGCTGTTCGGTTACAGCCTGGTACTGATCGTGATCGGCCTCACCTTTGACGCCGCCCGCAAGTTGTCGGTCCGCTCGCTGGCCTTTCTGGGCAGCGTCACTGGCCTCATGCCGGTGGCCCACGTGCACGCCTGGGGCACAGCTGTCGCCCTGCCCGCCTTTTCAGCCCGGCAGCTGCGTTGGAGGGGGGCCATCGCCTACTTCCTGCTCGCCCTGGGGCTGGGGCTACCGGTGGTCTGGTGGCTGCTCTCGGGAGGCGTCGCCCGGGTCCATTGGCAGATCTGGTGGCTGGCCGACAGCGGTGGCCACAACGACGGTCCGCTCTGGTTCTGGCTCAAGAACAGCGGCGTCTTCATTCCCGCGATGCTGCTCGCCTTTCTCTGGAACGGTACCCTGCCGGGTTCCGTCCGCTGGCGGCTGGCGCCGATCTGGCTCTGGTTCTTGATTCCCAATCTGATCGTCTTCCAGCCCTGGGATTGGGACAACACCAAATTCTTCGCCTACTGGTCGCTGCTGGGCGCGATTCCGGTCGGAGCGCTTCTGTCGCGCCTCTTCGGGGCCGGCCGCCACGCCGCCGTGATCGCCTCGGCCCTCCTCGTGGTTCTCTGCCTGGCCGGCACGCTCGACCTCACTCGATCGCTGGATGCTTCCCAAAACACCTTTCTCTTCACCGACCGGGGGGGGGTGAGGGTCGCCGCCTGGGCCCGCACCCACACCCCCGCGCGATCGATCTTCCTGACCGCGCCCGAGAACAACGAACCCATCGCCACGCTGGGTGGGCGCCGGGTCGTCGAGGGATATCCGGGCTGGCTGTGGACCTACGGGTTGAGCGATTGGTACTCGCGGCAGGCGGACGTCGCATCGATGCTGGAGGGCCGCAGCGACGCCGCCCGCCTGATGCGTCGCTACCAGGTCGCCTACGTCCTCATCGGGCCCCAGGAACTGGGCCTAGAGCACGCCAATGCCCGCTTTTGGACCAGTCGCTACCCGGTCGTCTACGCCGCTCAGGGATACACCGTGTACAAGGTTGGATCGGGTTGATCGAACGCTGCCGCCAGGGAGTTGGCGAAACTGCGCCAGCGGTTCCGGTCGCGGTGGGCCCGGGCGCCCGATTCCAAGAGCGCCGCTCTCAGTCGTCGCTCAGGTCCAGGCGCCGCGCCAGTCGTCGAAGCTCACGGTCGGTGCGATCGAGGCGGTGAAGAATCTGCAACAGGACCTCATCCTGAACCTCGAGGTGGTTCATCAGCATCCTCAACTCCTCCTCTCCCTTGACCTCGATCTCGTAGTCCTTCTGCGCCCGCAGCCGGTCCCGGCTTTGGGCGCGTCCCATGGCCATCAGCACCAGCGACGCCCAGAGCGCGGCTTCCAGGCTCAGCACCATGGCCAGGAAGGGGAAGGGGTAGGCATCCCAATGGTGGATACGCGCGAGCAGGTTGAGGGCGATCCAGATCCCGATCAGGAGGAGCTGGATGACGACGAAGGTCCAACTCCCGATCAGGCGGCCGAGGTCGTCCGCCATCCTCTCGGCAAAGCTGCGGCGTCGATCGTTCTCGCGGTTCAGATCACGAATGGGGGGATGGTCGTGCTGATGCTTGATCAGCGCGCGGGCGATGTCCTCGATTTCGCGTGCAACTGCCATCTCGCGCCATCTTCGCGCAAATCGGTCCGCGAGGTGGGTCGGCGCAACTTGCGCGCCGGCTGGAAACTCTCCTCCGTCGCCCCCAGGGCGGCGATGCCGGAAGCCCGCCGAGACCAGACGCCGTCCTCCTCCTGGACCACTCCGCGCCCCAGGGGGTGGCGTGCTCTGCCGCCACATCGGGTCGGAAGTCACGGATGCGAACGGCCCTAATCGGCGCCCTGCTGCTGCTGGTCGGCGGGCTGGCCGTCGCGAGTGGATTGCTCCCACCGGCCTCTGTGGTGGTGCTCTGGGACCGAGTGTGGCCGATCCTGCTCTTCGTGATGGCGGTGACCGTGGTCGCCGAATTGGCCGCGGAGGCCGGCCTCTTCGCCGCCCTGGCCCAACAGGCGGCCCGCTGGGGGCGGGGCCGAGCCTGGGCGCTTTGGCTGTTGGTGACCCTGGTTGCCACCGTCAGCACGATCTTCTTCTCGCTCGACACCACGGCCGTGCTGCTCACCCCGGTCGTGATCGTTCTGGCCAGGCACGTCGGGTTGAGCCCGCTGCCCTTCGCCTTGACAACGGTGTGGCTCGCGAACACCGCCTCCTTACTGCTGCCGGTGTCGAACCTGACGAACCTGCTCGCCCGCTCCGCGATGGGGAATCCGACGCCGCTCGAGTTTGCGGGGCTGACCGCGGCGCCAGCCGCCGTGGCGGTCCTGGTCCCGGCGGTGGCGGTGTTGTTGATCTTTCGCAGACCCCTCCTGCGACGTTACCAGCCGACCGTCGGAGATCCGATCGAGGACGTGGTGATTTTTTGGTGCACCGCAGCCGTCGTCATCGCCCTCCTTCCGGCGCTGGTGTCAGGGCTGCCGGTATGGTTGGCGGCCTCTTCGGCGGCCATCGTTCTGGTGGTGCTGTTTGCCGTTCGACGCCCCTCTGCGCTCCGGGTTGGAATCCTGCCCTGGCAATTGATCGTGCTCTCCTCGGGCCTCTTCCTTTCCATCCAGGCGTTGCACGCCGTCGGGCTCGGAATGGTGCTGGCGGCCGTCTCCGTCCCGGGCCAGTCGCCGCTGGCCCTGATGTCGCTGGCTGGGACCGGGTTGCTTGGAGCCAACACCATCGACAACCTGCCCGCCTACCTCGCGCTCGAACCGGTCGCCAACACGCCCATCCGCCTGGTCGCCCTCCTGATCGGGGTCAACGCGGGTCCACTGATCACACCATGGGCCTCGCTCGCGACCCTGCTCTGGCACCAGCGACTCAGGGCGCTCGACGTCGAGCTCTCCTGGCGGCGCTACATCCTCCTCGGGCTCATCGTTGCCCCCGCCACGGTCGGCCTCGCCACCCTCGCGCTCACGGTGGCGATGAGGTAGTCGGAGAGGTCGGCCCTTCGGCTGCGGGGGAAGCGGTTGCCGGGGACAACCACTGGGCCCTCCGGGCACAGCTGCCGCTCGCCACCGCTCGAAGGCCATCCGCGTCCCTTCCGGCTCGGCGCGGATGGTGGGGACCAGCGCCGACGGCGGTCAACCATCGCTGGAGTGGCTTGTCCTTGCCCGCGCGGAACAAATGTTCTGTAGACAAGGGCCGAGAATTATCGAATGGCTCGGATCCTGGTGGTGGGGGGAGGCGTGATCGGATGCGCGATTGCCGAGCGTCTCAGCCGGGAAAGGCACCAGGTCACGCTCTTGGAGCGAGATCACCTCGGGGCTCATGCCTCTGGTGCGGCGGCGGGTCTGTTGGCTCCCTACAGCGAGGGCGGGCAGGACATGGAAGTGACAAGCCTGTCCCTGTTTCCAGAGCTTGTCGCCCACATCGAGAGCGCCAGCGGGGTGGAGGTCGAGTTCCGGGCCGGTCAGACCATCGCCCCCGCCCTGACCGGGGCTGACGAGCGCCGCTTGCGACGTTCCAACGGGGAATGGGTCGGTTCCGCCGCCGCCTTGGCTATGGAGCCGGCCCTGAACCGGGCGGTGCGGGGAGCGGCCCTCTACCCGGAGGCGCAACTATCGCCACCGCGATTCCTGCGCGCGCTGGCGCGGACGGCCGTTCTCCAGGGGGCGGTGATCAGGGAGGGGGCGCTGGTCGGCGCCTTGATCAGCCGGGCCAACCGCGTCACCGGCGTGAGGACGTCCGAGGGCGACCTGAGGGCTGACCTCACGGTGCTGGCGGCCGGGCCTTGGAGTCCCTCCCTCGCCTCCCCGGTGGGTGTGGCCCTGGACGTCAGGCCTAGTCGCGGCCAGCTTCTCACCCTCCTGCCATCGCGCCGCCTTTTGACCCGCCTGCTGACCTGGCACGGGAGCTACCTGATGCCGAAGCCGGACGGTACGGTGGTGGCCGGAAGCACCGAAGAGGAGGTCGGCTTTGACGCCCGGGTCACCGCCGGCGGCATGAACGCACTGCTCGAGTTCGCGCTTCGGGCGCTGCCCGAACTGGCCACTTCGATCGTGGAGAGGAGTTGGGCGGCGCTGCGCCCGGCCACCCCAGATGGACGCCCCCTGATCGGTCTGGCCGCCGGACCGGAGGGCCTGATCGTGGCCACCGGGCACAACCGCAACGGCATTCTGCTGGCGCCGGTCACCGCCGAGATGGTCTTGAAGCTGGTTTCAAGTTGAAGCCGGCGCTCAGCACCGACGACGACTGATACCTCACGGTTGCCCGGCGCCGCGGATTTGGGTTGACGAGGCGATTGTTGGGGCGGTCCCCGGCAAACACCTTCAGGCGGGGCTGCCAGAAGTGGCTGTTAGGATGGATTCCAGTTCATGAAGTGTCCCGTACCCTGCCTTGAGTGTGGCACCTACACCATGGAGCTGGACCTGACCCAGGATCACCAGCACATCGCGTGCGAGCGCTGTGAACGCGTTTGGTGCGCGCGGTGTGTGGGCCGAGTTGAGATCGAGATCTCGCCGGCCTGGCTGCGCGAGCAGCAGATGCGGAGCAAGGCGGCACTGAACTGATCCCGGCCTGCGCGACGCGGTCTTGCCAGCCGCACCGGCTCACCGCCGCTGGCTGGTGGACAGGGAAACGACCAGGAGAGGAGGGCAGCGGGCGCGCCGCAGCACGGCGCGTGGGGCGGCCGAACATTCATGTCCGAAGAATTGACAAGTTACTAGACTTATGTCGCCATGATGCTGCCCGACGAACGTCGCAGCCGCTTGAGGCGACTGGACGACGTCCTGGAAGCGCTGGAGCAGTTGAACCTGCACGAGATCGTCAGCCTCCCCGAAGAAATCGCCGTGAGGCTGGTGGAGGTGGGTCTTCCGGATCCCTACGACCACCCGATTCCGATTCTGATCGAACAGGTCTGGGGTCTACAGCAACCATTACTCATCGCCATACCCGTTGAACGCCGTCGCAGACGGCGCCGGACGGATAGCACCCAGCCATTCTTCGCGCAGCCGGGATGAACCCCGGTTTGGAGGTGGATCCGGCCCGCCGCCATCGTGGCCGCCGCCGCGGCGTTTCGGGGCTGGGGCTGCTCTTGGTGGTGATTGGCCTGTTCGGGACGGCGGTGGCCTACTCGGCCCTGCCCGCTTTCCTGTTCCGGCTTTGGCCGGTGATCCTGATCGCGGTGGGGGTATTTGGCCTGCTGCGCCGGCCGGGCTGGGTCCAGGAGCTGGATCTGCACCTCGGTCCCGAGATCTCGCGCACCGTGGAGCGTCCCCGGCGAATCTTCAGCTGGTTCATATTCCTGGTCGGCGTCGTCTGCCTCCTCTTCTCGCTGCAGGTCATCGACGGACGCGTCATCGGTCCGGCCCTGCTGGTGGCGTTGGGTCTGCTGCTGGTGTGGCGGCGGGCGCGCTAGGCCTGAGAGTGGAATTCGAGGACTGGCTGCAGGAGTTCGATGCCCTTTCCCAGCGGGTGCGCGCGCAGGTGCTGCCCCTGCTTGGAACCTTGGGCGGCCGTAGGGAGCTGGGCCTGGGGGCGGGAGGCGATCGAACCCTGAAGCTGGATTCCGTGGCCGAGACCATCTTGCTTCAGGGCATGGAGGAGATCGCGGCCCGGGGCGAGCGTTTCAGTGTGCTCTCCGAAGAGGTCGGGCGCGTCGACCTCGGCGCCGAATTCCCGCTCGTCCTCATCGATCCGGTCGACGGCAGCCTCAACGCCAAGCAGGGGATTCCGGCCTCGGCGGTGATGCTGAGCCTGCTGACCGGGCCGCAGCTGGGCGACGCGAAGGTGGGTCACGTGCTGAACCTGGCCACCGGCGAGCGCTGGCAGTCGATTCGGGGCCAGGGCCTGAGGCACAATGGGACACCCTTGCAGGCGTTGCCCGCTGCCCTCCCCGGCCGCCTCGAACTACTGGGGTTGGAGAGCACCCCGGAGAGCCTCTTCGCGGTCCAAGCCCTGGTCCGGGCCAGCTTCAAGCTGCGCCTGCTCGGGACCATGGCCATCTCGCTGGCGCACACCGCCAGCGGCGGACTCTCGGTCTTCTGTTCGCCGATCAGGGCCCGGGCCTTCGACATGTCGGCGGGAATACTGATGATTGGCGAGGTGGGTGGCACCATCACCGACCTGGACGGTGTGCCCCTGGTTGGTTTGAAGGCCGGTCTCGACGTCCACACCACGCTGCTCGCCTCGGCCGATCCAAACCTGCACGAGCTGGCGCTGAGTACCCTCCGGGGTTGATGGGTCGAAGTCCGGGCGGCGCGGTCATCTGCGTCCTGAGTTTCGAGGGTCCAGACCAATACAGCCAGGCCGGCGGCCTCGGCAGCCGCGTCTCAGGATTGGTCAGGGCGTTGGCCGAGCGAGGATTTGAGACCCACCTGTTTTTTGTCGGGGACCCGGGACTACCCGCGCTGGAGGAGTCGGACGGTGTCCGGTATCACCGTTGGAGCCAGTGGCTGAGCGGGCACCACCCCCGGGGGGTCTACGACGGTGAGGCGGCCAAAGTGGAGGATTGGAACCGCAGCCTGCCCCCCTGGCTGGAGGCAAACCTGATTGCGCCCGCCGTCCAGGACCAGCGCCCGGTCATCGTGCTGGCCGAGGATTGGCAGACTGCGATGGTCGTGCGACTTCTCTCCGACCGCTTGCTGCGCTCCCGCCTTCGGCCCCGGACGGTGATTCTCTGGAACGCCAACAACCTCTACGGCTTCGAGCGGATTGAGGTCCAAGCCCTGGACCGGGCGGCCACGCTGACCACCGTCAGCCGCTACATGAAGCACCGGATGTGGCAGTGGTCGGTCAATCCGATGGTGATTCCCAACGGCATACCCGAGAGCGCTCGCCTGCCGGTGTCGGGGCGCGATGCCCGCCTCATCCGGCGGGCCGCCGGCGCCGATCTGTGCTGCTTCAAGATCGGTCGCTTTGATCCCGACAAGCGCTGGCTGATGGCGGTGACGGCCATGGCCCGCGTGAAGCGGCAGGGGCGTTCGGTGAAGTTGCTGATACGGGGCAGCCGGGATGGGCACGGGCGCCAGGTCCTGGCCCACGCCCGTGCCCAGGGCTTGTCCGTTGCCGAGGCCCGATCACCCCAAACGGTGACCGAGCTGATCGGGGTGCTGAAGGCTCACTCTGAGGTCGACCTCATCAATTTGAGCTCCTTCCTTCCGGAAGCGATCCTGGCGCCCATCTACCGTTCCGTCGACGCCGTCCTGGCCAACTCCGGGCATGAGCCGTTCGGGTTGGTCGGGCTGGAGGTGATGGCGGCGGGCGGAGTCGCCGTCACCGGCTCCACCGGCGAGGACTACGCCCAGCCCTATCGCAACGCCATCGTTCTCGAGACCGAGGACCCGCGCGAGCTCTCGGGCTCGCTCGGGCGACTGCTGGAGCAGCCACAATGGGGCCAGAGCCTTCGCCGCCGCGGCCGAGAGACGGCCCTCGACTACACCTGGGAGCGAGTGTTGGAGCAGCTGTTCGATCGCATCGACCTGATTTCCGAACGCAGCTGGTATGCGAACGGCGCCGGGGCGTGACCGACCTGGGCAACAGTCCGATCAGCGAGCAGGATATTTTCTTGTTCAACGAGGGCAGCCACTTCCGACTCTGGGAGAAGCTGGGCAGCCATCTCACGCCGGAGGGTGTTCACTTCGCGGTTTGGGCTCCGAACGCCCAGTCGGTGGCGGTGATCGGGGACTTCAACGGCTGGAATCCGGAGGCCGACCGGCTCGCGGAGCGGGGCACGTCGGGCATCTGGGAGGGCCGAGCCGCGGGCGCGGCGGTCGGCTCGGTCTACAAGTACCACCTCGTCCGGCGCGGCGGTGGCTGGGTCGGGGACAAGGCCGACCCCTTCGCCCTGCACGGTGAGATCCCGCCGCGAACAGGATCGGTGGTGTCCGCACCCACGCACCGCTGGGCTGATCAGGAGTGGATGGACAGCCGCTCTGCGATCGGCGTCGCGCAGAGCCCCTGGTCCATTTATGAGGTGCACCTGGGATCGTGGCGGCGGGGCGCTGACGACAACCGCTGGCTCGGTTATCGGGAGATCGCCCCACTCCTGGCCGACCACGCCTCCGCGCTGGGCTTCACCCACGTCGAACTGATGCCGGTCATGGAGCACCCCTACTTCGGTTCCTGGGGCTATCAGGTGACGGGGTTCTTCGCCCCCAGCAGCCGCTTCGGCGGGCCCGACGACCTCATGTACCTGGTCGATCACCTTCATCAGAAGGGACTGGGAGTGATCCTGGACTGGGTGCCCTCGCACTTCGCAACTGATGCCCACGGACTCGGATATTTTGACGGGACGCACCTGTTTGAGCACGCCGATCCAAGGCGCGGGTCGCATCCCGACTGGGGCAGCCACATCTTCAACTACGGACGGCATGAGGTGCGTGCCTTCCTCATCTCGAGCGCCATGTACTGGCTGCAGTGCTACCACGCCGACGGGCTGCGGGTGGACGGGGTCGCCTCGATGCTCTACCTGGACTATTCCCGGAAGCCGGGCGAGTGGGTTCCGAACCAGTTTGGGGGGCGCGAGAACCTGGATGCGATCGAGCTCCTCCGGCGCCTCAACGACGAGGTCGCCGCCAATCTGCCCGGCGTACCAACCATCGCCGAGGAGTCGACGTCGTGGCCCATGGTCTCGCGGCCCGCCTACGTCGGCGGGCTCGGCTTTGGCATGAAATGGGACCTGGGCTGGATGCACGACACCCTGGACTACCTGGCGCACGATCCCATCCATCGCAAGTACTACCACCGCCAGCTCACCTTCCGCTCGGTCTACGCATCCAGTGAGAATTTCGTCCTACCCCTCTCCCACGACGAGGTGGTGCACGGGAAGGGCTCGTGGCTGGACAAGATGCCGGGCGATCGGTGGCAGAAGTTTGCCAACCTGAGGCTGCTGCTGGGCCTGATGTATACGAACCCGGGCAAGAAGCTGGTCTTCATGGGGCTGGAGATGGCGCAACCCCGGGAGTGGGCCCACGAGGAGCAGCTGGACTGGCAGCTCCAGGACGATCCGCTACATGCCGGGATGACCCGCTGGTTGACTGATCTGAACCGTCTCTATCGGGCTGACCCCGCCCTCCACGCCGGAGACTTCGACGCCGACAGTTTTCGCTGGGTCGACGCCGACGACGCCCTGCAATCGGTCATCTCCTTTACGCGCTTGGGTGGCGACCGGGAAATTCTGGTGGTGGTGAACCTGACTCCGGTACCCCGCCGCCCCTATCGAGTGGGGGTCCCCAGGCCCGGCGCCTGGCGCGAGCTGTTGAACTCCGACTCCGCCTTCTACGGGGGTAGCGGCGTTGGCAATTGGGGCGCGGTAGAGGCGACCCCGGAGCCGTGGCATGGCCAGCGATGGTCACTGAACTTGTCTCTTCCTCCGCTGGGACTGGTGGCCCTGAGCGATTACCCCGAGCTTGGGCGCGAAAGATGAGCGCGACCGGGCTGCAGCCGTCCTAAGTGGGCCGGCGAGCTACCTAGGACCGTCCGAAGAAGCCTGCCGAAACCGGATACAGGGGCAAGGACGGGGTAAGGCAAGCCACGTCAGACGACGTTTCCTGACGGACTGCGGCGCTTAAGCCGGTCCGGATCTACTCCTCCACCATCACCGTCAATCGGGACCAGGGCGCCCGGCCTCAGAACCGCAGACCCGGGGTGGGGATGGGCCAGGGCCGCCAGGTCCTCTCGGATCGGCTCCTGTCCAAAAAACCGAGGCCGGACCCTTTCGCGGATCCGGCCTCGCGCCATTATCTTTTTTCAGACCGTCCAGTCGGGCATCTTGCTGGGCCACCGCCCCTTGGAGGGGCTCTCTTTCACGGCCGCCCTGTGACGGGCTCGGCAGCGTGCTATTTCAGGCTCCACCGATCCCCAACTGCGACGGGAATACGCTCTTCGGCGGTTCAGCCATAGGCACCTCCACCTTGAACCTCGGGCCGGATGGGCACCGGTCCTCTTGTCTTCCACGGTACTCCTTTGAGGAGGGCTGTCAAGCCTTCAAATCTGCCTTCTCCAGGGTCCAATATCCTGGTTGGCCGGCGCCACCCTGGCCTGGATGGATCAGCTCAGTTACACGACCGGGATCGACGTCCAGCTTCTCCCCTTCGGGAATCGCTTCGCCACCCTCCAGGCGTTGCAGGCGGACTGGTTCCTGACCGTCCCCGTTTCCAGCCTCGCGGTCGGCCTCTTCGCGGCTCTAATCGGAGTTCTGACGGCGGCGGTTGTGAGTGCCAGCTATGGCAGCCTGCTGACCCGATTGGAGATCGTGCTCGAGGCTGACGGTGCAGACCAGACTGACCGCGACCAGCGAAGCGGCGGTCGGTCGTGATTCGAGGCGATCGGGCGGGCCGGCCGTTCAGTTCTCGATGCCCCGCCGACTCTGGATCCTCACCCCGGATTCCGCAAGCGCCGCAGCTGCTCGACGCGCTGGGCGGCGGGCGAATAGCAACGCTGGTGGTAATCGAGGAGCATTCTCCGGGCCGAGAACGCGGTCGCCACCCGCATGATGGAGGACCGCATCATCTGCAGCCAGGCGGCCGGGCGCCCGTGTTCGTCACGCGTGTAAAAGAGGGGCACGACCTCCCGCTCGAGCAGCCCGTAGAGGGCTTCGGCCTCGGCCACATCGTCGCTTGCGGGATGCTCCAGCGTTGCCCGGGAGGGGATCGCCCAACCCGCCGTCGGGGTGTACGCCTCGTCCCACCAGCCGTCGAGCACGGACAGGTTCAAGCCTCCGTTAACCCCCGCCTTCATGCCGCTGGTGCCGCTCGCCTCGAGCAGGCGGCGGGGATTGTTGAGCCACACGTCGGCGCCCTGGACCAGGGGCTTGGCGACCTCGATCGAATAGTCCTCAACGAAGGCGATGCGGCGGTCGGAACGGGCCAGTCGAACAATCTTCTGCAGTATCAGCTTGCCCTGGTCGTCGGCGGGGTGGGCCTTGCCGGCGAAAATGAATTGAACCGGGCGATCGGGCTGGCCCAGGATTTCGGCCAGCCGCTGAGGGTTGGTGAGGAGGAGGTCGGCGCGCTTGTAGGGGGCGAACCGCCGGCTGAAGCCGATGGTGAGCGCATCCCGGTTGAGGCGGGCGTGGGGCCAGCGCTCGTTGGCCATATCGACGAGGTCGGCGCGCAACCGGCAATGGCACTCCCAGAGTTCAGCATCCGGAATGGCAGCGACGCCCTCCCAGAGCCGATCGTCCACGTCCAGGTCCCACCAGTGGGGATCGACGAAACGCTTTAACAGGGCCGACAGGGGGCTTGAGACCCAGGTCGGCAGGTGGACGCCGTTGGTGACCGACGCGATTGGAATCTCGTCCTCGGGCAGGCCCGGCCAAGCGTCCTTCCAGATCCGGCGTGAAACGGCGCCGTGGAGGCGGCTGACGGCGACCGAGTGGTCCGCCATGCGCAGCCCCACGTAGGTTGTGCAGAGCGGCTCGGTGGTCATGCGCGGGTGCGGCCGACCGAGGTCCATGAACTCTTCGAGCTTGATGCCGACCTCCCTTAGGTAGGGCCCCAGGTCGGCCCGAATGAGGTCGGCCCCGAAGTAATCGCTACCCGCTGCGACCGGGGTGTGGGTGGTGAAGACCAGACCCGCGCGGGCCAGCAGGCGAGACTCCTCCAGGGTCAACCGGTGTCCCGCCCGCAGTTCCCGGATGCGCTCGATGGAGACCAAGAAGCCGTGGCCTTCGTTCATGTGGAAGACGGTCGGATGGATATCCATGGCCTGCAGGGCGCGCATGCCGCCGATCCCCAGAACCATCTCCTGCCGCAGCCGGTGACCCGCGTCGGGCCCGTAGAGGCGATCGGTCACTCCCCGCAGGTCATGGTCGTTGGCATCGAGATCGGTGTCCAGCAGGAAGAGCGGTGTGCGCCCAACCTGGACCCTCCAAACCGCGATCAAGAGGCAGCGCTTCCCCAGCCGGCACTCGACCTGGAGAGGGCCCGCGGGAGTCATGACGCGCTCTATTGGAAGGTCGCCGAAGGGGTGGGCGGGATAGACCTCGTACTGCTCGTCCATCCGGTTGATGCGCTGACGCCCGAACCCCTCGCGGTAGAGCAGCCCCACTCCGACCAGGGGCAGGCCCAGATCGCTGGCGCCCTTCAAATGGTCCCCGGCTAGGATGCCGAGCCCCCCAGAGTAGATGGGAAGCGCCTCGGCCAGGCCGAATTCGAGCGAAAAGTAGGCGATTTGCAAGGGCGCCGACGCGGCGGGCGGGCGCGGGATGTGCGCCCTCTCCTCTCGCGCCGCCTCGATCGCCCCGGCCACCGCGGCCGCCGTCTCGGGTCGTTTCAAGGCTCGCTCCACGCCCGCCGCTCCGAGCACCGACAAGAGCCGCCAGGGATTGTGGCCGCTCTCCTCCCAAAGGGACCGATCGAGGGCTTCAAAGGCCCCCTCAATGCGCCCATCCCAACTCCAGCTGAGGTTCAGGGCCAGCGACTTTAGTTCTTCCAACACGCGCATAAGATTGTCGAGTATGAAGGCGGTGGTGATGGCGGGGGGAGAAGGATCTCGTCTGCGACCCCTCACCAGTCAGCGCCCCAAACCCCTGGTTCCGGTGGCCGGTCGCTCGATCATGGAACACATCCTGCTGCTCCTGCGTGGCCATCAGATGCGTGAGGTGGTGGCCACCATCCAGTATCTGGGGGCCAACATTCGCAACCATTTCGGCGACGGTTCTGAGCTCGGGATCGACCTCAGCTATTCCGTCGAGGACACCCCGCTGGGCACGGCGGGATCGGTCAAATTGGCGCAGGAGCAGCTCAAGGACACCTTCGTGGTGATCAGCGGGGACGCGCTGACGGACATCGACCTGTCGGCGGCGGTGCGATTTCACCAGCAGCGAAAGGCCATGGTCACCATCGTCCTGAAGCCGGTGCCCACCCCGCTCGAGTACGGAGTCGTGGTGGCGGACGAGGACGGCCGGGTCAGGCGATTTCTGGAGAAGCCGGGTTGGGGCGAGGTGATTTCGGACCTGGCCAACACCGGCATCTACGTACTGGAGCCGGAGGTGTTCGATTATTTCCAGGGCGCCCAGGTGGCGGATTGGTCGGGGGATGTGTTCCCACTGCTTCTGAAGGAGCGCCAAGCCGTCTTCGGATGGGTCGCGGAAGGCTATTGGGAAGACGTCGGCAGCCATAGCGCCTACCTGAAGGCCAACTTCGACTGCCTGGAGGGGAGGGTCAAGATCGACCTACCGGGGCGCGAGGTGTCCCCTGGCGTGTGGGTGGCCGAAGATGCGGAGGTCGCCGAAGAGGCGCGCATCGACGGTCCCGCCCTGATCGGCGCCGGCGCCAGGATCCGACCCGGCGCCTGGATCAACGGTCCGGTCGTAATCGGATCGCACGCCACCGTCGACACCGGCGCCAAGGTCTCGAATTCGATCTTGTGGGACCACGCCTACATCGGTCAGCGATCGCGGCTGCGGGGCGCGGTCGTATGTCGAGCGGTGACCTTGAAAGCGGACACCCTGGTCGAGGAGGGTGCGGTCGTCGGTGATGAGGTCGTGGTCGGGGCCGGCGCCCAGATCAAGGCGGGGGTCCGGATTTGGCCCAATAAGGAGGTTGAGCCGGGGGCCGACGTCACCCAATCGGTGATCTGGGCCGGTTCCTGGAAGCGCGGCCTTTTCACGTCGGTGGGGCTGACCGGGCTCGTCAACATCGAATTCACGCCCGAGTTTGCCGCCCGGCTGGGGGCGGCGGTGGGGGCGCTCTACCCCAAAGGCGCGCAGATCTCGATATCCCGCGACCACTCCCGGCCGGCGCGGATGATCCATCGTGCGCTGGCCGCTGGGTTGACCTCTTCGGGGGCCAACATCGCCGACATGTCGGCCCTCAGCGTGCCCGCTGCCCGGCATTGGGCGCACCGGCGTCGGCAGCCCGGCGTGCACGTGCAGAACTCGCCCGTGGACCCGCGCTCGGTCGACATCCGAATTTTCGATACCACCGGGCTGGACCTCGACAAGGGCAGCGAGCGCAAGTTGGAGAATCTCTTCTTTCGCGAGGACATCCGCCGCGTCGCCCACTACGAGATGGGGAGCATCGACCGCATCGGCAGCGAGCCCGGCCTGTACATCGACGACCTCCTCCAGCAGCTCGATGTGGAGTCCATTCGAGCCGCCCACCTGAAGCTCCTGATCGACTACTCGAACGGGGCCACGTCGCTTTTTTTGCCCCAGGTGCTTCAGGAGTTGGGAGCCACCGTGATCCCACTCAACGCATCGGTCAGGGAGTTGAATCCGGAGCGGGACCAGACCGACTTTGAAGAGCACTTGAAGGAGATCGGAGTGATCGCCAAGGCGGTGTCGGCCGACTTCGGCGTCTTCATCGATTCGCCCGGCGAACGCTGCTTTCTGGTTGACCACTTCGGCACCGTTCTGGGACACGACCAGGCCTTCGCCGTTCTGGCCGAGCTGGCCCTCTCCCGCAAGTCCGGCGTCCTCCTCGGTCCGACCTCCGGCTCCCTCCTCTTCTCCATCATCGCGGAGCGGAATGGCGGTCGCTTCGTAGCCACCAAGGTCACGCCGGGAGCGGTGCTGCGCGGCGCCCAGAGGGCGGACGTGGTGTTGGCGTCGGACGCAGCGGGCGGATACTGCTGGCCGGAGTTCCTGCTCGGGTTCGACGCCGCCTATACCACCGTCAAGCTGATGGAAATGCTGGCCGTGACGGGTCGAAGTCTCGCCGATGTTCGGTCCACCCTGCCGACGGTTGGATACAGCCGGCGGATCGAGTTCTGCCCCTGGGACTCCAAGGGCAGGGTGATGCGGATGGTCATGGAGCGCCACCTCGACGATCGCGTTGACCTGACCGATGGGGTCAAGGTTTTCGTCGATGGCGGATGGGTGCTCGTGGTGCCCGATACCGACCGGCCCGAGTATCAGGTCATCGCCGCGACCACGGAGGTCAGCGCCGCCGATCCGCTGGCCACCCAGTTCGCCAATCAGGTCCGGGAAATAGTTGTCGAACTGGCCCCGAGCTCAGAGGGCGTCATAGAGAGGGATTGAGGTACCAAGACGCAGGCTGCGAACCCGCCCCATCAGCCCATCGAGGTCGGCGCGCCCGCTAGCAGCTCCCGCAGGTCGGGCTCCGACTCCAGCCGCCAGACCCGGTCCACCAGGCTCCGCATCTGGGCTGCGTTGACGACGCCTCCGTGGCTCGCCAGCAATAGCGCCTTTTGCTCCAGCTCGACCCGGGTGGGAGCCCGGTCCGGATCGCCGCGGGTGGAATCCACCCGGCCGACCAGGTGCCGGCCGTCCGCGGTGTCGACCTCGACCAACCCGATCCACCGCTCCGGATAGGCGCGGTCGACGTCGGCGTCGACCACCATCTCGACTCGGCGCCGGAAATCCTCGAGGACCGGATCGCTCAGGGCCGCCGCGGTGAAGTCGTTCACTCCCACCCCGCCGCGGAGCGCCAGCAGGGCCAGGGTGAAACCCATCGAGAACATGGCCTGATGGACGCTGGCCGGCCTCTGGACCGCACCCAGCACGTCCATGGCGGCCCGCGAAACATGCGCGCGCACCGCCCGGATGTCGGCCCCCACTAGGGCATGGTCGGCCATGACTTTGGCCAGGGCGTCGCTGGCGGGGTGCGTGTGGCGTACGCCGGCCTGCATCTTGAAGGACATTTCCTGCACCGCCCAGCGTCCTCCCAAATCAGCGTCCAGTCGAGTTGGGTCGGGGGCGCTGGACATGGCCGCACCCATGCCCTGCGCGCCCTCCAAGATTCCCCAGGCCCCACGCAGGCCGGCCGCCGCGGCGTAGGCGGCGATGAGGCCGTCGCCGGCCGCCTTGGCGGCGTGCAACTGTTCGGAGTCGGCCGCCTCGCGCAGAAACTGCCAGAGGCCGGCCGCCTGCGTACCGGCCGACCCGATGCTATGGAGCATCAGGGATTCATCCGCCCCCAGCAGCTTGGCCGCCGTCACCGCCGCCGCCACCGTCCCCGCCGTGCCCGTGGGCTGGAAGAAGCGGTAGTGGGACGGTCCCAGGAACATGCCCACCCTGGCGCCGGCTTCATACCCAGACGCGACGGCGACGATGAAATCGCGGCCCGAGCTGCCCTGCTCCTGCGCCACCGCCAGGGCGGTTGGAAAAACCACCACCGCGGTGTGCAGCACAGCCAGGCGGTGAATGTCGTCCTGCTCGGCGGAGTGCGAGGCGGCGGCGTTGAGGAGGGCGGCAAAAAACGGAGAGGTGTTCTCGCCCAGGGCTAGGACCTCGCAGGGTCCGGTGGCCGGGCCCATGCGCGCCGCGAATGCCTTCAGGGCCAGCAGCGCCCGCCCATTCGGCACTGCCAGAGCGCAACCCAGCCAGTCACAGAAGAGGTCCTTGGCGCGTTCGATGACGGGCAGCGGCAGATCGCCGTATTCGAGCCCGGCCAGAAATGAAGCCAGGCGCCGGGTGGCCGCTGCCGGTGGGTCAGTCGTCGGTGACGGCAATGGCGTCGATCATGACGAGGCTTTCGGGCACCAGCAACTGCGGCACCTGAATGGTGGTGCTGGCGGGTGGATGGTCGCCGAAGTATTCGCGCCGGACCTCCATCGCACCCAGTAGATCGGTGGCGAGGCGGGTGTGGTAGGCGCCCACCTTGACCACCTTTTCCAGGGAGCTGCCGGCGGCGTGCAGGATGGCGGCGAGATTGCTCAGGAGGAAACGGGTCTGGTTGTCGATCGCGCTCCCCGAGCGCGGGAAATTGGGGTCGATCCGGACCTGCGGTGCGATCCCGGTCTGGAAGTCAGTGGGGAGGAGGGCGCTCGCAAAGACGAAGTCGCCGGCGCGAACCGCCTGCGACTCGGCCGTGGTCGGCACCGGAGCGGCCGGCGTCGAGATGATTTCCTTCTGGATCCCCGAATCGGGCGCCAGCGCGATGATCCCCACCTCGATCCGGCAACCGGGGTTGACGAGCGGGGCGTTGATCACCGTTCGGGCGGGCAGGGAACGGCCGAGGTATTCGCGCCAGGCTTCATCGAAGGCCTGGAAGTCCGTCACCTCGGTCAGCACCACTCGAGTGCTGACGATCTGATCCAACGAGCTACCGGCGACCTCGAGCACTCGAGCGATCGCCTCCAAGACCCACGCCGTCTGCCGCTTGATGGCGGAGCCGAAATGGGGAAGGCCCTCCGGCACGCGCGCTGGGGCGGGGATGCCGCTCTTGAAGTCGGTGGCCATGACGCCGGACAGGAAGACGAAGGGACCTGCCCGCACCGCCTGGGCGCTTGGCTCCGACGGTCGAGGGACGGCATCTGTGGTGATCAGTTCACGCGTCGCGCCGTGGCCCGGGCGCCACGCCATCAGGTCGATCTCGATCGTTGCGGTGGGTCGGACCAGGCCGCACTGGATCGCGGTCGAGGGAAGCTGGGCCAGCCCCGGGTATCGGCGGCGGACGTTCATATGGCCGGGCAGGTCGTCCAGGTCGGGGAAGTATGTGCTCAGGGTGATGCTGTGGTCGAGAGAGGAGCCGCCAGCCTCCAGGGTCGCTCCCAGGCGCCTCAGAGCAATGTTGGTCTGGACGCGAATGGGGCTCTGGTATGGATCACCGGTGGGTTCGGTCGCGGCGAGGGCGCCTGACGGGAATACGAACGGGCCGGCCGCGAGGGCGTCGGAAACGTAGGCGGCGTTGGGCCTGGGTTCAGGTCCGGTCTCGATGATCTCGGCCTTCAAGGCGCGAAAGCCGGTCCCGTCGGTGTCACCAGGGCCGCTTCACCCACCTGCCATTCCCTCTCGCACCCAAACGTGAACTCCTGCCGAACCCATGTGAGTCCCAATCATGAACGCAATCGCGAGCCCGAGATCGAGGGCACGCCCACCAGTCCAGCGAGGTCTGACCCTGGATCGACGTGTGCCCTGCCAAGGGCTCGACCGCCAGGGAGCCCCGTAGCAAGTGGCCGGCGGCGGCTGAGAGGCCGACGTTGAAGCGCCACGTTCAAGCCTCGAAAGGAGGTGGCATCCGAACGGGCCGCAGCATGAAGCGAAGACTGCCGCACCGAATTGGCAAGGCGGGAGGGGCCAGCCGCGGTCGATTTGGCGAAGACAGCAGGCCGGCGTTGGAACCTGGAGCGCGTCGGTCACTCCCCGGTGTAGAGGTCGTGGCGCGTTCGGAAGGTGGCTGGGTCAACAGAGGAGGCCCTCCTGTCCGCCGTGGTCCGGGTCGGGGCCACGGCAGCGAGGTGGCGTACATGGCGAGAGCTGAAGTCGTTGCCAGGGCAGAGGGAGTCGGAGCCCGGCATAGTACTGGTGACCCGTCGGACAACATAACCGGCGGTAGGGAAGGCTGGGTGCTTGGGTCGTGCCGGAAGAGGAGCTACGGGCGAGTGCATGGCTGAGGCCAATCACCCCGAAGACAAAGTCCGCCACCTCCAGCGCCAGCTCTACCTCGCGGCCAGGCGGTCGCCGCAGCGGCGTTCCCACGCCCTGTACGGCAGGATCGCTCGGTGCGATGTCCTCATGCGTGGCTGGGAACAGGTGCGCAGCAACCGGGGTCTCGCCCGACCCGGTCTCGGTCCACGAGGCCGGCCAGGCGCTCCTCGAAGAAACGCTTGCGCCACTTGGAAACGATCTGGGCACGTTGGGGAGACGGCGGGGGAAGACGATCGGGGCCTCGTCGGGCGCCGTGCGCCGGAGCCGGAAGCCGCGCTGACGGCAAGCGTCGGAGCACCAGATCCGGCGAGAGTCACCCCGGAAAGTGAGCCCGCAGGCAGGACAGGAGCGCCCGAGATGAGATCGCGCAGAGGTGTTACACAACGGAGTCATCTGTGGGCTCGCGGCGGCGCACGGAGGGGCCCTTGACGGTGAGGCGGCGTGACCGTCCCGCCCTCAGGACGCCAAGAGCACGAGGCGGCAGAGTAGCCGGACCAGGTCGCTAACTTCAAGCTCCAGGCCGTTGCAAACCGAGACAATGTGGGTAATGTCGGGTCGCTACCCCCGTCGACCCATCGCCGACACAACTTCTGCGCACCTCAGTTCACGGCTGTCGCGTTCAGGTCCTAAGGGGAGAGTTCCTGGAGGTGCCGTTAGCCGCCGAGAGCTGCTTGGATCGCGGCCAGACGATCCGGTTCGACTCGCCACCACATCCATCGGCCCCGCTTCTCTCCGACGATCAGCCCAGCTTCGGCCAGCACCCTGGTGTGGTGCGAAACCGTTGATTGGCTCTTGGCGAGAGGGGCTTCAAGGTTGCACGAGCAGACCTCGGTCTGGGCGGCGACGAGCGAGAAGAGCCGCAGCCTGACCGGGTCTGCGAGCGCCGAGAGGACCCGTGCCAGTTTGACCGCCTCGGCCTTACTGAGGGGCGTCGCGACGACTGATCTGCTGCACAGTTCGTTCTCGGTGTCTGTTTCGACCGCGGCTGCCTTAGCCATCGCTCACTCCACATATTGACTACCATCGATTCAATGTGCACAATGAATCGATCAACATAAATGTATCAGCAGGACTGACCATGTCCCCTATCCAGCTCACGCTGAACGTTGCCGACATCGATGATGCCATCGGCTACTACTCGAGGTTGTTCGCCACCGAACCGGCGAAGGTCCGTCCAGGGTATGCCAACTTCTTGGTAGTTGACCCGCCGTTGAAGCTGGTCCTGATCGAGGACCTCAACAAGATCCCGGGGTTATTGAACCATCTCGTTGTCGAGGTTCCCTCTACCGAGGAGGTGTCCGCAGCGCCCGCCCGGCCGGACCTGGGCGGAGCGACTCCAGGTGGGAACGCGTGACGACGACCCCTCGATCAGCTTGGACCGCAGACTTGCTGTGACCGCCGTCGTTTCCGACCGTCTGCCGAGCGGGGTGACGCCTGAGGCGCCGGTCATCCCTCGTCTGTCGTTCCTCGACCGGTTCCTGCCGCTGTGGATCGTCCTGGCGATGGCAGTTGGCCTCGGGCTCGGGCGGGCTATCCCGAGTCTGAACAGTCACCTCAACGCCATTCAGGTAACCTCGGGAACGTCGGTGCCGATCTTCATCGGTCTGCTGGTGATGATGTACCCGGTGCTGGCGAAGGTCCGCTACGACCAGCTCGGTTCAGTGACTCGAGACCGACGGATGCTGGTCGCGTCCCTCGTGCTCAACTGGGTGGTCGGTCCGGTGGTCATGTTCGCGCTGGCCTGGCTGTTGCTGCCCGACCTGCCCACCTACCGGACCGGGCTGATCATCGTCGGCCTGGCCCGCTGCATAGCCATGGTTCTCATCTGGAACGACCTCTCGGGCGGAGACCGAGAAGCCGCAGCGGTGCTGGTGGCGATCAACTCGCTGTTCCAGGTGCTCGCTTTCGCGTTCCTCGGCTACTTCTACCTCAAAGTGCTGCCCGGCTGGCTCGGTCTCAGCACCGTCGGTCTGCACCTGTCGGTCGGGCGGATCGCCCAGACCGTCGCCATCTTCCTCGGTATTCCGCTCTTGGCCGGGTACCTCACCCGCACGCTCGGCGAGCGAGCCCGGGGTCAGCAATGGTATGAGACCAAGCTGCTACCTCGCCTCGGCCCGTTCGCCCTCTATGGGCTGCTCTACACCATCGTCATTCTCTTCGCCCTTCAAGGCCACACCATCACTTCGCGTCCCGCAGACGTAGCCCGCATCGCCCTGCCCCTGCTGGGCTACTTTGCCGTGATGTGGTTCGGGTCGTTCGCCCTCGGCAAGGCGATCGGCTTCCCTTACGATCGGACCGCCACGCTGGCGTTCACCGCGGCGGGAAACAACTTCGAGCTGGCCATCGCCGTCGCCATCGGCGTGTTCGGGGTCACGAGCGGCGAAGCCCTCGCCGGAGTCGTCGGCCCTCTCATCGAAGTTCCAGTCCTCGTCAGTCTGGTTTACGTGTCCCTGTGGGCTCGACGGCGCTACTACCCAGCGTCCGAACCAATCGGACTGGAAGAAACGTCATGACCGATACTCCCGTCGTATTGTTCCTCTGCATCCACAATGCCGGTCGCAGCCTCGCTGCCCGGGTCCTGCTCGACCATTACGCGCAAGGCCGGGTCGATGTCCGCTCAGCCGGGTCTGAACCCGCCGCTCAGCTCAACCCCTCGGTGCTCGCCGTTCTGCGCGAACGAGGCCTGGATCCGACACGCGAGTTCCCCAAACCCCTCACAGACGAGACCGCCAGAGCTGCCGACGTCATTGTCACCATGGGTTGTGGCGATACGTGCCCATATTATCCAGGCAAGCGCTACCTCGACTGGGACCTTGAAGACCCCGCCAACAAATCAGTCGACGCAATCCGACCCATCGTCGATGACATCGACCGCCGAGTCCGATCCTTGCTCGCGGACCTCACCGAGCCTGCGGAGTAAATGGTGATCCACCAGCCGTCGACCTTGGGATGCGAATCCGCCAATTAGGCCGACGGCGGACCGTAGGAAGCATCTGATCGTGGTCGTCGACCACGACACCAAGCGCCTGGTCTGGGCAGCCGAGGGGCGCGATGAAAAGACCCTCGATCGCTTCTTCTTCGAACTCGGCCAGGAGCGGTGCAAGCTCATCCGCCAGGTCAGCGCCGACGCCGGCAATTGGATCGCCCCGCTGGTCGCATTGCGGTGCCCGAACGCGGTCCGCTGCATGGACCCGTTTCACGTGATCGCCTGGCCATTGACGCCCTCGATAAGGTCCGACGCGAGGTCTGGAACGCCGCCCGGCGCGGGGGCCACAAGCAGCGTGCAATCGATCTCAAGCAGGCCCGCTGGGCACTCTGGAAGGGGGCTGAGAACCTCACCGACAAGCAGCG
>DATKQJ010000007.1:0-4640 GCA_035532785.1 Candidatus Acidiferrales bacterium | reverse complement strand
GGACGTCATCTTGAGCGCCACCGAAGTGACTCCGGGCAGGGCTCCCACCAGCCGCTCGGCCTGGTCGCGGAACTTGTCGCGCACCGGGCACGCCGGCGTGGTCAACTCAAAGGTGAAGCTGACCTCGCCGGTGGGGGCAATTGTGAGGTCCTTGATCATGCCCAGGGAGACGACGTCCCGCCCCAGGTCGGGGTCGATGATCTGTGCGAGCGCCGAGAGCACGTCGCCCTCTGTCACGGAACCCATGTCTTGGATTCTAGGTCCGCACGGGGGACGCGATCCCGCCCCGCCCAGCACCGAGCAATCCAACGCGCCCCGCGCTTTTGGGAGAGACGTCCAGGGCCCTCGGCGGGGAGCCACTGGAGGGGCGACGAGGTGGCGCCGGGGACCACCCAACCAGCTCTACATCGTGTTCTGGGGTCCGACCACATATGAACTGCATCCCGGCCGCGATGGTCTGATTTCGATCGGTGGAAGCATGTCGGTCATGTTGATCAGCTGATCTTCGTGCTCATCGCCGTCGCCTGCATGGTGGTCTTGCTCCATTTCACCCGCATCAGCCGGTCGATGCGCGCGGTCTGTGACCATCGCAGCCTGGCCGCGGCTTGCGGGTTCAACACGCCCCAGAATCACTGACTTCACCTGGGGGCCGTCAGCAGCTTCCTGGGTGGACTGGCGGGGTGATCCTGGGGCTCCAGGTGCGTGCCTTTGACGTGACCCTGGGCGACAGCTTTCTCTATCTCATCTACCCCGCAGTGGTCATCGGTGGCTTCGGCCGGCCGTCTTGCGCCCCCAGGGCATCCTCGGCGGCGGCCGCCATCCATCACTCCGGGAGGGATAGGAGGGCGCGATGAGCCCGATCGAGTTCTACGTCGTCACCCTCGCCATTCAGGCCGCCATCAACGCCATCACCGTGATCGGACTCATCGTGCAATTCGGCACCGCCGGCCTATTGAATTTGGCATACATCGTTCTCTTGGCGATTGGGGCCTACGCCACCGGGGTTGTCGCCCTGCCCAAATCGGCGCCACTGCCGATGATGCCCAGCTCAGGTCGGAGATCGAACAAGGGATCGATACCGTGCTGCAGCTGCTGGACCGCATTTGGCCGGATCAGCTCGATTTGGAGGTCGAGCATCGTCGTGCCGCCGAAACCAAGGTCAAGTGCATCCGGGTCTTGTTGGATCAGATCTTGGTGAGCCACCTCGAGAGTCACGTGGGGCGATATCGGGAGCTACGCTCCGAAGCCGCTCAAACCGCGTAGGTCAACCCGGATGGAGGGTTAGGGCCGCGGGAGTGGCCCGTCCGGCCCTTGGTCCGCCCTCGCGCCCAGGTGAGGTACGGGGATCTTCAACAGGTCGGCTTTGCCCTCGCTCAGGCGCAGTATGCCGATGGAGCGCTCCCCGCTGACGGTGGCGGCGGTGGGCGTGGAGACGTTGATTAAGCGCACGCCCCCGACAACCTCGTCCCGCCAGCGATGGGTGTGGCCGTGGATGACGATGTCAAGCGATTGGATCCATCTCGCGTCCCGGGGCGGCGGTCGGTGCACCATGCCGATGCGGACGCCTTCGATCTCAGCCTGAACGTGCTCCGGATAGCCCGGGTCGTCAGGCGCGTTGCCGTTGACGGTCCGCATCGGTCTCTCCAAGGCCAGCAGCCCGCTCAGGACCCGCTCCTCCTGCCAGTCACCCGCGAACCAGATTTCGTCCACCTTCGAAAATCGCTGCCGCACGAACTCGAGCAGCGCATCAACGGAGTAGCGTCCCTGAGTGTCACCGATGATTCCGATCCGCCACACATCCAGATCGTACTTGGCCGGTCCCGCGCCCCGGCGGTTTGGCGATGCCGCCGAAGGTGGGATAGGCTTGGGCCCCGATGCCGTACTTCTTTGGTCACCGATCGGGAGATCGGGTGCAGATCGAAGGAAACGATGCTCGGCACCTGGCGCTCTCCCTACGGGCCAGGAAGGGGGAGGCGGTGTTCGTCCTGGAACCACCGTCGCGGATGCTGCGGGTGCGACTCGAGTCGGTCACACCAGAGGCTGTGACGGGGGTGGTCGAGGAGGAAATCCCGCATCGGCCGGAGCCGGTGGCAAAGATCACGATGGCCCTGGCGATGCTGCCCGCCTCCCAACTTGAGATGGCCCTGTCACGCTGCACCGAGCTTGGCGCACACCAGTTCATCCTGCTCGCGGCCGCCCGGAGTGTTGCTCGCGCCGGCAACCCTCAAAGATGGGCCGCCACCTGCCGCGAGGCCGCCATGCTGGCGGGCAGATTTCACGTCCCCAGCGTCGCCGGGCCGATCAGGCTCGATCAACTAGGTGCCCACGTCAAGCTTCACCGGGGGGCGACCTCCCGACTTCTGGAATTGGCGGCCCCATCCGACCTCACCCTGGCCATCGGCCCCGAGGGTGGTTGGAGCGATGACGAGATGGGCGGGTCGCCCCAGTTGGCCAGCCTCGGATCACGCAATCTGCGTGCCGAGAACGCCGCCGCCGCCGCCTTGACCGTGGCCCTGGCCGCTCGCGGCGAGATTTAGGCTGATATTTGAGTTCCCGTCGCTGAGCGCTGCACGAAGTCGCTTGTGGGAGTGGGTCGGTACCCGTCGTGGCTGGCTGCTGGCGCTCGGCCTCGGAACAGTGGTCGTCGCTCTGACCTTCAAGCCGCTGGTAGAGAACGACGGCATCGGCTACTTCTCCTACTTGCATACCCTCTGGGTGGATCACGATTTCAACTTCGAGGACGAGTACCGAGCCGCCCTCTCGGCGCATGTGACCCTTTATCCGGCCTTGATCGAGAGTCGAAGCCAGATCGGGCAGCTGGCCAACTACTTTCCGATCGGGCCGGCACTCTTCGCCACGCCCGCCTACCTGGCTGCCCTGATCCTGGCGGGTGGTGGGGGGGACCAGTACGCGCCGGCATTGGTGGATTCGTTTGCCCTGGCATCCCTGTTGGCGGGTTTGTTGACGCTCGCCATCGCCTGGCGGTTGACGCGCTCTCTGGCCGCCCTGGTAGGAGTCGGTTTGGCCACCCCGTTTGCGTATTACCTGCTGTATGAGCCGAGCTACTCGCACACCTTCTCGGCCCTCGCGAGTTCTCTTTTCATCCTCGCCTGGTGGCGGCTCCGAGGACTATCCGATCGCTGGTGGTGGTGGGTCCTGATGGGCGCCCTGGGCGGTGTTATGGCCCTGGCCCGCTGGCAGGACGGGCTCCTGCTGGGGATCATCGCGATCGATGTCGGACGCGGGCGCTGGAGAAGCCTGCTCGCCATACCGGCCGCGCTGGTGGTCTTTTCCCCGCAGTTGCTGGCCGACCACGCCCTCTTTGGAACCTGGTTGCCGCAGCGACCGGCGGGGCAGTCGTTGCAGGTGTTTCCGGGTCACTACCTGCAGGTGCTCATCTCCAGCTACCACGGTCTCTTCGTCTGGCACCCGATCACCGCCGCAGCCGTCTTGGGCTTTGTCTTCGTGCCGGGATGGCGACTGCGCGCTGCTTTCGCCTACGCCTTCCTGGTGGAGACGGCCATCAACGGTGCGCTCCCGGATTGGTGGGGTGGATTTGCCTTCGGGGCGCGCCGCTTTCTCGATCTCACCCCGTTTTGGGCGATAGGGCTGGCCGCCCTGAGCCGAAAGCTGCCGCCGCTGCTGGTGCGAATTGGGCTCCTGGCTGCGGTGGCCTGGAACCTGCTCCTGCTGGCCAACTTCACCTACGTAATCAAGACCGACCATGACCCGGGCTACCTGGGATTGATCCGGGGTCAGATGACCGCGCTCCGATTCCTGCCGCATCTGCTGACGCAGGGCGCGATCGGACGCGACCTACTTTGGTGGCCAGCTCTTCAGCTGGCGCCGCATTGGTCGGCAGGGCTGTGGCTGACCGGGTGTGTGGTCGCGGCGCTCGCCGTAGCGCTATTTGCCGCTAGGCACCATCGCGCCCGGGGCGATACCCCGCTGCCATCGGGGCCCGACCGGAGTGGGGCGTTGTGATGCATCCCTCGGAGGGCGAGCGGGGGCTCTCGAAACGTGTCGGTTAACACCCAAGGCCAAAGCGCGGCCGGGCGAGCGGCAACCGTTCCCCTACGTGACCGGGAAACTCGCTTCCGGATGCCGTGACCTTCCACCGGCTGCAGATCGCCAGGGCGGTGGGTTCTCTTCCGAACCACTACCCGCCGCCGCGGCGGATCCTGGGCAATATTGCAATTTTAGTGACTGAGAAGTCATTCTTGGCGATTAGGTCAACGATTCTGCGACGACACAGCGTCCGCTGTCGTTGCTGGATGATTGGCGGACTCGTCCGTGAGTGGCCGCCAGGGTACCTGAGCCTGATGCAGCTGTTGCGGGGCAAGTGCACCCGTTTCCCGAGCGAGAATGGCGGTGCGATGGCGATCCGACGCGCTACGGGGTAGCCGCTGATCCTGAAGCCCTGATTGGCTTACTCGTCAAGGTTGGTCGAGAGGACGGCGTCGTGTCCAGAAGCGCCGGGGCGAGTTCGCGTTGGAGGCTTCTCGTACTTTTCCGACTGGTCGTCCGACGAATATCCGTAGCCGTAATAGGTGGCCTCGGGGCCTTGGATCTTGTTCAGTACCACGCCTATGACGTGCCCGCCGACGCGCTCGATCTGGGCCTTGGCCCGAGCAACATCG
>DATKQJ010000006.1:0-20672 GCA_035532785.1 Candidatus Acidiferrales bacterium | reverse complement strand
CACTCATCTTCGGACGGAACGATGGGAGGTCCTGGGCTGAACGCCTCTCTCCACGACGCCTGGCGTGGTGGCTCGACGACATCGCGCCGGCGATCGACGTTGCCGCGAATACCATGGCAGGGCAGATGCGAGTAGAAAGGCGTAGCCATGATCCTCCCCAAAGACCGTGACCCTCGCTTCATCACCATTCGGCGCGGCGGGACGCTCACGGATGCCGATCACCGGCTACTCGCTCTCTGGGCCGCGACGTGCGCAGAGCATGTTCTTCACCTCTTTGAATCGGTACAGCCGTCCGATGCGCGGCCGCGGCAGGCCATCGCGCTGATCCGGCAATGGGTGCGCGGCGAGATCACCTGGTGGCATGCGCGCACGGCCGGCGGCCACGCCAATGCGGCCGCCAGGGATCTCCAAGGCGCCCCTCGGCATTCTGCATACGCTGCCGGTCAGGCGGCGGCGGTCGGGCATGTGGCCGCACACGAACTCGGTGCTGCTGCTTACGCGATCAAGGCGAGATCTGCAGCTACCCTCGAGGGCGACGCCGAGAGCGCCAGCAGGTTCGACTGCCAGTGGCAACGCGAGCAGCTGCCCGATACGATCCGCGAGCTGGTCCTGGACGATCAGCGGCTCAGAAACGACATCTGCTGGTCTGTGTTCGACTGCTGATTGACCTGTCATCGGGGTCGGCAATCATTGATTCCCAACCACACCACCGACACGTGGGGTGGTGCGGTCGCCGACACCGTTCACGATCCGCGGGTTGTTCGCGACTTTCATGATGACCGGTCGTCCTCGAGCGGAACCTGGGCGGCGAATATCGAACGATTGAACTCTCGCGACCGGTCCCGGACCGAGGATCTTTGTCGGTGGAGGTCGCGGACGCTAGATTGAGTGATCAGAACGTGAGCCCGCGCCTATCATCATAGGCATAACCCCAGTAGCAATGGTCTGCCTGGCATCGGGTGCTCAGGCGCGGACCGATTCCGCAGGAGGCAACGGCACAAACCTATGCAGCGTTCTCCAAACCATTCCCGCATCGACCACGATCAGGGTAGGCCCGAGAATGCAATTGCCGGATACCAGCAGACCCCGGACTCCAACCGCGACGAGAGTGAGGAGTCGGAGGCGTCGCGCAAACTGCAGGAGATTGAGGAGCAGGACAACCCCGCCTCCGATCCCCTGGTCTCCCCGAGCCGGATTTAGCCCCGGGGTCGCGGCCTGCCCCGCCGCGACCCCTTGACCTGCTGGCCAGTAGCCGGCAGCCACCACCGGTCGCGCGCAGCCTCGCATCGCGATCGCCACCGCCCGCTCGATATCTGGTGTGAGAAGCGGCAGCCGGGCCGGAAGTGAGAAAAACGACGTTGGCGCAACGCCTGCGCGCTGCCCCGCTAGCGACGATACCAGCGGCCACCGGTACTGCCCGCGAAAAGGAAGCCAATCAACCACAGAACCGCCGCAATGATCAGCACGTACCAAAGCAGGTGCAAGGCAAACCCTCCCGCCCCAAACACGACAAGAATTACAAGCAGCACGATCAACGCAGCAACCACTGAGCCACCTCCTACTGATTTCGCCCCAGACCACCGCCGCACGGGGCCTCACGGCTAGCATCATATAACGTGACACTACTACTGTCAATGGCGCCCTGGCATTGAAGTTGCGGCCGGAGTTCAACGCCATAGCCCTTCGGGCCAAGCACGCTACCTACGCTTCGATGGTGTGAGCCTAGTCAGACGATCAGAGCGCGATCCGCTTCTCCGACCGCTTGGTCTTACCTGCACCCGTGCCCCGCTCCGACGCCCGGGTCTTTTGTGCTGCATCGATCGAAGCTCGAAGGGCCTCCATCAAATCCACCACCTGATTTGTTGGCTGGGCTCCGTTGGCCGGGACCGGGTCGTGCCCCGCCAGTTTCTCCTCCACCATGCGCTCTACGGCCTGGCGATACCCATCGTGAAGCTGGGCTGGTTCGAACGACTTACGGGTCAAACTCCGGACCAGTTGCCGCGCCATGGTCACCTCGGGTGCGCTCAGAGTTTCGTCCGCTCGATAATTGAGACCCGCGGTGGACCTGACCTCCTCCGGCCAGCGGAGCGTATTCAATAGAAGGCCTCCATCCGAAGGCTGCAGCGCCGCCAGGTGCTCCCGCTCGCGTAAGGCTATTTTGGCCAGGGCCAGGGTCCCACTGTCTGACAGCGCCCTCTGGAGCAGCGCATGCGGTTTTTTCCCAAGCCCCTCTGGCTCCACGTAGTAGGCTGCCTTGAAGTACAGACCGGGGGCGATGCACGACTGTGGAAGAAACTGCGAAATCTCAATCGTGTGGGTGGTCGCCAAGGGCAGGCGTTCAAGATCTGCTTCATCGATCACCACGTAGCTATCCGGACTGACTTCAAATCCTTTGACCAGTTCCGAGTACTGCACCTCATGATCGCCCACCGTGCACCAGCGGCGATTGTGAATCGGGGCCTGGTGGGTACCGCACAACTGACGAAACGCAGTCGTCGGACCGGAGTCGGCCGCCAGGTACAGCCGTACGGGGATGGAAACCATGCCAAAGCTGATTGCGCCTCTCCACATAGACCTCGCCACGTACCGAATTTAACCCCGCTTAGCCATTCTGTGCATCGGGGCCGCCACCACGTTGAGGCAGTAACCACCAGCGCCGACGAGCCTGTCGATCACTCACTTAAAGTGAGGGCCAGCATGGATTGGGTGTCGGGTCAGCGGCCCAAGTCTGGATGAGACCGTGAGCGCTCACGGTCGGCTCCTTTGCCCTCAGTCGTCGGCAGCACCCGATTGACATTTGCCTCGAGCTGCTGGGCGCCCGCGTCAGGCTCAGCCACCAGAACGCTGGCACCATCAGCACCGGTGCCGCCGTGCTCCGTCGAGGTCGCCTGATCGACCCACCCCTTGAGTTGGCGGGCCCGGCCATCGACCTCACGGGCCAGCCGGCGAGCACGTTCGGCAAGCTCCTGTCGGCGTGCACGCCCCAACTCCGGATCGAGCATGTAGGCCGCCGCAGCCCCCGCTCCAATCAACAGCAGGCCGGCTCGCAGCCAGTGGATTCGCCGGCGCGGGGGGTAGACGACCAAGAGCGGCTCGCGAACCATCTTGCTTGCCTGTCGCGTCTTGCGGTCGGCCAGCTGCGTCAGGCGAGACATGTCCGGCGAGCCCACCCACTCGGAAATCTCATTCCCCATCGCCCCTACCCTTCCCATCGTCTCACGGCCGAGTCTGTCCGCGTGCTTGCGGGTGCCCGACACCCAATGCCGCATGGCCGCCTGACCGCCGACCATCGCCTCCTTCAACGTCGGGGCAGCCGACTTTCGATCAAAAGGCCGCATTCAAGCCTCCCTGGAATTGTTCAATTTCGGGCCTCTGCGAGCGACTTCAACAGGTCCCGGTAGGCACGAACGGCGAGGCGCAGACGCTCGGTATCGGTGTCCGGGGCAGCATCGGGTTGAATCGCACGGACGTGGGCCCTGAGTCCATCCGCCATACGCTCCACGAACTCTTCCAGTAGCGATCGTGCCCTATCCGCCACGCCCTTCGGATCATCAATGAAGTCGGCCTGAAGATTCTGGAAACGAGTTCCGAATCTCGTCACCTCCTCGTCCGGAACCAGTGCTGCTCCGGGCGGGGTGGCCGGGGCGATCGCCGCTTCCGGGGGCGGCGACGGGTGGTCGGTGATCGGGGTCGCCTGAGGCCATGGGGGTACGGTCCGCTGGTCCCCCACGCTGGGCTGGGGCGCGGCGGAAGCTGGCGGCCCGGGCATGGACTCGAGAGGCGGCTGGGACTCACCGTCCATCAGACCGCCCCCCGGCTCAGCGTCACCGACTTGCGGTCGCGCTCCCCGATGGTTGCGTCGAGGGCATCCCGATACTGCAGCATCGCCAGGCGCAGATGCTCGGTGTCATCGCTACTGGATTCCTCCAGAACCTGCCTGGCCTTTCTGAACGGCTGTGGCCAGCGGCCCTCCTCGTCAGCCATTCCGCGTTCGCGGAGCGCACCGAAAACCAGATCGTCGGCCCGATGGGCGGTCGAATCCGGTTCGTCAACAAATCGGGACGCCAACTCGCGCCACGACTCGGCGTAGCGCCTTCTTGCCGCGTGCGGGAGCCGCATTGTTCGGCGACGACCAATGGTGAACGCGATCAGGGCAATGATGAGGATGACGGCGATGACGACCAGAGCACCGACGATCTCGGTATTTCTCACAAGCAAGACCTCCGATTACTGCACTGACGTGCTCTCCAACGTACTGCACAAACGGCCGTTTGTGTAAACGGGCAGACCCTGGCGATGGAGGGCATTTCCCGCCCTCCACTTGGGTTGACGCGGGCGGCGGGCTTGGACAAGGTCGACAGGGAAGGAGCTCTGACAGCGACTCGATCTGGGTGGCACAGCGCAACCTCTGTCGGCGCGAGGGAGCGGCAAGCATCCCTCACGCTGGTCTCAGCCAATCGGGTCGTCACTCCTTTGCCGCTCTCGGTCAAGGCGAGCTGGGGGGAGGCCGCGTTTTTGGTCCGGGCCCGGCCTCACCGTTGGCCTCCGGGGCGGCCGGAATGGATCGCCGCTCAAACGTGACCGTAGGCGCGGGCGGCGGGGGGTCGATTGATACACTCGCCGTCGAGCATGTCCGAGGTCGCTGATCCGATCGCTTCCGATGCGGCACGCCGGCCTCCCGAAAGCTGGCCTGGCCGGGCGCTGCCCCTGGGAGCGGAATATGACGGCGCCGGGACGAACTTCTCGATCTTCTCGGAAGTGGCCGATAAGGTGGATCTGTGCCTCTTTGACGCCTCGGGCGCGGAGACGCGCGTCCCGATGGTGGAGAGGACCTCGCTTTGCTGGCACTCCTATCTACCCAACATCTATCCGGGCCAGGAATATGGGTTCCGGGTGCACGGCCGATACGATCCATCGGCGGGGGCGAGGTGCAACCCCAGCAAGTTGCTCATCGATCCCTACGCCAAGGCAATTCGCGGAGCGCTGACTTGGGATCCCGCCGTCTACTCCTACGATGTTGGAGGCGACGAGGATAGGCCCAACGAAACGGACAGCGCCCCCTTTGTCCCGCGCTCGGTGGTCATCAATCCCTTCTTCGAGTGGCGCGACGACCGGCGTCTTGACACCCCTTGGCACGAAACCGTGATCTACGAAGTCCACGTCAAGGGTTTCACCCACCTCCAGCCCAAGGTGCCCGAGCACATGCGTGGCACCTACGCGGGGGTCGCCAGCCCCTGGGCGATCGACCACCTCAAGTCACTGGGCGTGACAGCGGTCGAGTTGCTACCCACCCATCAGTTCATCTCGGAGCATGGCCTGGTGGAGCGGGGCCTATCCAACTACTGGGGCTACAACTCGATCGGATACTTCGCACCCCACGGCGGCTACAGTTCGGCCGGCGACGCCGGCCGGCAGGTGACCGAGTTCAAGGCGATGGTGCGGAGCCTTCACGCGGCGGGGATCGAGGTCATCTTGGACGTCGTCTACAACCACACGGCCGAATCCAATCAGTTCGGTCCGACCCTTTCCTTCCGGGGCATCGACAACGCCGCCTACTACCGTCTGGCTCCCGAAGACGCCCGCAGGTACGTTGACTACACCGGAACCGGAAACAGCCTCAACATGCGCCATCCGCACGTTCTTCAACTGATCATGGACAGCCTCCGGTACTGGGTCACGGAAATGCACGTCGACGGCTTCCGCTTTGATTTGGCGGCCGCGCTGGCTCGGGAACTGCACGACGTCGACCGGCTCTCGGCCTTCTTCGATCTGATCCAGCAGGACCCCCTGCTCTCCCGCGTGAAGCTGATCGCCGAACCCTGGGATGTGGGCGAGGGAGGGTATCAGGTCGGCAATTTCCCACCCTTGTGGTCGGAATGGAACGGTCGCTATCGAGACACCGTTCGCGATTACTGGAGGGGCACGGGCGCCACTTTGGCCGACTTCGCCTACCGGTTCACCGGCTCGTCCGACCTCTACGAGGCCGGCGGCCGCCGTCCCAACGCCAGCATCAACTTCATCACCGCTCACGATGGCTTCTGCCTCGAGGATCTGGTTTCCTACAACGAAAAACACAACCAGGCCAATGGGGAGAACGACCGCGACGGAGACGACAACAACCGCTCCTGGAATTGCGGCGTGGAAGGACCAACCGCAGACCCCGAGGTTCGCAGCCTTCGTCAGCGCCAGAAGCGCAACCTCATGACCACCCTGCTGCTCTCCCAGGGCGTGCCCATGCTGCTCGGAGGTGACGAGTTCGGCCGCACCCAGCGCGGCAACAACAACGCCTACTGCCAGGACAACGAAATATCGTGGCTGGATTGGTCGCAACTCGACGAATCCACGCTGCGCTTCACCCAGCATCTACTCCAGTTGCGCCGCCAACATCCCGTCTTCAGGCGGCGGGGCTGGTTCGAGGGCCGCCGAGTGTATGGCGCCGGACTCACCGACATCAGCTGGTTCAGACCTCAGGGGTCGGAGATGATCGACGCGGACTGGGAGAACGGTTACGCCAAGTCCATGTCGGTATTTCTGAACGGCGACGAGATCATGTCCCCGGATCCCTGGGGCCAGAAGGTGCGCGACGACAGCTTTCTGGTCATGTTCAACGCCCATCACGAGGCGATGACGTTCGTGGTGCCCGGTTATGCCTACGGCAATCGTTGGCGGCGCGTTCTGGACACCGCCGGATCACTCGATCGCTCCTATCGGGCTGGATCAAAGGTGCCCCTCGATGCCCGGGCCGTGGCCATACTCCAGCGCATCGACTAATCTGGGGCCCGGCTCCCCGCTCCGACGTTTCCCAACCCGGTCCGCGCCGCGGGACCTGTCGAGACCCATCGACGGGCCGGGGCCACCCGCCTCCGGCAGACCCGCTGGCCGTCGCAACCCTGGCGCCGCTGCCCCAGCCCCGGTTTCGAACTGCTCCCGATGTCGCCGATCGGGGGTGACCCGTCCCGGTGCCGTCCTGACTCTCACTTGCCTTGGTTGGAGACCCATTCGACCACGTCTGGCCGTTGAGAACGAGTATTGACGCCCAGCGGGTCGATAACTCTCTCGCCGTGGACCGACCGGGGCAATCCAGCTCGCCTTGGCAACGCATCGACCAGGCATCAAACCCTTCCCTTGCGTTATCACTCTTTCGCGCAGCTCAGGCAATCAGGCCTTGCCTGACGTGCGGACGGCTAGCGTGGCTGGTCCGCAATTCTAGCCCCGCTACCCCGGCGCAGCGCGCATAGTGATAGTCTGAATCATGGGCGTACACACCGAAGGTTTGATTTTCAAAGGCCTCCGCGGCGGGCGCCAACCCGCCTGGCAGGTAGTAACGTTTGAGGGCATGAGCGGTATCAATATCTGTGGGTCTGGGGCATCCCTGACCTAAATTTGGAAGTGGGCGACGAGCGCCAAGTCGGGCAGCGGCTGCAGGGCCTGATTGAGGCGTCTGGTTCGCCGCACCAGACTCTGGAGGTGCTGGCGCACGTTCTGGAGAGACTGCCCCAGGCGGTCGCTGTCTTGGACGTGGCCGACGACGGATTGCGAATCCTGTACGCCAACCTGATCGCCGAGGATCTGATGGGGATCCGGGTCACCGGCCAGGCCGGGATGCCGCAGGCCAAGGCCAGTAGTGGAGACCAAGAGGTGCTCAGGGCCGTCCTGGACATAGCACGCCAAACCGCTCAGACGGGGGGGGCGTGTGAACGCCTCCACGTGCCTCCGTCGAGCGACGGAAGGCAATCTTGGAACTGGATCGCCCATCCACTCCTGAGCGACGGCCAGGATGGGCAGCAGATCCTGGTGACCGGATCCGAACTTTCAGGGCCGGTCAGGCCCCTGAGCCAGTTTCGCGAGGCGGCTGACCTGGGCCTGCGGATCATGCTCGAGATCTCACGCGAAGCCGCGCGAGGAGGTGACCTCGATAAGTTCATCGCCGGTATCAGCGCCTCAATCGCTCGTCTCCTGGGGGCTGGACGGGTGGCGTTTGGCCTCTTCCACTCAGAAAGCGGCGTGGTAGCGCTCCACCCTGGCACCCATGGCATCGGCCCAGATCAATTTGCCCGCGTCACCCCATTCCCAGCCCATGCGGCCGAACACGACCTGGCCTACCAGGTGGTCTTTGAAGACCACGTGATTCGCACCTCAATGCCATCGGGCGCCGCGGTCGGATCGCCCGATGCACCGCTGCCCGAACTGGCGGTTCTGGATCCCAGCAGTATCTTGATGACCGCCTGGCGGGCTGGTGACGAACGCCTGGGTGCATTGGTGGCGCTCGATTCATTCCATGCGTCCGGCTTTTCAGAAGAGGACGCCCTGGTCTTGAAGATGGCGGGGCGCGCGGCTGGCCTCCTCTATCAACGCAAGCGGGCCGAGCTCCTGTTGGCGGATCGAACCCAGAAGGTAGAGGAGCTGGAATCGGCCAAGAGCCAATTCATGCGAATGGCGGCGCACGAGCTGCGAGGCCCTGTCGCCGTCCTGAGGGGCTACTTTTCGATGCTTCACCAAGGTCGACTCGACGGCGAGGCGCTCAACAAATTGCTTCCACTCCTGGACCACAAGCTGGTCTCAATGGAGGAAGTGTTGGAAAAGATGCTGGAATCGGCACGGCTGGAGGACGGCCGGCTGGACCTGAACCTTTCGGACGCCGTGCTTGCCGACCTGGTCAGAGGGGCCATCGATTACGCGTTCAAACAGCACCCCGGGCATGGACAGCCGACCTCCCGGCTGGAGGCCGGAGCAGTGATCGTGACGGTCGACCCCTACCGTATCCGGTTTGTCATCTCAAACCTCATCGACAACGCCCTCAAATATTCGCCCAAGGATTCGCTCCCCCAATGTTGGATCGAGGCTGATTCGGACGAGTTCCGGGTGTCAGTTCGCGATCAGGGTCCGGGGATTTCGGACCACGTACGCGACCGTCTCTTTTGCCGGTTCGAGCGCCTCGGTGCAGATGAGTCGGGAAAGGTGGCAGGCATCGGGCTGGGCCTCTGGCTATCCAGGGAGATGGCTCGGAAGCATGGCGGCGAGCTGACCTTGGATTGCACCTCCGGTGAAGGAAGCACGTTCACCCTGCATCTTCCGCGGCAACAGGCGACGCCGCCCGGCAGCCGGCCCCACCAAACGTCTGCTTTGGACCCGACCCCGGAGGTGGCCTAACCCAGGGCGTAAGATCACAAACCGGCCCGACCATCGGGCCAGTCACGACCCGCGCCCGAATCCATGGAGCGGGATATCACTCCCCCGAGCCCTGCGCGGGGCGTGGGGAAGCGTCAGAGGCGAATCAGGCTGACGTCCAGGGACTCCAGGCCAGCGGGGGGAGGAAGGTTGGCGGCAGCCAGCTGCTTCATCATTGCAAGTATGTATCGGGCTCCGGCCAGATTGACCCCATGCTGCTGGGTCAGCGTTTGAATCGCACGCAGGGTGATGATGTCGCGCGGGGAATAGCGCCGACGATTGGTGCTCGTGCGCTGCGGCGCGATCATACCCAGATGCTCATACATCATGAGCGTTCGCGGATGTGATTCGAGTATCTCGGCGGCCACGCTTAACGTATAAACGGGACGATCCAAACCAAGGTCTGTCAGCACCACCTCAGACTGGGGCTCGGTGGTTGGGAATCCCGACTTGCTCGCCCTCAATTCGCTGGTGATTATCCCTCTTTGAGCCCGCCTATGGAGCGATTGGGCCCTCGGCAAGGGCACCTGACCCGTTGCCCAGAGCCCGAGCTTGGTTTCGACTCATGACACCTCGCCGCGGATTTGTTCGGCCTCAAAATCCTCTGACGACGCCCAGGCCCGAACTCGACCAGCAATCAGCGTCGGCGTCGTCTGGCTCTTGATTACATACTCCAGGGCGCCCAGTTCAAGCCCCCGCGATCTGAGTTCGTCTTCTCCGTAAGAGCTCATGATCACCACCGGCGTGTAGCGAGTCGAGCCGTTCTCACGCAACCGCTCCAGCACCGTCAGTCCGTCGAGGTCCGGAAGTCGCAGGTCCAAGAAAATCAGATCTGGAGGCATTTTGGTCGCGGCCTCGAGTCCGGTCGTGCCATCCAGAGCAACACGAACACTGTAACCGTCCTGTTCCAGCGTGAGCCGGTACATGTTCGCAACGGCCTCGTCATCCTCGATGAGGAGAAGGCTCAAACGCTCTTCCTGGCCACCCATAACCACTCCCTCAACTCCTGGAACCTCTCGGCTCCTGCTGATCCGCACTCCGGCAACCCCCAGGACGCGGCTCGCTGGGCCGGCCCTCAGGGCCAACCACTAACCTGCCAGCTACTTTAATGCGCCAAGCCGCTCGACGGTAACCAAAATCACAGGCGGGTATGAGAAGCGGGGCCGACCGTCGACCACCCCCAACGAGTAATACAACGACGGTTTGGACCGCGCAGGCTTTGAGCCCTCATCGCCGAATCTCGTTGGACCATCTGGAGCGACCTGCCGCGTCACCGAAGGGGACCGACCGGATCACGCAGGGCCCGGTTGGTCGAGCCACCGCCCGCGCCATGCGACGCATGCCGGGCGAAGCCGTCGAAGGACGCGGCTCCCCTCTCGCCGCCGGCGACACGTGCGCAAGGCCGAGGTGGGTAAAAGGGGAGGTGGGTCTGGGATCCTACGCCGACCAAGCCGCGCTGGTCAGCCGGCGATCCGTGCGCCCGGCGGCGAAACCACCGCCACCTCCCCCGGCGTGGCGGCCGCAATCGCTCCAATCGCGACGCAGCCTTCCGCTCCAGCCATCACCCAAACAGAAAGATAGTAGACATGATCTGTTATCTGATACAGTGGCTATCAACTTGGCGGCGCAATGGTTGGGGGTTCTTGGGGAATGGCAATTCAGCACCAGCGTGATACCAGGGACGGCCGCACGTGGCCCGAGCGCGCCGATGTCGCTGAGAGGCAGTTGCGGGGGCCCCAACTGTTCGGTGCCGCCTCGGTCGGCACCCGCTTGGCGGAGATCCTTGCCGACCTCACCGCCACGGTGCCCCAAAACGCCTCGGGAGCGGGGTTGGCCCTGCATCTAACTGAGGATGTGGGCCGAGCCGCCGGTCTGGCCGCGCGCCACGATGCACCTGAGCCGTCGACCGCCGGTGCCATCGGTCATGCCCTCGGTTTCTTGGAGTCTGCCTTCGATCCGCGATCCGGTCGATTTCGGGTCGGTCGACGAGTTGGCGGGGACTGGTTGGCTCAGCCCGCGAGCTATGAGGGTCATGCTCGAGTCCTTCGTGGTCTGAGTCAGATCATGGTCCATGCCGACGAGGAGATCTCGAGGCGGCGGGCGAGCAGGATATTCCTGCACGCCCTCGCGGCCACCGCGGCGTTTCGCGATCATCGGACCGTCGCCGCGAGCGCGATCGCGTGCGCCGACGTGGTCCAGGCGCCGATGTCGGGTGGTGCTGCCAGCTCCCACCTGACCGGGGTCGGCCGCCGACTGGCGGTCGTTTTGGCCGACAGCATGGAATTCGGAGGCCCGGAGTGGCCCTGGCCGGCCCCGGTCGTATCGGCCGGCAGCGCCACCTTGCCACACGCGGTCCTGCTGGCAGCGCACGCCGACGATCGTTCGGATTGGTTGCGCTACGGGATAGCGGCCCTGCGCTGGCTGGTGTCAGCCCAGATGTCCCGGGAAAACCATCTCTCGCTCATTGGCAGCCAGGGCTGGTGGAAGCGGGGCACGCCTCCAGCCTCGTTTGACCAGCGTCCGGGCGATGCCCTGGGTCTGCTTGAGGCGGCGGCCGTTGCCCACCAAGTCACGGGTGACCGCGAGTGGGTATACGTTGCGGAGGCGGCTTTCGCGTGGTTCCTGGGACAGAACGATCTGCGCCAGCCGGTCGCGGAAGTCGCCACCGGCACGTGCCACGATGGCCTCCGATCCGACGGCGTGGACCCTGGAACCAGCTTGGAGTCGGCCCTCGATTGGTTCAGCTCCATCCTGGCCATGCAGGCTCTGCGTGATCGCCTGGAGGCAGATCGCCCCTTCGCCGGTGCCCGCAGCACGGCTCTCTGAGCCGCTGCTGCCAGCGGGGCGGAGAGAAGCTCGGCTAGCAGCCCGTCCGAGTAAGACTAGTCCGCGAGTAAGACTAGTCCGGGGGACTCGCGCACGCGCGCGAGGGCTGGGGCAATGTGGCAATGCAGAAGACCTACCTGCCCTACGACCAAGACCAACTCCTACTGCTACCACCGTCGATCCGGGAATGGGTGGAGCCGGGGGATCTGGCCCACCTCATCGGACCGTCCGCCAACGCATGGAACGCAAGTTGTTGACCAAGGCCGGGCGGGCGGCCTGTCGGCTAAGACAGCAGGTGGTCGAGCCGGTCCTCGGTCAGATCAAGAACAAGGGCCTGGTCCGCTTGCTGCTGCGAGGCGAGGAGAACTGCCGGGCGGAATGGCTCCTCCACTGCACCGGCCACAACCTCTGCAAGCTGCAGGCCGCCTGGAGATGACCGGCGGCACCGAGATTGCCTACTCCAACCGACTCCGAGGCCCGAAAACCGGCCTCGCACCCGGCGCGCGACACGAATACACAGCAATAACACGCCCTCGCCTGCAGCTCAGGCCCGGCCCATCCCTATCGCAAAGTCTTACTCGGACGGGCTGCTAGCTGGCTAGCTCGATAACCAAGGGCAGCAGCACCTTGGGGTAATAACGCTCCAGGGCGTCTTCGCAGTCGAAAACGATCTCCTCGGCGGCATCCCGGGCATCCACACGAGACCCACCTTCAACCCGGAAGGATAGATCAAAGCGTCGATTGCCGTCCTCCACCGGAAGCATCTTGAGGAAGCCAGGGATTCGATCAACGTTCAGCTTCGAATCGGCCCCGACCGGGGTCTCGAGTTCGATGGGAACATGACAAACGAAATTCATACCTGATTAATAGCACATGGCTGGACGTTCCACAATTGTGTGATGTGCACGTAGCAATCGACGGTTGGTCGGGTTTGCGAACCGAAATGGCGGCGGAATGATCGGGACGGTCAGAGTCCCGGCGAGTTTGCGACGTTCTCCAGTGGCGGCGCCTGGCCTCTCTCGGCGACCGGCTCGCCTCGCAGAGACTGTCAAGGGACGTCTGTTCGGGACGCCAACCTCGGGGAACCGGCTTCGCGCCGCTGAACGTCGGCGAGACGGTATCGGTCAGACGATCACTCCGATTCGGTCCTTCGGCGAGCCTGTTTCGCCATGGCGATCAGAATCTCGGCGTCGAGACCCGCCAACTCCTCAGTCGAAAGTCCGAAATGGGCGCGAAGAAAGGTGATGGCATGCCGCACCTGGACATCTTGGGGGGCATTTTCGTCCAGCTCATGGGATCCGTCCATGACCCGTGATAGGACGCCAACGGCTCGATTTGCCGACGGCCCAAGCAATTGCATCACAAGGATGAGCGTAAGGCTTGCCGATCACGACCGGCCCGGTGGTACGCAGGGGTCCCCGGCCCTGCAGGTTGGGGGTCGCGGTGTCCGCGGACGATTGGATTCGGCCGGCCGCCGACCCCTACCTTTCAGGCGAGGAGGAATGCCGGGCGGCCGTTTACGGCCCCGTCGCGAGGGCTGATCCATCAGCCAGGAGACGTTCGACCTCCTCGTGGGGCAGGTCCAAAAGTTGCTCGAGAACTTCGCGGGTGTGCTCGCCGAGTGCCGGCGCCGGGGTCAACTCAGGTATCCATTCTGAATTTAGAAACCTCAACACTGGCCCTAGGACTCGGACTGGACCGACCCCCGGCTGGTCGATGTCGCGAAGCAGACCGCGCTCAACGGCGTGTGGATTTTCCAGGGCGCCGGCGACATCACGCAGCGGCCCGTGGGGAACGTCCGCGGCATCGAGCAGGGCCTCCCATTCGGCCACCGTCTTTGTGGCCATTATTTCGGCCACCAGAGCCTCCACTTCCGCGAAGTGGCTGCGCCGGTGGGCGACCGAGTCATAGCGTGGATCCTGCGCCACCTCCGGGCGTCCGGCCGCCCCGCAGAACTTGACCCAAAACGAATCCATCTGGGCGGCAAGAACCAGGTAACCGTCCTTGGCCGCGTAGCGCCCGTAGGCGGGGACGGTGTGATGATTGCTACCAACCCGAGTTGGAACCTCACCGGTGGACAGATAGAGCTGCGCAACGTAGCTGAGGTAGCTGGTGAGACTGTCCAGCAGGCTGACGTCGACGTGCTCTCCGACCCCAGTCTCGTCGCGGCGCCGAAGAGCCGCGAGGAGTCCCACCACCGCCCACATCGAACCGGCCAGGTCACCCATGGGCAGGCCCAACTTAAGGGGCGGACCGTCGGTCTCTCCGGTCAGGCTCATGGCTCCGCTCATGCCCTGCACGACGGTGTCGACAGAGGGCTTCCTCGACATCGACCCCCGTTGACCAAAACCGCTCAGCGAGCAGACGATGATGTCAGGCTTGTGCTCGCTCAGTTCTGCAAACCCCAGCCCTAGCCGCTCCAGGACACCGGGCCGGAAGTTCTCCACCACCGCGTCGCATTGCCACGCCAGTTGCTGGGCCACGCGCCGACCGGCGCTCGATTTGAGGTCCAGGCACACGCTCTTCTTATTGCGATTGACGCTGAGAAAGTAGTGGCTCATGTCGCCTTGAAAGGGCGGAATGCTGCGCGTGTAATCGGGAGCCGTCGGCCCTTCAATCTTGATCACCTCGGCTCCCAGATCAGCCAGCACCATGGTGCAGAACGGTCCGGCCAGAACGCGAGTCAGGTCCAGAATCCGCACCCCCGCCAACGGCCCAGGTCGGTCCGACGCCTCCTTGCTAGGGTTCATCGGACTGCATACTAACCGTCGGCATCGGGGCCGCGACCGCGAGGTGGCCCCGCGTCACCACGTGCCACTCGCCGCGGCGCGGACATATCCCCACCCTTGATCGGCAACCCAGGTCGGCCTGCGCATTTCTACTTCTGCGGGCGCGTCGGTGACACAGACCAGTCCGACCCCATCCTCGACCCGCTGGCTGGGCTTCAGCAACTCATCGGCCGGCCGCCCGCTGGCGTGATTCGGTGATGCGGCCGGTGCAGGAGAGTACAAGCTCGCGTCCGCCGGCGCCCGGTGGGGGTCGGAAGTGGCCGCGAACGCAGGACCACCGATCACCCGCTTAAGTTCGGATCTCCCCCGCCGGGGGTCCAACATCAAAGGGGTATGCAGGGACAATTCGCGGCGTGAGGCGCGTCAACCGATGGAGTCGGCCGCGGCTGGGTGCCTGGCTCATTTTCGGCCTGGCACTGTCAGTCACCGCGTGCTCCAGCTCCGCCCGCCCATCCGCTTCAGCGGTGCGGGCAAGTGCCACCGCCAGCCCGGCGCATTTCCCCGCCTGCCAGGTGGTATCCCGCAGCGAATCAGCACCGGTCGGCCCAACCGCGTCGGGAACGCTACGGACGATCGCAACCGGTCTTGATCAGCCCGACGACCTGCTCTTTGCCAGCGGAACCCTGCTGGTGGCGGTACTCGGTAGCGGCCACATTGAGGCGTTTGCCGCCGGACGGGCGCCAGCCCAGCTCTCAGTCCACATTCCAGCCGTCGAGGGCATGGCCGTGATTGGGACCCAGCTCTACGCTGCCGGGCAGATCCAGGACGTCGTGGATAGAGTCAGCGGGGCGCAGCTGACATCGGTCCTGAAGTTGAACCCGGTCCCGGGCCAGGATGGTGTGGATGGCATCGGCGCGCAAGGCGGCGAACTGGTCGTCCCCGACAGCCCCCGGGGCCTGATCGACTGGGTGGATCCCGAGACGGGGCACATCACCAAGCAAATCGGGGGGTTTGTGCGACCGACCGGCGTTTGGGCGGCGGCCGACGGATCCTTACTCGTAGCCGACGAATACGGTAACGCCGCGATCCGAATCGGCGCCGACGGGTCCAGAACCTATCTGGCGAGGAACCTGCCCATCGTTGACGACATCGCGCAGGATTCTGTGGGGGCGATATTTGTGGTCACGCCGGCCGCCAGCGGGGGTCGCCTGGTTCAGCTTCTCGGCAGCCGGACCAATGATCTCGCTGACCACCTTAAGGCCCCCCAGGGGCTCGCCCTCGATCAGGCCGACAATTTGTACTTCAGCGAGGAGGACGCGGGCCGCGTCGATCTCCTCATTCGAACATTCAAGCTGATCCCCCTGTCCGCGATTTCCGACTCCGCCACCCAACCCGTATGCATCGATGTCCAGAGGGCAATAGGCTTTACCGGCTCGATCGAGTTGCACCCGAGTTCGGGTTTGCAGGTGGTCCGGCAACCGGGGCTGGGTACCAGAGGGGCGATCCTGGTGACCGGCTGTCGCAACCAGGCCTGTCAGCTGATCGCATCCTCGGGGGCGCGCATCGATCTGCTCTGGATCCGAGCCCAGGGATGATCAGCCATCATCCGCTGCTGCGCCACTGAGAGTGTGAACAGGTGGATTGGGTAGCCCGAGCGCGCGTCAACAAATTGGATTGATCGGCATTGGATCGATCGGCTCGGCCGACAGCGACCGACGGACGTCGCCGTAGACATTGCCCCCTGCCGATCGCCAGCACTTGACGGATTCAGTCCTGGGCGGCCCGGGAAGCCTCCAACGCTACCGTCAGTTCTTGCAGAAAACGGGCGCCGCGAGCGCCATCGACGAGCCGATGATCGAAGGAGAGCGTGATGCTCACCATCGGCCGGACCTGCGGACCGCCCTCTCCCGCCACGACCCGATCAGCGATCCGGCCCAGGGCCAAGATGCCGGCCTGGCCGGCGGTGACAATGGCCTGGAAGGAGTCGACTCCGAACATGCCCAGATTGGTGACCGTGAAGGTGGCTGCGTCCATGTCGCCGGCCCGCATGCGGCCGGCCCGCGCCCTCTCCACCAACTCCCGGCGGTGCGCGGCGAACTCCCCCAGCGATAGTTTGTCGGCCTGGTGAATTACGGGCACGATCAGCCCCTGATCAGTCGCCACCGCAATTCCGATATTGACCGCGTCCGAGCCGGAGTTGACCATGCGGTGGCGAGCCAAAACCATCGCGGTTCGATGCGTCACGAGGTCCCCGACCGAGATTTCAGCCGCCAGCCCGCCCCGCTCGCGAACCAGGGCGGAGGCGTCTACCTCGCGAGTCAAATAGAAGTGAGGCACCTCTCGCCAACTGTTCTGCATGTTGGCGGCCATGGCCGCCCAGAGGGGCCCTGAAGTGTCCGGGTCGGCAGCTGCGCTCGAGCTCCCGGCTGCGGCCCCCGCCGCGGCCGCCAGGTCCGACTCCAATACCGCGCCGCCGGGCCCGCTCCCCACCACGTGGTTGAGGTCGAGTCCGAGTTGCGCCGCCAGCCGACGCGCCTTCGGAGACGCTGCAGGCCGGTTGTGAGGAGGTTCCTCATCCGGCGCTGGAGGCACCGCCGACGGCGTCGATTCGGCCACCTCCGCGACCGGCTCCGCCGCAACCGCAGGTTGGCTCACCTCGGGGCCAGGGGGAACCTCCCCCTCGGCCAGCAGGTAGGCGATCACCTCGCCCACCGGCACCTCGTCTCCAGTCTTGATGAGAATCCCGCCTAGTCTCCCGGCCGCCTGAGCCTCAACCTCAACCACCGCCTTGTCGGTCTCCACCTCCATCAGGAGGTCCCCCTTGCTGATCATCTCCCCCTCTTGCTTCAGCCAGGAGATGAGTCGTCCGGTACTCTGGGCCATGCCCAGGGCGGGCATCACGATCGGTATGGCCATCAGTCCCTGACCAGGTGCCGCGCGATTTCAGCCACCCTGGCCGCGCTGGGAATGGTGAGATCTTCCAATCCCGGCGAGAACGGCACCGGTACGTCAAGGGCCCCGAGCCTGGCGACAGGCTTGTCGAGGTCGTAGAAGGCACCTTCGGCCATGATCGCCGCGATTTCGGCGGTGACCCCAAAGGATTGATAGCCCTCATCGATGACAATCGCACGACCGGTCTTTTTGGCGGACTGGATCAGCGCCTCACGATCGAGCGGCACGATCGTGCGCGGGTCGATGACCTCGGCGCTGATTCCCTCTCCCTCCAACTCATCCGCCGCCGCCAGTGCGACACGGACCATGGAACTGGTCGCCACGATCGTGACGTCGGTCCCCGAGCGCTTCACGTCCGCCACGCCGAAGGGGATGAGGTAGTCACCTTCGGGCACCGGACCTTTGACCTGGAAGTCCATCTTGTCTTCGAAGAAGATGACGGGGCTGTCGTCACGGATGGCGGTCTTCATCAGCCCTTTGGTGTCCATCGGAGTTGACGGCAGCACCACCTTCAAACCCGGCACATGCGCAACCCAGGCGTGAAGAGACTGGGAGTGCTGGGCGGCGGATCGCCGCGTCGCACCCAAGGTGGTTCGTATGGTGATCGGAGCCTTGAGCTTGCCCCCAGACATGTAATGGATCTTGGCCGCCTGATTCACGACCTGATCCATGATCAGGGTCAAGAAATCGCCAAACATGATGTCCACCACCGGCCGCATACCGGTCATGGCTGCACCAAGGGCGATGCCCGTGAAGCCGGGCTCCGAGATCGGGGTGTCCATGACCCGCTCGAGACCAAACTCCTCGTACAGCCCGGGAAGGACCTTGAAGGCGGTGCCCGCCTCGGCCACGTCCTCTCCAATCAGAAACACGGTTGGATCACGCCTCATTTCCTCGATGAGCGCCTCCCGAGTGGCCTGTCCCATAGTCAAAATCCGCTCACCCATCTCGGCGGAGCTCATGCGTACACCGCCGTGAAAACCTCAGCCGCGTCTGGATAGGGCGCTTCCAGTGCGAAGTCGACCCCCTGCGTGATCTCCGTCTGGACTTCCTCCCGGATCCCGTCCAGTTGACTGGGCGTCACCGCGCCCCGGCTGACGAGTCGCTCTCCGAGGATGGCTATGGGGTCCCTCTCTGCCCATGCCATCTCCTCCTCTTTGGATCGGTAGCTCGAACGGTTGATGTCGCCCACGTGGTGCCCGTACTGGCGATACGTGCGACAGTGCAAGAAGCTCGGTCCCGCACCCGAACGAGCCCGTAGCACGGCCTCGGCGGCGGCTTTCCAGACCTCCAGAACATCCTGGCCGTCGACCTCGGCGACCGGAATTCCGAAGGCCTCAGCACGCTGCCTGATCGATCCGGCGGTGGTCTCCGCATAGTTGGTGTACTCGTTGTAGAGGTTGTTCTCGCACACATACACCACTGGCAATGTCCACAGCGAGGCCATGTTCATCACCTCATAAACGAGACCCTGACCGAGCGCCCCCTCCCCGAAGAAACACGCCACCACCTGATCGGTGCCCCGCTTTTTGGCCGAGAGGGCGGCTCCGGTGGCGATGCCGGCCGATCCGCCGACGATGGCGTTCGCACCCAGGTTGTTCCGTGCTTGATCGGCAATGTGCATGGATCCGCCCTTGCCGCTGCAGTAGCCGGGAGCCCGGCCGAGGAGTTCGGCAAACATCAGGTCGACGGCAGCCCCCTTGGCCAAGCAGTGACCGTGTCCGCGATGGGTGCTGGTGATGTAGTCGTCGCTTCGGAGGGCAGCGCACACGCCGACGGCCACCGCTTCTTCACCGCTGTAAAGATGTGCCAAACCGGGCATCTTGGCGGACAGGTAGAGCCCGTTGGCGGCCTCTTCAAATAGGCGGATGCGCATCATGTCGGTGTAAAGGCGAAGCTGAGACGCGGACTCCTCGTCCGCCGCGGCGGAAATTGACGACACAAGGACCTCCTGATTTCATTGCCGTCTCCAGGGGGCGGAGGCCTCTCCGGCCTGTCATGGCGGCGGTCGTGGGCTGATTGGCGCCGTGCCGACCCCGGCGGAGGAACCCTCCGACGACCGGCACCGGGAGCACTACGCCGCATCATATTGTCAAGCAATCTGCCCTCAGCGGGCCGGCGGATGGGGGTGATCGCAACGACGGACGTGCAGTCTCCGGCGATCGTTAGATCAGATTGGCCGGCGCGACGAGTCGGGCTCCTCCCCAGGTCGCTGGGAGAGGCGAACAAACAGGGAGCGGGCGCTGGACGACTGCTCGAGCATCCCACTGTCCCGGCCGCGCCACGCGCAGGCCATCGAGGCTTGGGACGGCGGGGGGACAAGTGCCCATCGGAGCAGATCCGATAGCAGGCATTTCGGGACGCATGTAACGTTCAACTAGCGTTGGCAAACATGTAGCCTGCGACCATCCTTAAAGATCTGCGGCGGCGAACTCGGAGTGATGTCGCGGACATTACCTCGAACCTGCGGTCGGTCGCACCAATTTTCGGAACTTCGGCCGTGCTTGCAGGGACTGTGTTGCTCTTGGCCATGGCATTCGGCGCCATGCGAGTCCAGGCCTCCAGCACCTTGGTTCAGGACACGTTTGTGCGCCCAAACCAGAGTGGTTGGGGAACAGCCTCGGATGGGAATACTTGGTCGTCTGGTTCAGCCCTCTCTGTGTCCATGGATGAGGGATTGATCTCCTACTCCGGATCAAGCCAATTTGAGATCCTGGGCGCTGCGTCAGCAGCTGACTCGGAAGGCTTGGTCCGATTTGCCCTGGGCAGTACCGGAGAGACGGCTGGAATCATCCTTCGCCACCAATCGAATGGCAACATGTACCTGGCTCGTTACGACGGTGCGGGTGGCTTCGAGGTCATGTACAGATCAGGCGGCTGGACCGTTGTGGGGAAGGTTCCTTTCTCTCTACCCGCCAACTCCTACTACTGGCTCCGGTTCCGCATCGTGGGCAGCAACATCTATCTGCGGGCCTGGGCTGACGGAACCGCCGAGCC
>DATKQJ010000005.1:0-82592 GCA_035532785.1 Candidatus Acidiferrales bacterium | reverse complement strand
GGGTGAACGCCACCGACGGCGGGCGCGGCCTGGCCACCGCGGCGGTGCGGAACCTGGTCCAGATCGCCTTCGAGGAGTGGGGGTTGCACCGCATCGAGGCCGGCACCCTGCTCGACAACGTGCGATCGCAGCGGGTGCTGGAGCGCAATGGCTTTGTGCGCTTCGGTGTCGCCCGCGGCTATCTGCTCATCGCCGCGCGATGGCAGGATCACGCGCTCTACGAGTTGCTACGCGAGTGATCCGATAGTCCAACTTTGCGGGGCGCTCGGTCTCCGGGGGTCAATGCCCGAAGGCCCAGCGATGACTGGGAGCGCCCGCCTTCCGGCCCTGAGCCTTGATCGATCCTGTATGCGAATCTAAGGGTATGGAAGGCCGGATCCCCCGCGGCTCTTGGGGGGCGGATCATCGGGGACACGCGATTGGAGGTGACTGAGGCATCGGGCCCCGACGCGGAGGCGAATTGGTTCCTCTCCGCTGACGAGCGAGGCAACCCGTACTCCGATATCGACCGGCGCCATCGGGACCAGGCGGCCTGGACGGTCGGCAATCGGGTGCGGACCTTGGTTCACGGGGCCAGCTATTTCGCCAAGCTGCGGGAGACGATCGAGAGCCTGGGCGAGGGGGACTCGCTCCACTTCACCGACTGGCGTGGCGATCCCGACGAGCGCCTGGGCGAAGGCTCGGGGACCGAGATCGGAGCCTTGCTGATGGCCGCGAGCAGGCGCGGAGCTCAGATCAAGGGTTTGGTCTGGCGCTCGCACTCCGACCGCCTTGGCTTCAGTGCCAAGCAGAACCGACACCTGGGTCAGGAGGTCAACGCTGGGGGCGGCGAGGTTCTGCTCGATCAGCGCGTTCATCGAGGTGGCTCCCACCACCAGAAATTCATCGTGGTCAGACGCCGCAACGGCCCCGAGGGCGACCTGGCCCTGCTGGGGGGGATAGATCTCTGTCACGGGCGGCGCGACGACGAGCAGCACCTGGGCGACCCTCAGCCCCAACCGATGCCGAAGGTGTACGGGGCGACCCCGCCCTGGCACGACGTCCAGGTCTGCGTCGAGGGCCCGGCGGTGGGCGATCTTGACCTCAGCTTCCGCGAGCGCTGGGACGATCCCCATCCGACCAGCCGCGATCTGCTGGGGGTCCTCCAGGACCCGCTGAGGCGCCTTCAGGACGAGCCCAGCCGGCTGCCCCCCATGCCCTCCGACCCGCCCGCGCGGGGCAGCCACTCGGTCCAGATTCTGCGCACCTATCCGCCTCGCGTACCTGCCTATCCGTTTGCTCCCCGGGGCGAGCGCAGCATCGCTCGCGCCTACCTGAAGGCGCTCCGACGTGCCCGCCGGCTGATCTACATCGAGGACCAGTTCCTCTGGTCGCGCGAGGTGATGCAGGCGTTCGCCGATGCCCTCGCCGCCAGCCCCGATCTCCACCTGATCGCGGTCGTGCCCCGTTTCTTCGATCAGTCAGGTCTGGCCGTGCGGCCCAGCCAGGTGGGCCGGCTGGAGGCGTTACGAGTCCTCGAGAAGACGGCGCGTGAGCGCGTGGCCATCTTCGATCTGGAGAACAAGGCCGGCTCTCCGGTGTATGTGCACGCCAAGGTCTGCGTGATCGACGACGTCTGGGCAGGAGTCGGCTCGGACAATCTCGATCGCAGGTCGTGGACGTGCGATTCCGAGATCGCCTGCGCGGTTTTGGATGCCGAGCGCGACGCGCGCCCCCCGCTCGACCCGGCCGGACTTGGGGACGGCGCCCGCCGCTACGCTCGCGACCTTCGCCTTCAGCTCTGGCGCGAGCACCTGGACCGCGCGCCCGGGGAGGACGCCGACCTGCTGGACTCGGCCCAGGCGGTCAGCACGCTGCGCCGCGTCGCCTCCGAACTGGACCGCTGGTACCAGGATGGCTGTCGCGGACCGCGGCCCCCGGGCCGGCTGCGGGCGCATCACGCGCAACCCGTATCAGCCCTGGCGCGGCTCTGGGCGGAGCCGATCTACCGCCTCGTCTACGACCCCGACGCCCGCCCCCGGGCGCTGCGTGGCGCGGGACGCTGGTAGGGCGGGCCGGGCTCGGGGCCGCCGCCTGGGGCCCTGACATACTTGGGCGATGCCGCAGCAGCCGAGGTCGATCGGCCCGGGCATGATGACGGGGAAGGCCACCTAGTGCTGGCCTCCCAGCTCGCCGATGCCGTCGTCGCCATCGCACAGGCGCCGCTGCCTGCGGCGGTCAGATTGGAGGCCGAGCGCAGCCTCGTCAACATCGTCGGCACCGCTGTGCGAGCCAGCCGCGATCCCGCCGTCGACCAGGTGCTGGAGGTTGCGCGTCTGGTCGGAGGTCCGTGAGGCGCTCTGGTGCCCGGGCGCCGGGAGGGGGCTGATCTCCACTTTGCCGCCCTCGCCACCGGCCTGGCGGCGCATCTGGACGACTTCGACGACACCCACCTCGAATCGGGCAACATCCACGCCTCCTCCATCGCTCTGGCGGCGACCCTGGGGATCGGTATCGAGTTGGGGGTCAGCGGCGACCGCTTCATCTCTGCCTTCGCCCTGGCCTGTGAGATGCTGATTCGCGCCGGCCTGGCGCTGGCTCCCGCCCACCACCAGGAGGGCTGGCAGCCGAGCGCGACCGTCGGTGCCATGGCTGGGGCGGTTGGGGCTGGGCTCCTGCTGGGGCTTGATCGAAGCGGGATGGCGGACGCGATCCGGATCGCCTCCATCCAGCTGCTGGGCCATCGAGAAGCCTTCGGGACGCCGACCAAGGCCTTCCATCCCGGCAAGGCCGCGGCCAATGGCATCCTTGCTGCCCGGCTGGCCCAGGCCGGCATGGAGGGGCCCCATGGGGTGCTCGAGTCGGAGGGAGGGTTCTGCTCGGCCCTGGCCCGAATCAATCATCCCGAGCTGATGGTCGAGGGTCTGGGGCACAGCTGGGAGCTGCTCCGCAACACCTATAAGCCGTATCCATGCGGGGTGGTCCGTCATCCAGGAATCGACGCCGCACGCGCCGTCTTCGAACGCTGCCCGGAGCCGGCCTCGATCCTGGAGGTGAGCTACCTCTGCCATCCCCTGGTGATGGAGCTGACCGACCGTCCGGATCCTCAGGATGCCTCATCAAGACCTGAGAGGGGTTCAGCCAGAAGGCACTGATTGACTGTGCGCCGACACCCAGGATCACTGGTCAGCCTTCGCATCGGGCTAGCTTCGGCCTGGGCGCCGAGTGGAAGATTCCGGCCATCGGGCATCATTAGGAGACTGGCGAGCGACCGCCAAGGCACATATGACGGAGTACCTGCGGGGCCTCCTCTCCCACCGCGATGCAGCGCGCGTCGCGGCTGGACGTCCACCGCTGGGCTGCGTGGCGCCGAGATCCTTCGGGAGCACTTGAGTGCGGGGCACGCTTCGACGGCCAAGGCGACGTCGACGGCGGCCTTGAAGCTGCCGAAGCGCCGCCGAATCATGCGCTCCGATGGCGTCATCCGGGCCGCCATCCATGAATCCTGCGTTGGAATCCGGCCATGCTGCTCCATGAATCGGCGGACGGCGAGGAGCGCGGCCACGTCCTGATCATCATCGGCGTCGGCAGCCTCTACGGCGCCGCAGCGAGCTGGGCGGCGTAGTTCTTATGCCCTAACCTCTGGTCCACTCTCTCCTCTCGCCGAACGGCCCGCCGGGTTAACGGTTCAGGCGGTAGATCGTCCAGCTAAGGAAGGTCGCGAAGGCCGTCCAGAGCACGTACGGTACGAGCAGGAGGCTCGCTGATCGTCGCACGCGCCAGGCTGAGGCGGCCAGCCCGAGGTTCACCACGGTGAGTGCCGCGCAGTCGACGGCCGCCAGGCCAGGTCGTTTGGCGCGCGTGAAGAGCGGCGTCCAGGCGGCATTCAGCAGGCATTGAGAGACAAACAGTGGCGCAAGCTCGGTGCCGGCCCGCCGACGCCGCAGCCAGAGCAAGGAACCGGCCGTCGCGATGCTCACGTAGAGCACCGACCAGACCGCCCCGATCGTTGCTCCCGCTGGCTGCCAAGCCGGTTTCCGAAGCTCCGCGTACCACTTCGATCGGAAGTCGCCGGCGGCAGCGCCGGCCGCTGGCACCGCCGCGGTGACGCCGACCACCGCGAGAACGCCGAGTATGTCGCTCCGCTTAGAGCCCACGAGTAGATTGTGCCCGACCGACTAACGGAAGAACCGTCGGATAGGCACCGGCAAGAAGTAAGCCTGGCTTTACCCAGTAGCTGCGATCGAAGGGAAGGTCTCGCGCCCGCCTCGAAAGCCGGACGACGACAGTCTACTGGTGGGCCGTCCGGTTCTCGGCCCAGCAGCCACCTCCAGTAGCGGCCGGACCTCTGTTCGGGGACGAGGGAGTGCACCCAGACGTGCGTTACACCGCTGGACCAGAGGAAGGCGCGCTCAAGCCTTCAGCGCGGAGACCTCTGACTCCGTCACCAGCTTCGCCCCCGCTGCCTTCATCTCGGCGATGGCCCTCTCGCCATCTCCTGCGTGCAAGTCCACAGCAGCGATGCAGTCGCTGATGACGAACACTTCGAAACCGGCCCGTATCGCATCGATCACCGAACGCAACACGCAGTAGTCGGTGGCCAGGCCAGCCACGAACAGCCGGGTCACGTCGGCGCCGCGAAGCCACTCCGCGAGGCCGGTACCGTCGAACGCCGAGTAGGCCTCGGCATCCGGATCCGTGCCCTTATTGACGACATGCTGGATCCTGCTCGTATCGAGATCGGAATGGAACTGAGCCCCAGGTGAATCGCGGACACAGTGGTCCGGCCATTGACCTCCCCGGCCGCGGAAGGAAACATGATCTGCTGGATGCCAGTCGCGGCTCGCGACAACTGTCTCGAAGCGTGGCTGAATCCGGTTGAGAGGAGCGAAGATCCGATCCCCAGCGGCGACGGGGAGGGCGCCACCCGGGCAGAAATCCAGCTGTGGATCAACGATCAGCAGCGCGTCAGTCATTCGCCGGCCCGCGGTCTCGATCGTTCGAGCAATTCGCGCACCTCGTCATCCGAGGTGGGACCGAAGTCGTCGTACCACTCTCCAACACCGGAGAAGACGGCGGGCTGCAGCAGACACACGAAACCGTCCGCCAGGGCAGCCATCTCTGCACACGTCTCCCTCGGCCCGACCGGCACGACGACGATGACCTCTTTCGCTTCCAACTGTCTCAGGGCGAGGATCGCGGCGCGCATGCTCGATCCGGTCGCCAGGCCATCGTCGACCAGAAGAATCGATCTTCCGGCAGTGTCCAGCGGGGAACGTTCGCCTCGGTAGACGACCTCGCGACGCTCGAGCTCCTTCATCTCGCGGGCAGCGACTTGGTCGATGAGCCGCGACGGGATTCCGATCTCCCTGACCACCGTCTCATTAAGGACGCGCACGCCTCTTGATGCGATGGCTCCCATCGCCAGCTCCGGCTGGAACGGGACCCCCAGCTTCCGTACCACGATCACGTCCAGCGGCGCTCCCAACCGTTGGGCCACCTCGAACGCGACCGGTACGCCGCCTCGGGGGATGCCGAGCACCAGCAGGTCGACGCGCCCACGGTACTTCCCGAGCACCGCCGCCAGCCGTCTTCCGGCGTCGTGGCGGTCGAGGAAGGGACGGAGCCCCGTGTTAGGCCGTGGGACGGCACTCATCAGCCGGCCGCCTTCAACGCGCCGAGGCTCTCTCGGGAGTGGCTTCGACGAATGGCCTCGGCGAAGAGGGGTGCGACCGAGACCGTCCGCACATTGGACGGCACCGTCCACGGGTGTCCCTCGACGCTGTCGGTTACGACCAGATCCTTGATCGGGCTTGACTGGAGCACCTCCCGTGCAGCCTTCGAGAACACCCCGTGGCTGACGGCGGCTCGCACCGACGCCGCACCTCTTTCGAGGAGCTTGGTAGCGGTTTCCACCAGAGTCCGGCCGGAGATGACGAAGTCATCGACGATGAGGGCGTTGCGATTCTCGACATCGCCGATAACGTCGAGCGCCTCGGCGCGCTCGTCATCGCCGATGCGGCGCTTGTCCGTGATCGCGAGCGGGGCGCCGAGCTGGACCGCGAAGTCGCGCGCCTTTTTGACAAACCCGCTGTCAGGTGAGACAACCACCAGATCGGAGATCCGCATTGCACGCGCGTCCGCGCAAAGCACATCCATCGCGGTGAGCTCGTCCAGCGGCCTGGTGAAAAACCCCTGTATCTGAGGCGAATGGAGGTCGAGCATGATCAACGCATCGGCGCCGGCCACCTGGATGATGTCGGCGCAGACCCGCGCGCGAACCGAAGTCCGCGGTCCGTCGAGCTTGTCGCCCTTGGCGTAGTTGAAGTAGGGGATCACTGCGGTGACCGATGCCGCGCTGGCGCGCCGCGCGGCATCGAGCCAGAAGAGGAGTTCGACCAACTGCTCGTTGGCTGGAAACACGGTCGACTGGACGAGGAACACATCGCGACCCCGCACGTCCTCGTTCAGCCGGACGAGGATCCCGCCCTCGGAAAAGCGATGGACCTCGGCGCACCCCGGCTCGATGCCCAGCAGTCCACACACCGCCTTGCCGAGGCGAGGACTCGCCGATCCCGCGAACATGAGGGGGCTGTCCACCATCGACCTCAGCCTGGCGTGGGCGCGCGCAGGTGGCCGGTGAACCAGCCAGCCGCCAGCGCGGCCACACGCTCCAGGGTGCCGGGCTCTTCGAAAAGGTGACTGGCGCCCGGCACGATCTCGAGGCGCTTCTCGCACCGGAGCAGCTCCATCGCCTCCCGGTTGAGGTCGATGACCACGTGGTCGGCACCGCCGACGATGAGAAGCGTTGGCGCCTTCACCTTCGGGAGGTCGGTGGTGGCCAGGTCGGGCCTGCCCCCGCGCGAAACCACCGCCCGGACATCGCCGTGCCATTTGGCCGCCGCCAGCAGAGCTGCCGCCGCGCCGGTGCTGGCTCCGAAGTAGCAGATGCTCGGTTTGGGTATCAGCGGGGCTGCCGCAAGCCACTCCGACACGGCTTGGAGCCGCTCAGCCAGGAGGCCGATGTCGAATCGGAGGGCGCCGCCTCTCATCTCGTCGATCAGCTCCTCCTCGGTGGTAAGCAGGTCCATCAGGAGCGTTGCCAGCCCCGCCTTCTGCAGCTCACCGGCCACGAAGCGGTTGCGGGGACTGAGGCGGCTGCTGCCGCTGCCGTGGGCGAAGACCACAATCCCCGTTGATCTCGCTGGCACCACGAGGTCACCCGCAACCGAGATAGCCCCAACCGGAATTGAAACGGCGCTCGTCTGCATCGATGCGGTAGCGCTGGACATGCATCAGGTCCTCGATGGTTCGATCAGACCGGCAATGCGTGGGCGCGAACCGAGACAGCCCACGGCCTCGTGAAAGGCGCCTCTCACCTTCATGGGACCAGGATGCGCGGTATTCCACAGAAGCACCAGGGCCGTTCGGCCCGACCCGAGGGAGGCCGATTCGCACCGAAATAGCGCGCCTAGCCCGGAGCGACGTGACTGGCGGGCTCGTGATGTCGCGGCCGGCTCCAGCGCACCCACCGGCGGTGCAACTGGCGGTGCCGCGCATCCTCGTCTGGAACCTCTGCCAGCCTGGTCAGGCCCCAGCGGAAGAAGACGGCCTTGCCGATTTCGACCAGTACCAGGTAGGTGATAACCATCGCCAGGAGGATCAGGAAGAACGTCGGAGGCAGCGGAGTGAACCCGAATAGGTGAGCCACCGGCGGGACGAACGGCAGCCCGGCTCCAATCACCACGCAGGTGATGCTGGTGATGGCCAGCGCCCGGCCAGGTCGGCTTCGGAAGAAGGGAACGCGACGCGTCCGGATGACAAAGATGATCAGCGTCTGCGTCGCCAGCGACTCGACAAACCAGCCGGTTTGGAACAAATGGGCCCCAGCTTTGAAGATCCAGATCATCACCCCGAAGGTGAGGAAGTCGAAGATTGAGCTGATCGGACCGAACGCGATCATGAACCGCCGCACGAATCGGTTGTCCCAGGCCGCCGGGCGGCGCAGCATCTCGTCGTCGACGCGATCGGACGGGATGGTCAGCTCGCTCACGTCGTAGAGCAGGTTGTTGAGAAGGATCTGTGTCGACGTCATAGGTAGGAACGGCAAGATCAGCGAAGCGCCCGCGGCGCTGAACATGTTGCCGAAGTTCGAAGAGGTCGCCATCAGCACGTACTTGATCGTGTTGGAGAAGATTCGGCGTCCCTCTATCACGCCAGTGGCCAGGACGCCCAAGTCCTTCTGCAACAACACGATGTCGGCGGCGTCCTTGGCGACGTCGGTCGCGGACTCGACGGAGATGCCGACGTCGGCGTCGTGCATCGCCACCGCATCGTTGACGCCGTCGCCCAGAAACGCGACATCCTTATGCAAGGCCCGCTGGCGCAGGATGATCCGCGACTTCTGCTCGGGGGTCACCCTCGCGAAGATCGTAGTCGTCGCTATCGCCGCGGCGAGCGAATCGTCATCGAGGCCGTCGATGTCGGAGCCATTGAGCGTCCCCTGAATCTCGAGGCCCAAGTCGCGGCACACCTTCGAGGCCACTCGCGCGTTGTCGCCGGTCACGATCTTCACCGTCACGCCAAGCCCGCGCAGCCGATCAAGCGCTTCCGCCGCATCGAGCTTGACCGGATCGGTGAACACCAGGAACCCGCGAAAGGCAAGGTCGACCTCCGTCGCGGGGCCGATCTCAAGCACGCCGGATGCCTCGCGGCAGCCGACGGCCACGACGCGTGATCCCTCGTCGAAAAGGCGCGTGAGCTCGTCATTTGCGGACTGCGGGACGTTCGCACAGCGGCTCATGAGCATCTCCGGGGCACCTTTTGTCACGATCAGGCGCCTGCCCGAAGCATCGTCGACGAGCACCGACATGAGCTTGCGGTCGTAATCGAACGGGGCCTCGTGCAGCCGGCTGAATCCTTCTACCGAGGGTCGTCCGTCTGCTTCCCACAGCGCACGGTCGAGTGGGTTGCCTCCGACGACCGTGGTTCCATCGAGCTTGGCCGAGTTGCAGACGAGCCCCAGCTGCCATATGGAAGGTTCGAGCTCTCCCCTGGCATCCAACGCCGAGCGAAAACTGATGCTGCCCTCGGTTAGCGTTCCCGTCTTGTCTGTGAAGAGAACTTCTATGTTGCCGAGGTCCTCGATGGCGATGAGGCGTTTGACGAGAACCGATGCCTGGGCCAACCGGCGAGCACCGAAGGCCAAGCTTGTCGTCACCGTCGCGGGCAGCAGCTGAGGCGTCAACCCCACCGCGATGGCCAGCGAGAACAGCGCGGACTGAAGGATCGGACGGCCAAGTACCGCGTTGAGAACGAAGATCGAAACCACGAGAACGGCTGTGACCCAGATCAGCATGATCGAGAACTGCCGCAGGCCTCGTTGGAAGGCGGTCTCGGGCGGCCTCCGGTTGAGACCTTGGGCGACATGACCCAACACAGTCCTGAGACCCGTTTGCACCACCAGCCCTCGCGCCGTCCCCCCGCGCACCACGGTTCCCATGAACGCGCACGAGGGAAGCTTCAGGGCTGATGCCTCCGGAGGAACCGCAGAGCTGGTCTTGGCTGCGGTCATCGCCTCGCCCGTGAGCACCGCCTCGTCGCATTCCAGGGCGTTGACCTCCAGCAGGCGCACGTCCGCCGGCACGATGTCACCCACATCCAGCGCGACGATGTCGCCGGGGACTACACGTATTACGTCGATCGCCTGGAGCCTCCCGTCGCGCAGTACGACCGCACGATGTCTGATCCGGGCCCGGAGCTCGGCGACTGCCACCTCGGATCTGTATTCGTTCATGTAGCTGAGGCCGATGCTGGCGGCCAGGATGCCAAAGATGATCACAGCGCTCGACTTGTCCGCGAACACGTATGAGAGGGCGGCCGTGGCGGCGAGCAACAACAGCAACGGACTGCGCAGTTGACGGGCCAATACCGCCACCCGGCGCACGCGGTGCTCGACGATGGTGTTTGGCCCCAACCGATGCAGCCGGCTCACCGCTTCCTCGGTGGTTAGCCCGCTCGGGCTGGCGTCCATCTCGCGCATCACGTCGTCGGTTTCAGCGGCCGCCGCTTTCTGAAGGGCAGGTAGACCTCCGATCAGAGCTCTCGGTGGTGAGGGCATGGCCTCACATGGCTTCGAGACGTCGGATGCGGTCGGCAGTCGGAGGATGAGTGTCGAAGAGGCTCGCGAGGCGGCGGGGAACCGCATGGAACGGATCGACTATGCAAAGGGGAGCGGTCGCGCGGTTGGCGCTGACGGACGGACGGGGATCGGTGGTGATCTTGCGGAGCGCGTTGGCCAAACCCTCCGGATACCGCGTCAGCAACGCCCCCGACGCATCTGCGAGATACTCTCGCTGTCGCGAAACCCCGAGCCTGATCAGCTGCGCCAGGATCGGCGCCATGATGGCCAGCACGAGGCCGATCAAGATGAGGATGACACCGGACCCGGAGCGATTGCGCGAGCGCTGGCCGAGCCCGAAGAGCTGACCTCGGATCAACAGGTCGGAGATGAGAGACGCAGAACCCAGGAGCACCGCCGCGATCAACAACACACGCGTATCGCGATTGCGAACATGCGATAGCTCATGCGCGATCACGCCCTCGAGCTCCGTACGGTCCAGACGCTGCAAGAGGCCCGACGTCACGGCTATCGACGAATGCTGTGGATCGCGACCGGTTGCGAACGCATTGGGAGAAGGATCCTCCACGACGTAGACGCGTGGCTTTGGTATGCCAGACCCGATGGCCAACTCCTCCACGATGTGGTGCAGCTCGGGAGCCTCGGCCTCCGGCAGTTCGCGCGCATGAGACACGCTCAGCACCACGCGGTCGCCCCCGAAGTACGTCGCGAAGGCCATCACGGAGCCGATCGCGAGGGCAATCGGGACCGCCACCAGGCCGGCCCCGGCCGAGTAGATCTCGCCGAACACGTAGGCGAGCCCTGCCACCAGGGCCATGAACAGTGTCAAGAGGAGCGTCGTCCGCCAGCGGTTGGCGGACATCGCGTCGTAGACACTGAGGCCCGCCGAACCCCGTGGTGGTGCTCCGCCGATCTCGACGCTGCTCACGCAAACGAGACCTTCGGTGCCTCACGCTCGGCCGGCTCACCCAGTTCGAAGTACTCAGCTGCCTTGAAGCCCAGCGGTCCGGCGAGGAGCAGGTACGGGAACGACTGCAGAGCGGTGTCGAGGTCGCGAACCTGGCCGTTGTAAAAGCGCCTGGCGAACTGGATCTTGTTCTCGGTGTCGGTGAGATTCTCGGATAGCTGCTTGAACTGCTCTACCGCTCTCAGTTGCGGGTACGCCTCAGCGACCGCGAACAGCGAGCGAAGCGCGCCAGAGAGTGCGTTCTCAGGAACAACCCGCTCAGCCGGCGACTTGGAGCCGGCTGCGACCGCACCGGCGCGAGCCTGCGTTACCGCGTCGAAGACGGAGCGTTCGTGAGTCGCATAGCCCTTGACGGTCTCGACCAGGTTCGGGATTAGGTCGTGCCTGCGCTTGAGCTGCACGTCGATGTCGGCCCACGCCTCCTTGACCCGCTGGCGGAGCGTGACGAGCCGGTTGAAGAGCCCTGCGGCGATTGCGCCAATCACCACCAGTACGACGAGGACAACTATGCCGGCGGTGAAGGCATCCATGGTTGCGACTCCTTTCAAGCGCCTCTCGGCGGGGATATCAGTAAAAGCGGGTGGCGGCAGTGCAGGGCCAGCTCGTGGCTGACGCTGCCGAGCAGCAGTTCGGCGATACCGCCGCGGCCGCGCCTCCCAACGACGATCATCTCGGCGTCGATCCTTTCGGCAACCTCCGCCAGCACCGTGGCGGGCCGGCCGTCCTCCACCAGAGCCTGGAATCTCAGCCCAGACTCACGGAGCGGGCGCGTCCAGTCCTCGCTGAACTCCCTTTTGATCTCGGCTCTCCACTCGGGATCCATCTCAACCGGAGTAGTCATCGCGTATCCGAACTCGGGCGTTGGTATCACGTAGACGGCCACCACCTCGGTGCCGAGCGCCCGCGCCAAATCGACGGCCTTGCTCAGGCCGTTGGCGGCGGCGGGCGACCCGTCGACCGCCACCAGAATCGGTTTTCGCGGGGATGCCGCCATCGCCAGCTAAGTCTCCGTCGCGGGCGGCCAAGCGCCGAGGGTCGACCGTCCTGTGGTATGCGGGCCGAAAGTCGGTAGCGTTCCCGCCTTCGCGGTGCAACGATCGGACGGTGCTCCCAAAAATGGCTCCGACGCCGTGGCGCACAGCGTTCAATGCGTGATCCAGACGCCTCTATCCACGCTTGGTCACGTGACCCGAATAAGGCCCAGGAGGTCCGAGCATGACCACGTCGAATGTCGTTCAGTTGAAAGATGCCACCATCCAGAACACCGACTTCCGTCGCGTTCTTGTAACCGGTGCCCATAGCCAGCTCGTGGTCATGTCGGTACTTCCAGGCGAAGACATCGGAGACGAGGTCCACGAGGTGGACCAGATTCTCTATGTCGTCGACGGCCAAGGGCAGGCATCGCTCGACGGCCAGTCAACCGCCTTCGAGGCGGGCGCGATGATCTGGGTCCCCGCCTCCACACGCCACAACATCATCAACACCGGTCAAAAGCCACTCAGGCTCTTCACGGTCTACGCCCCGCCGGAGCACGCAGACGGAACAGTCCATGCCACCCGCGCCGATGCCGATAAAGCTGAAGCGGCAGAGGCGGCCTTGCATGACATCAGCGCGGTTCCGGAACCCGGACCCTGATCCGGCGGCACCGCAAACCGAAGGATTGCGAGTATTGGTGCGGTGGGTTCGGGCGATCCGTCCACAAGCCACCGACGTCTGGGTTCGGGCTGGCTCTTTCGATCCCGAGGGGACCAACGATTGCGGCAGCCGGTGGCGGCGCGCCAACCCAGCGGGTGGTAGATCGCGATCAAGCCGACCATGAAGAACCGCGTCAACGACCACTGCCAGGTGAGATCGGGAGCGGCCTCATTTCGAATCCCAGTCGGCGGCCCGCGGGGGCCAGGAGTGTGATTGCGTGCACCGCGGTCGGAATCCGCGAAGGATCGGACGGCCCCGCGAACCAAAGCGTCGCAAGTTCGCGACGGAACGGCTGCATGAGCGAGAAGGCGGCTGATCCGGGCGGACCCCCGACCAGTTCGTAATTGTCCATATGCAGGTCGATCAGCCGGTCGCCGGGATTCACTTGGGCACCGTCGGCCAGTCTCATCGGGGGTCCTCGGTAGACGGTGAAGCTATAGCGCAGCAGTCCGTCACGCCTGAGGTTCCGGATCCCAGTGGCCCAGGCATCTATTCATTCCACCAACTTCCATATCGACAACACGCCGATGGCCCGCCCTCGGCCTGCGTATCCCAAATGGAGTAGGAGCCACGCGAACGTGGACATCCGTGGCACCTTCCGGTTGGCCATATTCAGACCACCACCTGCGTGTAGAGCCGGTTCAGCCCTGCCGCGCCGGCGACCCATCGTGACCAACGTGTGAAGACATCTCCAGAAGTAGAGTCCCTCTTACGAGACAGCTGACGTAGGGCTATCAGTCCTCTCTCACACGCACAGAATGGCCGTCGTGGCGTCCGCCCACCAGAGGCGATAGACCCTGTTCGCGAGAGCATTGAGGGAGTACCCGTGTCCCGACAGGCTCCACGCTGATGCATTCGGGCCAGGGGTCAGGCGGGCCTCAGAGTTCGGGGCCCACCTGACGCCCAACGATCCCTGGGAATGGCTAGATCGCCACGTCCCCTGCGTCGACGAGCAGCGTGCTGCCGGTCATGAGCATCGAAAGGTCACTGGCGCAGAAGAGTGCCACCCGAGCGACATCGTCGGGCACCCCCGCGCGACCGAGTGGTTCCCGGAACGCGATCTGCTCCAGCAGGTCGCCGACCGGCGCTCCGCCAGCCGCCTGCTTCGCCTGATCACGCAGGACCGCTATGCCCGGCGTGTCGATGACGGTCGGGGCGAGCGCGAGCACCCTTATCCCGTACGGCCCGAACTCAACGGCCAGCGCCTTGGTCAGACCGCGTATCCCATGCTTGGATGCAACGTAGTGGGCGGTGCCCGGACCCATGGCGCTGAAGCCGGCCGTGGAAGCCAGATTGATGATCACGCCGCCTTTGCCCGCGGCGATCATCTGCTTGCCGGCCTCTCGCGAGCCGATGAACATACCGCGCAGGTTGACGTCGAGGACCCGGTCCCAGTCATCGTCCGTCATGTCCACGATGAACTTGGTCGGGTAGATGCCGGCGTTGTTGACCCAGATGTCAATGCCGCCCATGTCCTCGACCGCGGAGCCAACCAGGGCCGTGACTGAGGGACCATCCGTAACGTCGACCTTGTGCCACCAGATCTTGGTCTCCATATCCCTGGAGAGGAGCTTCGCCGAGGCTTCTGCACCCTGGGTGTCGAAGTCACCGATCGTGACCGCAGCGCCCGCTTCGGCGAGTCGCTTTGAGATGGCTAGCCCGATGCCTTTGGCTCCTCCCGTGACGACCGCACGGCGGTCTTTGAGGGAAATGAGATCCTTTATCGAGCGCGCACTGACGTCCGGAACAACCTTGTGGACCTGAATTGCCATGTCATCTATCTCCTAAGGAATTGACTCAGATCCATACACCTTGCGGTTTCGAACGACCCGCTTCCAGGGCTTTTGGTCCCTCAACTTGCAGGCCGTCAGCGCCGTGACCCTGATGTCTGCGCCTGCAGCGTCGGTACGATCAACACCGGGCGGTCGGTGAATTCGAGCACCCTTTCAGCCTCGCTGCCCAGCAGGGCGCGCCCGGGACCTGTGCGACCTGTCCTGCCCATGATGATCAGGTCGGCCTTCCACGCCCGCGCATCATCGATGATGGCGTCAAAGGGAACGCCCTCGAGGAGGCCCTGAACCACCGCGACCCCCGCCGCCGCACCCATCTCAGCAACGTGTGCGAGGATGGCCCGGCCGCTATCGTGCAGCCGAGCAGTCAACCCTGCATCGGGCGTCCCATCTATCTCGCTATCTCGCTCGTTCGTCTCGACGACGTACAGGGCGCGAAGCACGCTGTTCCAACGTTTGGCCAGGTCGATCGCCACACGCGCTGCCTCCATGGAAGCACGCGAGCCATCGACGCAAGCGAGAAGCCTCCCGGTCTCCATCGTCACCTTTGCCGACCCTTCTTTCGAACAGTCCACAGAACTCGCGTCGCCTCCTCCCGCTCGCGTTCGTCCAACTCATGGTTCAACCTCACCAGTGCCGCAGAAAGAGTTGGCAGCCATCGCCGTTCGAGGGCGCGCTGGCGGCGCATCGTGACGGCGACTTCACGGCTGATGCGCTGAAGGGCCGAGCGGGCGACAGCGTTCTTGACCGCGGCCTCGACTGCGCGACGGGATGCCGTCACCGCGAGGTCTGACGCGGCAGAGCCACCCGAGACTCCGCCCGGACTTGGTCCAAGATCAAGGATGGCTTCGGAGGCAAAAGCGACGCCCATCGAACTACGCCAGCGGACCGTAACTTCAGCCGCCGAATGTTGCGTGGCGAGGATCGCCACCTTCTCCTCGCCCGCCATAACCGCGGCCCGGTTGAGCCAGCTCTCAGCCTCTCGCGCGGTGGCGTTCCAATATTCTTCGGTCTCGCGTGCCAACACCCGCAGCCGGCTTTGTTCAAGCACAAGAGCTCGCCGCTTCTTGTCGAGAAGGTCGGCTCCTCTCCTGGCGACCTCGACCCGATGTTCGAGCCAAAGTCTGCCCGCTCTCCCCGGAGGATGTCGCAGCCTCACGGGTCACTCCCGTCCCCGTCCATGTGCTCCGCGATCAGCTCAGGGGACAACATGGCCAGCTCGCGCTTGGGCAGCTTCTCCAGTGCCTTCCACATCTGATCGAGCGTGTCAGAGAGTTCGCGCCTTTCGTTGGGCCGCTGATTGAGCATTGAACGCTCGAGCGCGGTCGAGAAACGAAGGTAGCCGTGGTCGGTCTCCGACAACGCCTCCGACCCGACCATCTCCTCGAGCTCACGAGCCTCGCGAGCCCGCGCCAAGGACGCTATCGTCTGCGCCGCCAAGGGAAGGTGATCGGACCGCGTCCTTCCTTCACCAGCTCCATTACGCATCAGGCGCGACAGGGAGCTGAGTGCCTCGAACGGCGGGTAAATCCCCGCCGACTGCATGGCCTCCGACAGCACAAGCTGACCCTCGGTGATATAGCCCGTGAGGTCCGGGACCGGATGCGTGATGTCACCCGCCGGCATGGTGAGGACTGGGATCTGCGTTATCGATCCCGCATGTCCTTTGAGCCGGCCACAGCGTTCGTAGACCGAGGCCAGATCGCTGTACAGGTGGCCCGGATAGCCGCGACGTCCTGGTATCTCACCTTTGGCGGCCGCCGCTTCGCGCACCGCTTCGCAGTAGGTCGTCATGTCGCACATCACCACCAGCACGTGGTGATCAAGGTCGAAAGCGAGATGTTCGGCCACGGTGAGAGCGAGCCTCGGTACCAGGATGCGTTCGATCACCGGGTCGTCGGCAAGGTTGATGAAAAGTGCCAGCTCGCCCCGTTCCGCCCTTTCTTCCAGCACGTCGCGGACGAGCTCGGCGTCGGCGTTGGTGATGCCCATCGCGGCGAAGATGATGTGGAAGGTTGAACCGGGTGCCGTTGCCTGGGCGGCAATCTGCGCGGCCAACTCAAGGTGCGGCAGTCCCCCGACCGAGAAGATGGGAAGCTTCTGACCCCTCACCAGCGTCGCGAGACCATCCACCGCCGAGACCCCGGTGACTATCGGATCGCGCGGCGGTTCGCGCCTCGCTGGATTGATCGGCCGCCCCGCGACGTTGCGCCATTCGGCGCCCATCACAGGCGGGCCGCCATCGATCGCCTCACCTCGGCCGTTGCAGACGCGTCCCATCCAGCCCTTGCCGATCGGGATCCGAATGGGTTGGCCGGTGAATGCAACCCGTGCACCGTCGGGTCTGATCCCGTCTCCGCCCTCGAACAATTCGATGACAGCGAGATCACGGTCGACCTCGATCACCTGGCCGTGCCTGAGCTCGCCCGAATCAAGACGGACCACCGCCTGCTCGTCCCAGCCCACTCCCTCTACGCCGCGCACGACGAGCAGCGGCCCTTCGACCGAGGACACACCCGAATATTCGAGCGGTATACGTCTCGACTGGATCACCTGATTGCCTCGAGCTGAGCGAGCACGCTGTCGCGAGCCGAATTCGCGGCTTGGATGTCGTCTGGCCCACCGGCCTCCTTGGCTCTCACCAGCTGGCTCATGTCGACCCCCTCGATCAGCGATGCAGGCACCTTGGCCTGGATCAGTTCGAGGCAGAGGTTGTAGACCTGGAGGACCGCGTCCATCAGCGCCGCCTGCTTGGCCGGTTCGCAATGAGCATCATTCGGATTGAGCGCGCTCTGCTGCAGCACGGCCTGCTGGACGAGGTCCGCGGTCAGAAGGACGATCCGTTCCCGATCGGGCAGGGCAGTGGTTCCGACCAGCTCGGCCATCGAGCGGAGGCGGTCGGATTCGCCCAGTAGCGCGATCACCCGCTCCCGGCGCGCGGACCAGAGCGGGTCACCATGCGCGGCTTGCCAGGCGCCGAGTCGCTCGGCGTCCCGGCTGAAAGAGCCGGTCCATCCCACCGCCGGATAGTGCCGCGCGTAGGCGAGGTCGCGATCCAGCGACCAGAGGCTGCGCACGAATCGCGTGGTGTGGGCTGTCACCGGCTCCGTGGTATCGCCGCCCGGTGGCGAGACAGCGCCGATCACAGTCACCGAAGCCTTCGCTCCACCTAACGTCTCCACCGCCCCGGCGCGTTCGTAGAACGCAGCGAGCGCGGACGATAGGGAGGCCGGATACCCCTCCTCGGCAGGAAGCTGTCCGGTGCGTGACGCGAACTCTCGCAGGGCCTCGGCCCAGCGTGACGTCGAGTCCGAGATGACGATCGCGTGATAACCCATGTCGCGGAAGTATTCGGCGACGGTCACGCCCGAGTAGATGCTGGCCTCCCGCGCCATCACCGGCATGTTCGACGTGTTGGCGATGACGATGGTTCGGTCCATCAGCGGACGGCCCGTGCGGGGGTCCACCAAGCGCGGCAGCTCCTCCAGCACATCGGCCATCTCGTTGCCGCGCTCGCCGCAGCCCACGTAGACAATCACGTCCGCGTCGCTCCACTTGGCGATCTGCTGCAACAGCAGCGTCTTGCCCGTGCCGAATCCACCTGGAACACACGCCGAGCTTCCCTTGGCGATCGGATAGAGCAGATCGAGCACTCGCTGGCCGGTCACCAGCGGCGCGGCGGCATGCAGTCTTTCCGCGACCGGCCGAGCCTGCCGAACAGGCCAGTCGTTTAGGAGTCCGACATCTGCCGTTCCCACCGTCGCCAGGCGCTCTTCCGCAGAATGCTCTCCCTCCGTCGCGAGCCAGCTCAGCCTGCCGGCCACCCCTGGTGGCACGAGCAGCCGGTGCTCGATCACCAACGTCTCCTGGATGGTTCCCAGCAGCGCGCCCGGAGTCAGCTCATCGCCGACCGTGGCCCGCGGAATTAAGTGCCATCTCCGCGTCCCGCCCTGCGATAAACGGGCGGTGCCGAGGAAATCCGGAGCGCCATCCAGCCTTTGCATGGTCCCGTCGAACACGCCGCCCAGCAGACCCGGGCCGAGCGCGACGGAGAGCGGCATGCCAAGGGCACTTGCCGTTGCCCCGCGGGCCAGCCCACCGGTGTACGCATAGACCTGCGCGGTGATGACGCCGTCACGAATCGCCACCGCCTCTCCAGGAAGACGGTCGTCGCCGACCTCCACCAGCTCGGCGGTGGCGACGTTCTCAAGGCCGCCGATCTCCACCACTGGACCGTTGACACGCAGCACTTTGCCGGTCTGGACGGTCATCGCCACAGCTCCTCGATTCCGGTGCCAAGCCTGTCGAGACTCTCCTTGGCGATGCTGTCCAGTGACCAGTCGACGTGCCTGTGCTTGCTCGAGGCCGTGACGACGCGGGTACCGCCGGTATCGACGGAAACCTCGGCCCCTGGACCCAGGTGGCGGTGCGCCGAGTCCGCCAGCTCGTGAAGAAGAGAGGGATAGCGCGGATCCGACCGAATCGCGGCCGAAACGGCGGCACGCAGTTCGTCATAAACGGCGCTCTGGGCCGCAAGGATGATGCCGCGAGCGCGACGTCTCGCGGTCGTCCACTCCCGACTGGTGTCAAGTTCGGCGGCCATGTCGCCTTCCTTCTCCGCGTGGTCGATGAGGTCATGCGCGTCGGCCTTGGCTTTGGCCATGATCTGCTGCGCCTGCGTCCGCGCGTCTCCAAGGATTGCGTCCGCCTGTGCATGGGTGGCCGCCAGCTGGTGCTTCTGAACCACCTCTAAGCCGGTCATGGCAGAACCGTGACCAGGAGGTCAGGACGTTCCGTCAATCGATGGCTCAGGGCCGCCGCCGCCTGGGGCGTCAGAACGAGAACCGCAACGTCGGCTGGGAGTGTCTCCCACGCCGCCGCGGCCGCCTCATCCGTGGCCGCGACGTACTGAACAACGCCTGCGATCGCAAGCGACTGGATACGGCGGCCGTCACCAAGCGCCGCGATGCGGGCCATCAGCGATTCAGCAATGCGACCGCGATCACGAGGCCGTAGATCGCAATCCCCTCCGCAAGGCCGACGATGACCATCGCGCGCCCGAATATCTCAGGCTTCTCGCTGATCGCCGCGAGGGCTGCCGCGCCGGTGTAAGCGACGGCGATCGCGGCTCCGATCGATGACCCGGCAACGGCGATCGCGGCTCCGATGGCGGGCGCCCAGTCGCTGCTTGACGTGGCCGCAGTCAGCCGCACTCCGAGCACTTGGTGGCTCGACCCTGCGGCCAGACCAATCAGCAACACGGCCGCGATTCCCAGGAGGACATTGGTGCCGACAGCCACGGCGAGGGCGATGTTGCGGCGACGGCGGAGGCTCCACGTGATCGCCACACTGGCAACGACGATGAACGGTGCGCTGTAGATGACTGGGTTCATGAGGCCTCCTTGATCACCTTCAGATGCCAGGGTTTGAAAGGGCGCCCTTCGCCCGAATAGATGCGAGAGAAGAGTTCGTAGTACTCGAGCCGGAGGGCCTGGATTCCTGCCACCACGAGCTCGAGCGCAAAACCCAGCGCGTTGCCGATGACGAATACCGGTATCGCAGCGATCCAGAGGCCGGTCGCGATCAGTCCTGCCGTGGCCGTCCAGACGAGCGAGCCAATCGCCGCGTGGACCATCCCGAACGCGGCAAGCCTTGCAAACGAAATGGAGTTGGCCCCCAGCCGGATCACCGAGTTGAACAGCTCGACGATCGCCTCCATCCAGCCCGTCACGCCGCCACCGGCCTCGACCAGGTAACCGATGAACAGCAGGGTCAGCCCCACGGCGATCGGCAGCATGGCCCCGATCAGGATGATCGGATTGTGCGCCCACCAACCAAGGACCACCCCGCCGACGCCGGCGAATAGGAGGGCGCCAGCGATCCCCGAATTCGAGTAGAGCGCATCTCTCGCCCCGCCCTCGCGCCAGCGGTTCACAGTGCCGATCGCGTAGCTGATGGCGAGCAGGACCGCTCCGACAAGGACTCCAGCCACCAGCAGCTCGAGTGGATTCTGCAGGGGGCGCAGCCAGAGGACCGGAACCAGGCCGGTTGGTCCGAAGAACTCGCCATAGGCGAGACCGAATGCGGTGGCCACCAGACCGCCGGCGAAAGGCAGCGCCCAGTTTGGTTTGAGAGCCGCCCACCTTCGATTGTGGCTGAACCTCAAGTAGAGCCCGGCCCCGGCGAGCAAGAGCCCGTGTCCCGCGTCGGCGAACATCATCCCGAACATCAGGACGAAGGACACAGCGGTGAACGGCGTCGGGTCGATGTCGGGATACCGAACGGTCCCATAGATCTCGACCAGTGGACGGAACGGCTCGGCCGCTTTCGGCGTCCGCAGCAGCGTTGGTGGCTCGGCAAAGGGACGCCTCGGGAGTTCTACCACCCCGCCGCCATAAGGCTCCAAGCGAACGCGAAGCTCTTCGACTTCAGCCCGAGGGCACCATCCAACAAGCACGACGAACGAACCGCGCTTGGCCGCCGCGCGCGCCCGGCGGTCGAGTTCAACTTCACCCGCAAGCAGATCCGCGCGATGCTGGGCCTCCAGCTCGGCCACCTTGCGGACCTCTGCGGCCAGCAAGGTCTCTGACTCCAGAACCCCTGCGGCGCGCAGCCGGCGCAAAGCCTCCAACATCTCGCTCGAATCGCCTTGCGACGACGTTTCGAGCTCGACCGCACCGGCATCGGCCAATTCGACCAGCAGGCCGCGCGTTTGGTCCGCGGGTCCCACCACGGCGATTCGGCTCATCGGCACGGTCTCGACCGAACTACGCGACGGCATCGAACGCCTCCTTGGCCTGAGGCCCTCGCGCGGCCGCGGCCAGCGCAGCCCTCGTCAGCCAGGCGTCATAACCGAGCAGCCCGGCGACACCCACGACCGCGGACGGCTCGAAGCGTGATCGCGCCTCCATCTCGGCCGCGTCCTTCCTCACCCGCGACCACCAATGCGCCTCCGCCAACCAAAGGTCCGAAGGCTGGTCGACTCCGTCCAGCACCCAGCTCAGCTGACGCGGCATCATCGCTCTGAGTTCGTGCGGGGAGGCGGCGTGCTGCCAGCCGGAGGGGAGCCCATAGAAACGGAGGGAATCCGGCGGAAGGTCCAAATCCGACGACGCGAAGCTCACGCGTGCGGCAAGGAGCGCGGCGGCGGTCGCCGCCCAGATTTGCGCGCCCGGAACCGAGCCCGCGACCCACGCCGCCCACCTGAGCCGCAGCACCAGCACCATCCCTCCCGGCTCAGAGGTTCCCGGGTCGCCCCAGCGCGATTGCGCCAGCGCATCTCGCACCGCGTCCGCAGTCGTTGCTTCGGAAATCGCCGGCCATACGGAGGTCATGCGACCGAGCTGGTAGGGAGGTGGATGACCTTCTCCAGACAGGTAAGCCAGCCGCTCTTCAATGTTCGCGATCTCGAACCAGACGATCAGCGGTTGCAATACGGCAGAGCCGCCGGGTGGCAGCCAGCCGGCCAGGAGGCGCAGGTGCCAGAGAGCGGTCGCCGCAATGTGTCGCTGGGCGGCCTGAAGCGACGAGCCGGCATCGAGGTCGGCACCGTAAGCAGAGTCCTTCAGAAGTTGTAGGGCAGGACTCAGGCCATCACTTTTCGCAAGCGCTGCGGCGCGGGCGCTCCCGAGGCGGCGGTTGCCGAGCAGCCTGGCGCGAACGCTAGCCGCCACCCATGACGCGGGCATGCCCCTCCTCCGGCCGAGCAGCGGTGTCTGCGAAGACATCGGCGAGAGCCTCTTCGACGATGCCAGGCATGCGCGAGCGGGCGCGATCACGCAGTTCTGCCGCCTGGCGATCAGCCTCGGTGACCACCTCACTCATGCGGCTCTCGCGGTCCTGGATGCGGACTGCGGCTCGGGTTGCGCGCAGGTCGGGCAGCCGGGAGCGCGCCGCTTGGATCGTGTGCTCGGCTTCAGTGCGGGCTTCGGCGATGATCTTGGCCGCAGCCGTTTCGGCTTCTCGAACTACTGCCTGACACTCAATCTCGATCGCGCCCAGCGCTGAAGTCAGTTCGCGCAGTTCGTCGTCAACGCGAGCCTCGAGGTCCTCGGGAACGGCGACCTGGCCACTGACTGGCCCGGGCGGCGCCCACACACGCCGGAATCGAAGCAGAAAGTCCTCGAGCAAAGGCATGGTCTATTGAATTGTCTCCGTTGGCATTGTGGGCCCCTTTCCCGAGGCCCGCCCAAGGCCGATCGACGCTTCTTTGACGGGATTCAGGGCGGTGAGCCGAGGATTACGCTTGGGCGGCCATCCGGCACTGGCCGCACCCGCGCGATCAGCGCACCTTCCATGCTCGTTGCTCGTGCCTCTCATTCAAGCGGTCGGGAAGTCGATGACGAGTCGCAAAGGCGAATTCATTTCTGTGATGGACGGGCAGACGTCACCCCTGAGGCCGATTCCGATCGAGACGACCGCCTCATAGTCGCCGGTGACCCGCACCTCTTTGAGGACTGGGTACCCGGGCTTGAGCTCCCGGCCCGACGGGTAGGAGTCATTGGTCCAGTCAAGGTCCGAGATCTTCAGCAGAACGCCGTAATTGCCGTCCACAGTCACCGGCCTGCTGCTTGCATCCTCGATGAAGGTGGTACCTCCGCCGGGACTAACCGGGTTGGGCATCAACTGGTAGCTGGGCAGGCCGACGTTGGTGAATTCGACAACCAGCCGGTCGTAGGGGCCGTGGGTCCCAACCCGCACGTCAGTGATCGCCGGTCGCACGGTGTTGGCAAAGCTCGCTCCGCCATGCAATGGCCAGCAAGCCAGTGCGGTTGGAGACGGGCTTTGATGAACGCCTGAGCTCGACGAAGGACTCGGCGACGGAGAAGAGCTGGCTGCAGTCCCGGATGGCGAAGTAAGCGCGCCCGTCTGGGGCGGGGAAGTTGGACCGCATGCCGACAGGAGAACCACCAGGGCAACCCAGACAATCCTCTTCATGGCGGCAGCTCCGACGGTCTGATCACAGGCCCACCCTGCGTCAAAGGCTGCGCTTGTTGCGCTTGGTCGCCTTCGCGGTGGAACCAACCCCGCTCTCGTGGCCGGTGAACGCACCGATGGGTTGCCAGGACCGCGAGGCGCGATTCTTGGCCGGCTTTTGCTCGTACTCGCGTCCTTCGGTTCGCTGCTTTGGATTCTTCATCTCTTAAAACCTCCGTGCTCAGCCGCCGTCAGCAATCCTCGGATCCGCTCCGCGGTTTCTCCCGGCGTCTCGTACATCGGCAGGTGGAGCTCGCCCTTCACCTTGCTGGCGTAACGCTGTGGCAGCCGCCGGAGAAGCTCGGAACGCGGTTCGTCGGGACCGGCGACGAAGACCCGGTTGATGAACGAGTCGTCGGCAACCTCGAGCCACCGGATCAGTGCATCGAGGTTCTGACTCGCGTGCTCTTCTTCCTTGTGCTGCCAGTTCAAGGCAGAAGCTCCGCCCTCTCGCTGCACGTGTATCTCCCGGCCGGTCGTCTCGAGCACCTCTTCGACGTGGTCGAGAACCACGCTATAGGCTCGCGCCTTCTCCTTATCGACCAGCAGCACGAGGGCCGGCGAGTGAACCTCGAGCTGATAACGAAGTGGGTCGAGATGGAGCCGCTCGCGCACCCATAAGCCCAGATCCGTCTCACCGTGGAACCGCCAGCATTCGAGCAGACCCGCGGGAGCGCAGCTGAAAAGAACTAGCGAAACCTCCCGTGGCGGTCGCTCCATCTCCAGGTATGCGAGGACGTCGGGGAGATCGCGGCGGAGTGCTGCCAACTCAGCTGCGCTCAGACTCGTCTCCTGGGTATGCGCAAGCTCGGCGAAAACTCTCGCGTGGAAGCCGGCCTCATAGCCCGATCCAGTCGAGCCCGGAAGGTAAGCGGTGAGAGCAAGCTCGGGGTAGCTGGCCGACTCGAGGTTGGCGAACGGATCGCCGAGCCCCGCCACCGGCCGGGTTGGTGGATGGCCGACGACGGGCGGGGTCGCGGGCGTTTTGCTCATGGATGCGATGTGACCTCCTCCTTCAGCTTCCGAACGTCTCGATCAAGAAGGTCGAGCGTGCTGTCGACCACTGCTATCAGGTCATGTCCCGAGCCGTGTGCACGGACTGCGGGAAGATCTGACGCCACCCCGCGGACGGTGAGGTCAACGACGTGGATCGGCGTCTGGCTGCGGCGCGAGTCGGTGGCGAACTCAACCTCGCCCTCAGTCAGCACGTCGAAGTGCCGCCCCAACTGCTCAAGCTTGCGCCGCGCGTAAGCCTGAACCCGCCGTGGCGTGCTACCCGTCCGATCTGTTACGAGCACCTTCATTGCGGCTTAATCGTGCTCGTCAGCGGCAGGGGGGATCAGGGCCGAAAGGCCCGCGCAATCAGTGCCGGTTGTCGCGCGGGCCTTCCCCAACGATCGCGTCGAGGGCGGCCTGAAGCGACTGCGTGGGCCTGAAACTGGTGTTGATCGGGGTCGCCGACGGCCACGAGTGAGCTTCGACTGCCATGTTGGCGGCCACCTGTGGCGTCGCCTCCGAGAGGCCTGCACCGGCTCTCAGCCGCCCGGCGATCCGTTTCATCGCCAGATGCGGCGGCGCGACGCACTCGAGTTCGACGATGTCACTGGCCGTGGCGTCCGCGAGGTCGTGTGCGGCCTGCCTCTTGGTGGCATCCGTCCACGAGCCGTCGAGGATGACCGATTCGCCCATTCGCAACGCGACCCGAGCCCGGCGCAGCAATGTTCGGTAGACGCGCGCCACGTTTCCAGGACTGTAGGCGCCCCGCCCAAAGCCGGCCGGTCCGTCCAGCGATCCGCCCACGGTACGCAGCTCCTTCCGGACCTCGTCGGTGCTTAACATCGCGAAACCCAACCGGTCGGCGATGGCCGCAGCGAGAGTGGACTTACCAGTACCCGGCAGCCCACCCACGAGTATCAGCCGCACTCGTCCTCGGTCGAGGTGGGTGTGGGCGATTTTCAGGAGATGCTTCGCCTCGGCGGCGGCAGGCCCGACATCCTGCGCGTAACGAAGGCATGCGACCTTCGAACGCACCTGAGCCCGGTAGGCAATGTAGTGCTCCGCCAGTGACCGCGGATGGCTCTCAACTGAGAACTCGACGTACCAGTCCAAGAACTTACGGCCGAGATCCGGTGCGCCCAGGCGCTCAAGGTCCATCGCGAGGAAGGTCACGTCCGCCAGGACGTCGCCGTACCTCAGGCGGTCGTCGAACTCGATGCAGTCGAGGATGCGGGGGCCATCGTCGAGCAGAAATATGTCGTCCGCCTTGAGGTCTCCATGGCCATCCACCACCAAGCCGTCGCGCATGCGCTGCCGGAAAAGATCGCGGCGGCCGTCGAGGTACCGGCGGGCCAGCGCTTCGACACGGGCAAACTCGGTCGGGTCGAGAACTGGTCCCACAAACGGCGCCATCTCTCGGAAGTTCGCGTCCCAGTTGGCGCGGACGGTTGCCGGCGAGGCGGCGGCAGCGATCGGAGCCGAAGTTTCACAGGCGGCGTGGAAAGCTGCCGCCGCACGAGCCACGGCTCGCAAGCCATCCTGCACGGGCAATCCTCGTCCAACCAGGGTCGCGAGTCGGCGGTCGGCAGGCATGCGACGCATGACCACGAGGTGGTCGCAAGGCGTGCCGTCCGCGGAGCCGACATCGGCCACTCCAAGATAGACATCCGGTGTGAGGCGCCGGTTGAGCGCCACCTCACGGTGGCACGCTCGCTCGCGGGCCTCCCGTGTCGAGAAGTCCAGGAATCCGAACTTGACCGGCTTCTTGAGCTTGTATGCTCGATCCCCGACCAGGATCACGGTGGAGATGTGTGTTTCAACGATCTCTGCCCGGTTCAAGGAAGCCACGTCAACCCACATGTTGGCGGGTCGAATCAGCAGCGCACCGATACGAAGACCCTACCCATCCGGGACCTTCGCCCCTACCACTTCGAAGCATCCAAGCCCATCCTGAAGCCATCACTCGGACTGGAGGTAAGACGATGGCTAGAACGGCATTTGACGCGCTCATGGAGATCGACCAACCGGTGTTCGGGCTAACGCGCCGGCGAGGTCCATGGGGGCGGCGACGCTGGCACGACTGGCTAACCGAAGGTGCTTTCGTGCCGACCTCGGACGTGTTCGCGAGGAACGGGGACCTCGTGATCCGGGTTGACCTTCCTGGGATCGACCCCGCCAAGGACGTGACGATCACCCTCGAAGAGGGCGAACTCACCGTCAAGGGAGAGCGCAGGGAGGACAAAGAGGTCAAGGACAAGGGCTACTACTGGCACGAGTCCTCGTACGGCTCCTTCGAACGCCACCTTCAGGTTCCCGCGCAAACCAAGGAATCGGACATCAAAGCTGAATATCGCGACGGCGTGCTCGAGATCGTCGTGCCGAAGGCTGCGGCCCCGGCCCCGGCTTCGACCGCCAAGCAGATTCCGATCAAAACCGTGGAGCCGGCCAAGTAAAAGGACACCCGATCGATGCTTAGGAGGTTGGAGATGCGTCAAGACAAGGACATTCAGACGGAAGTGATGCGGGAGTTGGAGTGGGAGCCCAGCGTCGATGCGGCCGCCATCGGGGTTGCGGCCAGCGACGGAGCGATCACCCTCACCGGCCATGTCGGAAGCTACGCCGAGAAGATCGCGGCGACGAAAGCGGCGAGGCGCGTGTATGGGGTTCGGGCGGTTGCGGACGAGCTCGCGGTCGAACTTCCCACCGAGAACCTACACGACGACACCGATATCGCCGAGACGATCTCCAGGCTGCTCGAATGGAACGTCACGATTCCCAAGCGAGCGGTGACGGCCAAGGTGAGCAACGGGTTTGTCACGCTGGACGGCAAGGTCGACTGGGAGTACCAATCGATCGCAGCGACAAAGCTCGTACGAAACCTGACCGGGGTCCGAGGTGTCACCAACCTAGTCACGGTCAGGCCCAAGGTGCATGACAAGGAGGTCAAGTCGGGGATCGCCGCCGCGCTCCACCGGCAGGCTCAGCTAGACGCACGCCGGATCTGGCTCGAGACGTCGGACGGTACGGTAACGCTCCAGGGCCAGGTCAGTTCTTGGAGTGAGTCCGAGACTGCGCGCAAGGCCGCAGCCGCCGCGCCGGGTGTGAGAAAGGTCGAGAACCACCTCCAGATCGTGGCGTAGGCGAACGATGAGGGCCCGGCGCGCCTATGGTTCGCGCGCCGGGCGCCCCGCGGAAAGAGGGGACACGAAGCCCGCGACGGCGGGGACGATTGGCCCTGGAGGGGACGCGAGTTGGGAGTAACGATGTTGCCATGCATTGGTGGTTTCAAGATGGATTGCCCGTCTGGATCGGGTTCTTCTTCGCCTTGGCGTTGGGCTTGGCGATAGGCCTCACAGTCGCCATCGCCACGCGGATGCGGCCACGCCAGCCCAGGTAGGGCGCGACCGGTTCATCGACTTCGTCCGGGTGGCCGACGTTGTTGTCGTGGTGGTCGGCCCCTGGCTGGTGGTCATCCCGGCCATGTCCGGCGGAATTGTCAGCGGTCAGCTGCTCTATACGGTCGATCCACGTTGGTGGCCCATCACGTGGGTGTTCGAGGTGCTGCCCCTCTTCTTCTTTGTGGGCGGCTTCGCCAACTACGTCTCATATCACGCGCAGACCGACGCCGGCAGGCGGCGGCATAGCTTCCACGCGCGGCGGTTCAACCGGCTCCTGCGGCCCACACTCGTGTTTCTTGGTCTGTGGGTTGCGATCGAAGCATTGCTCCACATCGATCGCCGGCCGTGCGGCCGAGCACGATGAGCTCCTGCGTTCGGCTGAAGTCGTCGATAGACAAGGTCGCCGACGAGCGAAGTCGCAGCAGTGCGACTGGGACGCGGCCACGCAACAATTCGAGGGCCCTCGTGGTCTGATTCGCCGCGACAAAGGTGACCGCGCGCAGTATCGAGTCGCGCACGTCCGTGGGTGAGCCGACAAACCCGTCGGCGAGCACATCGACGGCAATGATTCCGTCGACCCCGTGCTCCACCGCCGACTCAAGGTCGCAGTTCCCAGCCAGGCCCCCATCGAAGTATCGGGAACAGTCCCGGCAGGGCCGCCGAAGCCATAATGGCTGGCAGCGCGGGCCCCTCGCGTACCACCGTCCGCTGTTCGTTCTCGGCGTCGGTCATGGTTATCCGGATCGGGATGCCCGCGTGCTCAAGCCGAGCGCCGGCGGGTAGCCCAACTACGGCTCATCTCGGTACTGGCGCCGACCAGTCTTGGGATCCTCGTAGACCCGCGTGAGCTTACCCGAAGTCGGATCCTTGAAGACCTCCGCCGTGGGCCTAAATGAGCCGTACTTGTCGCCGCGGTAGCGGCGGTCCCAGGCGAAGTATCCCGCGACGGAGAAAACGATCACCAGACCGAGGATGACCAGGTCCACCCAAATGGTCACGCGATGGTTCGCTCAACGACCACAGCGGTGCCATAGGCAACGACCTCGGTCATGGACTTGCCCAGCTCAGAAGAGTCGAATCGCATCATGACGACTGCGTTTCCTCCCCCAGCTCGAGCGTTCTCCACCATGCGGTCGATCGCGTTGCGGCGGGTGTCCTCAACCAGCCGGGTGTATTCGACGATCTCTCCTCCACCCAGCGATCGCAGGCCAGCTATGATATTCCCGCCCAGGCCCCGACTGCGCACCACGACGCCATAGACGTGACCCAAGACCTGCTTGACTTCATATCCGATCGGACGCTCGGTCGTGGTCACGAGGACTGGCGACTCGGAGTTTGATTGCGACATGCGCTGCTGGAACCTCCGTTCTGATCGGCGGTTGCACGATGGCTGGTGCACTACGCACCTTGCATACCGGCCCTGGTTCGCACGATGGTTCCACCTCTGAGCCGGCACCGGGTAGCATAGCTTGGCCTCGATGAGTCTGAAGCGGCCGATGAAGAGGAGTTCGATGGTCTCGTGATTCCTGGGGCTGGTAGGTAATTCATTGATCGACGTGGCGGAACCGCGCGTGAGCAGCCAGACCCCTGGCGGTGAGTTCGCATCCACGATCGACGATCAGGCGCAGCAGTCAGACGCCCGAAGGCTCACAAGCGCGATCACCATATCGCGGGTCAGGTGGGTATTCGTGCCGCTGGCTTTGATCATCGCCCTCGTGAATAAGCCCGCGCCGCACCACCTCGGGGCGTATCTCGTGGCGATTCTGATTCTGTGCACCTACAACCTCGGCCTGACATTGCATTCTCGCCTGCCTCCGCGCATGGTCCAGCCTCTGATCGCGGTTGCCATGACCGGAGACGTCCTGGCCGCGACCGGAGCGATGCTTGATTTCGCCCACGACCCCCTGGACGTCCACTGGGCATTGCTGATGCTGCTGGGTCCGGCCACGGCCGTCCTCTATGGATGGCGCGGTGTCGTCACGTTTGGGCCGATGATGCTGGCTGGGTTCTTGGTGGCGACGCTGGTTGGCGGCCAGTTCACGGTGCCCAACGGGACCGTCCGGTTTCTGCAGAAGTTGATCGAAGTGATCGGGGTGACAGTGTTCGTTGGGGCCCTGGTGGCACAGAATCGGGGACAACGGCGCCGAGCGGAAACCGAGCGGCAGAATGCAGAATCCTCACATCGGAGGGCCGTCGAAGCGCAGCGGCTCCTGGCGACCGCCAATGAGCAGTTGAGGCGGATAAGCGAACTCGAGGCGGAGGGTCTGTCCAACGTCAGCCACGAGTTTCGGACCGCGTTGACGGGGATCCAGGGGTTCAGCGAGGTGTTGCGCGACGAAGAGGTCACCCCCGCCGAGGTGAAGGAGTACGCGCAGGAAATCAATGCTGACGCTCTCAGGCTCAACCGTCTGATCACCAACATGCTCGATCTTGACCGATTGCAGTCGAACCGAGCAACCTTGAACCTGGACCTCATCGATATCAACCAGATCCTTCGGGCGGCGGCCCAGCGCGGCGCCGCGGCGGTGCCTGGTCACGATTTCGTCCTCGAACTCGACAACAGCTTGCCGGCCATCACGGCTGACTTCGATCGAATAACTCAGGTGGTGGCCAACCTCGTCTCCAACGCGATGAAGTATTCGCCCGCCGGAAGCAAAATACAGATACAGAGCCGGCTTGGCAATGCGAGCGTGCGGGCAACGGTCAGAGACCAAGGTGTCGGTATCAAGTCGGCCGATTTGGAGCGAGTGTTCTCCAGGTATGAGCGGGTCGAAGCCGGGCCTTCCCAAAAGGTTGTCGGAACGGGCCTGGGGTTAGCGATCACTCGCGAGATCCTCAACTTGCATCATGGCCGGATCTGGGTTGAGAGCGGGGTGGGCGCTGGCTCAACCTTTCATTTCGAACTACCCCTCAAGTGAACTGAGGGCGATCGGGCGTCGTGGCTGACTTCCAGCACGGTATGGCGCCCGCGGTTGTCATCACCCACCTCGCTGCGTAGAACGGGCCAATCGGAGGAGGACCCCTCCCGGTATTGGCGAGCATTGGCCGAGCCCCGGCCGTTGGAATTCCGGATCGGTCGCCAACTTGGTTTCGAGAGTCGTACCCGTCCAGAAGGACGTGGTCCCAAGCCAAACCCTTGGCTCCCCCATGTACGGCTAGCACTGGCGCCTCCCTCCAGCAGCCCTTGCGGCGTACCACCGGCACTTCGGGATGCCAGGCGAACCGGGCCGCCCGCCGCGCCATCCCCTGATGCGCATCTTGCCTCCACCGCCCCGAAGGCTCCATTTGCCATCCCGCGCGCGGGTCTGGCGCCCCCCGCGAGAACCTTGCTGGATCGCCCCTCTGACCGCCCCCCGCGAGTTCGCGCGTGTTTCCAACCCCCCCATTTGTGGTGGCATAAATCGATAGCGTGAACGGCAAGATTTAGAGGTCTGATGCCTTATGCGGATGTATGGGCATTGCTCTGCGGGCGATGCGTCACTCGCTGCAGAAAAGCGCGAGAGCCCTCGTTCTGCCCCGACATGACCATCGTGGAACTGGCTTTTGATCGAGTATCCTGCGGTTCAGTCGCGAGTGCCGGCCGGGCCTGAGCAAGGAGGCGCGAAGTGGGGTTGAGGCGGCTATCGGCCAATTGGCCCAAAGCCCAGCCGCGTGGCGCCAATAGGCGCTGGTGGACATCCATCGCCACCCTGTTTCCGGCTCTGACTCTGGTGGCGGTCGGATTGGCGCCGACCCCGGTCGCTGCCGGTGCCGGAGTGGCGGTAGCGGTGCAGGATGCGGCGGCCCAGTTCAACGTCCCTTACCCCGTGCTCATGGCCTGGGCTTATACCCAGACCCAGCTTGCGGTGCCCAACCAGCCCACGATCGCCGGGGGCGAGGGATTGATGGCGCTCACTCCCACCCAGGTCGAGGCCGGTGCCGCCCTGACCGGCGCCGATCCCGCGCTGGTACGGACCGATGTCGCGGCGGGCGCCCGGGCAGCGGCCGCCGACCTGGCCCATGCCCAGGGCAGCGGACCTCTGGCGAGCGGGAATTGGCGATCAGCCCTGAGCACTCTGGCTGGCCCCCTAGTCACCCAGGAGATAGCCTCATACGTGGCATCGGGATTCAGCCTCACCCTCCGGAGCGGCGAGCCGGTCGTTCTCCCGCCCCAGCCCATGGGGGCCCAACCGAGGTTCGCAGTCCCGGCCAACACCGACTATGGGCCCGCGATTTGGTATCCCGCCAACCCGTCCAACTACTCGGTCGCCAATCGCCCCCTCAGCGACCCCATCGACATGATCGTGGTCCACGTCGTGCAAGGATCCTGCGCCGCCGCCGCTCAGGTGTTCCAAAGGTCGGGCTACGCCGCCTCCGCCCACTACATCGTCTGCGACAACGGGACCGTCTATCAGTCGGTCCGCGAAAAGGACATCGCCTGGCATGCCGGGAACTGGGCGTACAACGTCCGATCGATCGGAATTGAGAACGAGGGATACGTCGGGAGCGCCTTCCCGGACAGCCTCTACAGGGCGTCCGCCAAGGTCGCAGCTCACGTCTGCGAGACCTACGGCGTGCCGCTCGACCGCAACCACGTGATCGGTCACAATCAGGTGCCCGACCCCAATCACCCGGGGCTCTTTGGTGGCATCGACCACCACACCGACCCCGGACCGACTTGGAATTGGGGTGCCTACCTGGGCTACGCGCAGCAGGACGCCGCCCAGGACACCTCTCCCGCGCGTCCCGTCTTCCAGGCCACCGCGACGGCGACAGACGGCTCGGCATCGATCGCCTGGTCAGCGGCGCCCGCGTGCGCGATACCCATCACTGGGTACGTCGTCACCGTCCAGCCCGGAGGCCGGACCGTGAACCTGCCCCCCACGGCAACCTTCGCCACCGTGAGCGGGTTGACCGATGGCGTCTCCTACACGCTGAGCGTCACCGCGCAAAACCGATTTGGTAGTTCGGTACTCGTCGCCGCCCCATCCGTGACGCCGCTCCCGATCGTTAGAACCCAGGCCGAGCCCTTCCACCCCATGACCCCGCAGCGCATCTTCGACACCAGGACGGGGAGCGGGTTTGGCATCAACAACCGGATTGGCCCCGGCCAGTCGATGACCGTCCAAGTCGCCGGCGCCCACGGTGTCCCCAGTAACGCGACCGCGGCGGTGCTCAACGTGGGAGTCACAGACGCGACCGGCGCAGCCTCGGATTTCGTGCTCCTGTATCCATCCGATCAGGCCCGGCCCAACGCCTCCACCATCAACTTCCTGGCCGGCGCGACCGTCGCCAACCTGACCCAGGTGGCGCTCAGTGCCACCGGCCATGTGACCGTGTACAACTCCGTCGGTTGGGTCGACGTGTTCCTCGATCTGAGCGGATACTACGGCGCCTCATCGGGCCCTGGTCTGGGCCTCTACAACTCGCTCCCCATTCCGGTTCGAGTCCTGGATACCCGTACCAACCTGGGCGGGCACCCGGGCCCGCTTCAGGGCGGGGACACCCTGTCCGTCCGGGTGGCCGGAGTCCAGGGGGTCCCGGCCGACGCCGAGTCGGTGGTGCTAAACCTGACCGAGGTGGGCGGGACTGCCGCCAGTTTCCTCGCCACCTGGCCGGACCAGACAACCTACCCGGGCGTCTCCAACCTGAATTTCTCCGCCGGCCGCGCACAGGCCAACCGGGTCATCGTCAAGATCGGGAGCGACGGGGATATCACCATCACCAATTCGGTCGGTAGCGCGGGGGTGCTGGTCGACCTCGCGGGCTGGTTCACGGGCGGCACTGCCGGGGACACCACCGGCCAACTCTTTTCCGCCCAGACGCCCACCAGGATCTTCGACAGCCGCATTGGCCAGGGCCACTCGGGACCGATCGGGCCGGGCCAGTTCGTCCCGGTCACCGCGCCGGCTGGCGTCACCGGCTCGCTCTCCGCCAACGTGACGGTGCTCGACGGATCGACCAACAGCTACCTGGGCGTCTACCCCACCAGCGGCGCCTCTGGCACCTCGGACATCAATTTCCTGGCCGAGGAGATTCTTGCCAACCTGGTCGTCACCCGAATCAGCGGCGGTGCCTTCGTCATCTACAACTCGGTGGGATCCGCGGACGTCCTCATCGACGTCAACGGCGAATACAGCTGACCAGGGCCGATGTCGCCGCTCCGGCGGCGATTTTCCGCCGCGGGCCAGTGGTCGGCCGGCTGATACTCTCGCGGTGACGTTGGGGCCGCGTTCGATCGGCCAAGGGGCAGCGCCGTTACAGCCGAGGTGGTCGCCGTCTCTTGGGGTCCGCTGGCGGACACCTGTGTTCAATCCTCCCGAACCGCAATCCGCCAGCAGCCGCCCAGGGCCACCGCAACCCGGCGCCGTTAAGGCCGGGGTCAGCGTTTCGGCGGGGCGTCCTTGGTGGAGGTGGCGGGGAATTCACTCCTCTCGTATGGCTTGGCGCCCTTCCCCACTTGGAAGAGCAACCGTTCGTCAAGAGGCGGCTTTGGTACGGGGCGCGGCGTCTCTGCGGGGCGCTTGGGGTCCTCGCTCACAGGTTGATGATAACCCGGTTAGGCAAGCCCCGCCCCTTTCCCGAGCAGCACCAAGAGACCGAGAACGGCGGCCACGGACAATGAGATATTAAGGAGCCGACCCTTGTTGCGGACCTTGGGCTCATTGATTTCAAACGCGCGGAGGACCGCTCCCAGGGCTTGCCACTTCATGGCGTTCGCATTGAGGTCCGCGTATTCAACCATGATCTCCGGGCGAGGCGCATCCTCGTATTGGCCGACCAGGAACGCTGCGAGGGCAGGGGCCAGAGCCACAGCAAGGCCGACCGCGATCAGGACCTTGGGCCATCCGGTGAGGGGCGCGGCGGCAAAGGCTGCGATAGCAACGACAATCGCCCCGATGACAACGCCGAGTTTCTGGTCAAGGGAGTCGATCTGCTTGAGCTGATCTGCCAACTTCGCCGCAGCGACGTCGTACGCCTGCTCGGCTCCTGGCGGCGGAGGAAGTTGGATAGCCATCAGAGTCCGGCTTCTGACGAGCCAGCTGCCTCGGCCTCGGTCTGATCGCCCGACTCCTCGCCCAACATATCCACGTCAGACGGCGGCCGCCGTTGCCCCAGCATCCACGGCATCACTCAAGCTCTCCCGCCTCGTCGTCCACGATCGGCAGCCCATGCGACCGGACAGGCGTGATCGGCAATCACGCCCGGCTGACCGGAGGCGGGAGGGAGGAGTGGATATCACCGGGGCTCCCGCGATGGCAGAGCAAACCACAGATGGGGGCCCAGCGCTGCCGCGACGGTGGCCGGGTGGTCAACGTCTGCACCGCGATTGCGACCGCGGTCAACGCCGACGGGCAGCGCGAGATCTTGGGCGTCGACGTATTCACCGCCGAGGACGGTGCGGCCGAGTCGGATTCGTCAACTGCCTGCCTATTGCTCCTTCCGAACGCCTTTGAACGGGGTGCCATCGGCCTTGTTGTCCATGAATCGACCTGAATCTGCGTCTCGCTTGACCCACTCTCCGGTCTTGGGGTTCAGGACCTGGCTGCGGTCCTTAACCTCGCCCTTGCGGTAATCCTCGCCGGTGTTCTTTGCCATCGAGCACGCCCTCCGTGGTGGTTCCAGATACGAACAGCGACCGAGCCCAACTGTAGCGAACGCATGTTCTTGAAGCAAGTCCCCTCCAACACCGGGAAGGGACGATTGGCTTATGGAGCGGCGTCCAGCAGCTCCTCGATCGCAGCAGAGGCATCCTTCTGCATGTCGGGCAAGAAGTGGGAGGGGAGTACACGCGCAACGTGAACTCCGACTGCTTGTAGTCACCCCTCAGGAGGTCCGCCACCGACCAGATGAAGGCGGCGTGGCTCCTGATGGCCGTCTCCGTCAACCTGGCAGCCTCAACTCAAGGCGACAGAGCAACCACCCTGAAGGCAGGACGGGTGCTCTCCGCCAGCCTCGCTATCACCATTGCCTTCGCTGGTGTCCGTGGCGGTTACCGTCAGGGTTACCGTCAAACCGGCAGACCTCCCAGTCACCACGTCACATAACATGAGGGCGATAGGGGTAGGTCTGAGTTCAATTCGGGTTGGTGGGCCGGGGGGAGTCGAACCCTCACAGCTTTCGCGGCGCCGTTACAGTTGCCGGCAGGCGAGAATGTGCGCGTGGTCGCGGCGGCCGGTCGGGTTAAGCGGTGAGATCCAAGGTGGGGCGCTACCGGGTGGCCGGGTTCCGGTCGCCAGCGCTAGTAGGAGGGATGGATGGTGGCGATCAACGCCCAAGGGCCCGATACGATCACGTCAGCCGCCGCCGATGCAAAGCGGATCCCCGACCTGGAATCCAGGGTTCGCGTTGCTGCGGGGCAGACCCACCCTCTGGTCGGCCGCAACGATGCCAACCTTGCCGGCGCCATCGAGCTCGTCCGCCGCTCGATCGTCCAGGGAGTGCAGCTGCTGGTGCTTCCCGAACTGGGCAACAGCGGCTACGTGATGAATTCCCGACAGGAGGCCTTCGCACTCTCCGAGCCAATTCCGGACGGGCCCACCTGCCAGGCCATCCTGAATGAGCTCCGGGGCACCGAGCTCTACGTGTGCGTGGGGATCTGCGAGAGGTCCGGCGAGGTCCTCTACAACGCCGCCGCCCTACTCGGTCCCGACGGCTACGTGGGCACCTACCGAAAAGTCCACCTGTGGGACGAGGAGAAGTATTTCTTCGAGCCGGGGGACCTGGGATTTCCGGTTTTCAAGCTCCCCTTCGGCCGGGTGGGAGTGATGATCTGCTACGACGGCTGGTTTCCGGAGTCTTCCCGAATCCTGAAACTGGAGGGCGCCGACATAATCTGCGACCCCACCTGCTGGGTGCTGGTGCCAGGCTTGATCGAAGCCCAGAACCCACTTTCGGCGCAGGTGCACATGGCCCTGGCCCACATGAACAACCTGTTCATCATCTGCGCCGACCGCTGCGGAGTCGAGCGCGGCTGCACCTTCATCGGCAACAGCTGCGTGGCCGGTCCGTCCGGATTCGTGGCCGGCCCCGCCTCCTTCGACCTCCCCGAGATGTTGGTCGCCGATATCAATCTGGGCGCCGCCCGACGGCACCACTGGACGGCGATGGCAGACCCCATTGCCGACCGGCGGGTTGACGTCTATGGCTCCCTGCTCGGCTATTCCGGGCCGCGCGGTTAGCGGGCAAACGGTGGACGCCCAAACCGAGCTCGTGACCGTGATTCAAGACCTGCAGGCCCGGCTGCGCCGGTTGGAGGACACGGAGGCGATTCGGAACCTCAAGTCGCGCTACGCCCAGCTCTGCGACCGCAACTACAGCCCCGACCAGCTGGCGAATCTCTTCACCGAGGACGCCGTCTGGGATGGGGCTGCCTTTGGCGTATTCCGCGGCCGGGAGCAGATTCGCGCCTTCTTCGCCGGCGTCAGCGGGCAGATCACCTGGGCCCTGCACTACATGGCCGGCCCCGAGATCACGATCAACTCGGACGGCGAGACAGCCAGCGGCTGCTGGTATCTTTTCGAACCCTGCACCATGACCCAGCGGAACAATCCCGGCACCGAGGAGCCCGTACTGCAAATGGCCAAATACGAGGACTCGTATCGCCGCGTCGACGGGGTCTGGAAATTCGCCCACGTCAAGATCGAATACGAGGCGCTGACCAACCTCTATGAGGGCTGGGTGGCGCAGCCCTTCCGGCCATGATGCAGGTCGACCTGAGCGGCCGGACCGCGGTCGTGACGGGGGCCAGTTCGGGGATGGGGGCGGGCATCGCGGCCGGTCTGGCCGGCGCCGGGGCGCAGGTGCTCTTGGTGGGTCGTAATCGGGAACGTCTCAGCCGGTCCGCCTCCGCTGCCTCGGCGGGCGCCCGAGCCGCGCTCGTGGTCGAAGCCGACATCACCGAGGAGGCGGGTGTGGCGGCGGTGGTGGCGGCGTCCGCTGCCTTCCCGAAACTGGACGTGCTGGTGCACGCGGCCGGAGTCTACGAGCCGATGCCGTTCTCCGACACCCCGATGGAGAGCCTCGACCGACAGTGGCGGATCAATGTGCGGGCGCCGTTCGCTCTCACCCAGGCCCTCCTGCCCAGCTTCCATGGCCAGGGCGCCGTGATCTTTGTCACCTCGATCGCGGGCCACATCGGCTTCCCCAACTCGGTCGCCTACTGCGCAACCAAAGGTGGGGAGGAGTTGCTGAGCAAGGCCCTGGCCATGGAATTGGCGCCTCTCGGGATCCGGGTCAACGCCATCGCGCCGGGCAACATCCACACGCCCATGAACGCCCACCTCTTCGCGCAGCCGGGCTGGACCGAGCAGCTGATCGGGGATACTCCGGCGGGACGGATTGGCGAGGTCGAGGACATCGTCCCGGCCGTCGTCTTCCTGGCATCGTCGGCGGCCCAATACATGTTTGGGGCCTCGATGGTGGTGGACGGAGGTTGGGTCGCCCGCTGACCGGGGGCGGTGCGATCAAGGGGAGGCGGTGATCAGAGGCATCCATCACACCAGTCGCGGCGTGGGTGACATGGACTCCGCGCTGGCGTTCTACCGCGACCTGCTCGGTCTGAGGGTGGTTCTCGACACCGAGATGGCGGGCGAGATGCTCGCCCGAGAAGTGGGGCTGGAAGGAGCGCGTCTGCGCTTGGTGGAACTCGAGGGGGGAGGGCAGACCATGCTCGAGCTGCTCCAGTATCTCGTCCCCGCCGGCGCGCCCTATCCGGTCGATGCCCGCTGCTCGGATGTGGGTGCCTCCCACTTCGCGCTTCTGGTTGATGACATTCGGGCTGCGCACCGGCGCCTGGAGTCGGCCGGAGTGCGCTTCACCTACCCTCCACAGGAGGTCGACGCGGGCTATTTCGCCGGCCACTGGACGGCCTACTGCTTTGATCCGGACGGGCAGATCGTCGAGTTGTGGCAGCTGCCCTGACCGCTGGTCGGTGGTTCGCCCGACGCCCCTGACCGGCGGCCCTGTGAACCTACCGCTTCTGGGTCTCCAGGGCGGTCCCGGTCGAACCCCTGCGGGCCACCAGTTGGAATCCGGCCCAGGCCGGGCTCTCCTCCGGAAAGTCAGCGCGCACGTGCGCACCTCGCGATTCCTCCCGAGCCAGCGCGCAGGCCAGGACCAACCAGGCGAGCTGACGCGCCGCTTCGGCCCGGCGGCTGTCGCCGTGGGTGGTGGCGAGCTGGTCAGCCCCTCCCTGGAGGGTGCGACGGCTTCTGAATAGGCCCGCCGAGGCGCCCAGCCGTCGACGCACAGCCGACAGCGCGATGCCTCGCCCCTCCCGGTGCGGCCCAGCGTCGGCGGAGGCCGAATCGATGCCCGGCAACGGGTGGTCGCGGCCGCCCCCCACCGCCGCCTCGGCGGCCGCCGTCCGGCCGGCACGGCGACCAAAGACGACCGCCTCCAAGAGGGAATTGCTGGCCAGCCGGTTGGCACCGTGAACACCGCTCCGGGCACACTCGCCGGCCGCCCAGAGGCCGGGCAGGTCGGTCTTGCCGCCGAGGTCGGTGACGATGCCGCCCATGGTGTAGTGCACCGCCGGTGCCACCGGCACCGCCTGGCGAACCGGGTCCAGGCCGCGTCGGCGGCAGCGCGCGACAAAACTCGGGAACTCGCTTTCGAGCAGGCCGCCTCCAAGCTGGCGGGCGTCGAGAAGGACGTGGGGCTGCCCAGTTTTGCGCAAGTGTTCGGCGATCGCGCGGGCCACCACCGAGCGGGGCGCGAGTTCGCCGCGCTCGTCATAGGCGGTGAGGAAACGCCGATGGTCGGCGTCGATCAGATGGGCGCCGGCACCGCGCAGGGCTTCGGTGAGAAGGAAGGGATCACCGGGGCCGGCGTAGACGGTGGGATGGAATTGGACAAATTCCAGATCGGCCAGGGCCGCGCCGGCGGCGAGCGCCGCCACCAGGGCGGTTCCATCGCACGAGGCAGCGGTCGTGGTGCGCGGGTAGAGACCGCCGTATCCGCCCGTGGCCAGGATAGTGGCCGCCGCTCGAACTGAGTAGGGAGCGCCGGCGGGTCCGTCAAAGACCGCTCCCGCTACACCGTGGTGGTCCAAAAGCAGGCTGCTGAGCCAGCCGCGCGATCGCATGAGGCGGCCAGTGGACAATTCCTGGAGGCGATGGCGGAGCGCGCTTACGATCGCGGCCCCGCTCGCATCTCCGTCTGCGTGAAGAATGCGAGCCTGGCTGTGGGCCGCCTCCAAGCCGAGTGCCAAGCCCCCATCGCGTTCATCGAACACGACCCCCTGGCGGGACAGCCAGGTGGCGGCGGAGCCTCCTTCAGCGGTCAGCGCGCGCACCGCCTCGGGGTCGCAGAGTCCGGCGCCGGCGCTGAGGGTGTCGGTGGCGTGGAGTTCGGCCGAGTCGGATTCCCCCACCGCTGCTGCCAGGCCTCCCTGAGCACGCTCTGAAGAGCCCTCTCCAGCACTCACCAGGGCAACCGTGGCCCCCGCGGCGACCGCCTCCAGGACGGCGGCCATCCCGGCCAGCCCATCGCCCACGACCAGGACGTCAACCGAGGCGGGGGCGCTCCCGTCAGCCAATTTCGACCATGCGCTGGAGGGCTCCTCGCGCCCGAGCCGCGGTTTCGTCGGCCACTGTGACTTGGTACACGTCATCGCGCAGAGAGCGCACCAGCTTGGGCAGCGTGATCTTCTTCATGTATCGGCAGACAGCGCGCTCGCTGACCGCGTAGAAGCGCTTGTCAGTACCGGGCACCTCCTTGCGCAGGCGGTGGATGATGCCGATCTCGGTCGCGATCACGAACTCCTGCTTTGGCGATGCCTGGATGTGGCGGACCATGCCCTCGGTGGAGAGCACCCGAGTCCGCTGGGCATCGACGTCGCCGGTGGAAGCGAAGTACATGGCCGAGCTGGCACATCCGCACTCGGGGTGGACGAGCAGGTCCGCGTCCCCGTGCTCGCGGCGCGCCCGCTCCAGGTCCTGGCCCCTGATGCCGGCGTGCACGTGGCACTCGCCCGGCCAAACGTGCATCCGGCGGCCGGTCACGCGTTCCAAATAACTGCCCAGGAAGAGGTCGGGAAGAAAGAGGATCTCTCGATCGGTGGGAATTGCCTCGATGACGGCCTGGGCGTTGCCAGAGGTGCAGCAGTAGTCGCTCTCCGCCTTCACCTCCGCGCTCGTGTTGACATAGCTGACCACGACCGCGTCCGGGTACTTGGCCTTCCAGGCGCGCAACTGGGGTCCGTCGATGGTGGCCGCCAACGAGCATCCCGCCTCCAGATCCGGGATCAGCACCGTCTTCTCTGGATTGAGAATGACGGCCGTCTCAGCCATGAAGTGAACCCCACAGAAGACGATCAACTTGGCGCTGGTGGCGGCCGCCTCGCGGGCCAGACCAAGCGAGTCGCCGACGTAGTCGGCCACGTCCTGGATCTCGGGCACCTGATAGTTGTGAGCCAGGATGACTGCCTCCCGCTCCTGAGCCAGCTGCCGCACCTCGGCCTGCAACCGGTGAACATCCTCTGGCAATTCGCGTCGACGGTAAACAGAGGCATCGGCGTCCAGATCTGCGGCCGTGGCCGGCTTCACCGTTTCCACGTTCGTCTTACCTCCATCGAGATGTCCAGGGCGGCGGCGGAGTGGGTCAGCGCTCCGACCGAAATCCGATCCACGCCGGTCGCGGCGTAGGCGGCCACCGTCGCCAGGCTGACGCCGCCCGAGACCTCGAGCGGGACCCGGCCGGCGACCTTGGCAACTGCCCTGGCCACTTCGCTCGGACTCATGTTGTCGAGCAGGATGGCGTCCGCGCGGGCCCCCAGCGCCTCATCCAACTGGGCCAGGTCATCTACCTCGACCTCGACCGTGCGACCCGCCCTGCGCGCCCGTTCGACCGCCACTCCGACGCCGCCCGCCGCGGCCACGTGGTTGTCCTTGATGAGGATGGCGTCGGCCAGGTTGTAGCGATGATTGCTGCCCCCGCCGGCGAGGACCGCGTGGCGCTGGAGGGGGCGCAGGCCGGGGATGGTCTTGCGGGTGTCGAGCAGAATCGTTCGTCCCCCCGGTGCCGCCGCTTCCACATAGCTACGGGTCAGGGTCGCCACACCGGAGAGTTGCTGAAGAAAGTTGAGCGCCGTCCGCTCCGCCCGGAGCAGGCTGCGCAGGGAGCCGCGCGTGCGCGCGATGCGGCTACCGGACGCGAGTTGGGCACCGTCCTCAGCCAGCGCTTCGAAATCCGCCGACGCGTCCACCTGGCGGAAGACTTCGGCCGCCACCAATACGCCCGCCAGCACGCCTGGGGCCTTGGCCACCAGTTCTGCCTCCGCCTCCAATTCCCCCTCGATGACCGCCTGGGTGGTTAGGTCGAGGTCGTCCGGGCCGAGGTCCTCGGCCAGGCTCTCCCGCACCTTTTCCCGCAGGTACGCGGGGGTCAATTGGGGTGGCACTGGCAGCCGACCGTTGCGATCGGTGCGCACCCCGGTCAAAGTGCGCCCCCCGTCGCCGCCAAGCGTTCCGGCTCGTGCCACGACAGTTCACGTTCCCAGGTCCCGGCCACCGGTCCGGTGAAGCGATAGAGATCTCCTGGACGCCCAACCCGGCCGGCGGCGGCGCGTCGGCCCACGGGAACCAGCACCTCGGAGGCAAAAAGAGGAGCGAAGGCCTTCCGAAAGTTGCCGGTGTTGAGGCGCTCCAGTGCCGGATCCAAGATAGCGGCGTAGATGGCTCGCAACTCCGGCAGGGTGAACGTCTCGGCCAGGAGTTGGAACGCCAACCAGCTGTAGCGGAGCTTGGACTGGGTGCGGTTCATGGCCACCCGCAAGATGTCGGCGTGATCGAAGGCCAGGGACTCGGCGGGTAGCCCGCGCACCGGTACCCACTCGGCTCGCATGATGCCACCACCGGGGGACAGCGTCAGCTCCTCGCTCCGCTCCAGCGCCAGGTGCGCGATCGAGACGACGCGGCCTCTGGTGTCGCGGTCCGGAGCTCCAAAGGTGCCCAATTGCTCCAGGTACCAGTTCGCTGCATCGAGCCCGGCCTTCGTCCCGAGCGCGCGCCGGGCGGCGGCGTCGAACGTCTCATCGAGCTTGACCTGCCCGCCGGGGAATGACCACTTGCCGGCGAAGGCGGGGTCGGCAGGCTTGACCAGGAGCACCTGCCAGGCCTGGTGGATGGGGACCTCCGCACGCACCGTGAAGAGTGCCACGTCCACCGTCACGACGGCGTTTGGCGCCAGGGGGGTGAGGCGCGGGTTTGGCAAGGGGAGCACCGCAATTTGGACTATACCAGATTCAAATCTCCTGGCACTGAACTCGGTTTGACGTGCGCGCATCGACGGCGTCGGCTCGAGTGGGGATGGGACCGGGCCCCTCCGACACTGCAGGCCGGTTGCGGGTTCCGGTCCGCCGGGACCCCCCGGGGTAGCCGACCGGGCCAGCACGGCTTGGCTCGGGGCGCCAGGTCGAGATTAGGGAGCCGCCACCTCGGGCCGCCGCCCGAAATATTTCATCGGCCGGCGGTCGAAAACCAACGCCACCCCCAGCCCCAGGATGGCCATCAGGACATCATTGATGAGGCGATAGATGAGCGCCGCAGCGGCCGCTGCGGCTACCGCCACGCCCTGCACCGCCATCATCCCGGTCATCATCCCCTCGTAAAGCCCCAAGGCCCCCGGCAGCACCGTCAACCCGGTCAGGACCTGGCCCGAGGCGTAGGTGAATGACACCCGCTCGGGGCTGGCGCCGGTGGCGTGGACGGCGGCCAAGGCGAGGCCGAAGAGGGCGATGGCCAGGCCCGCGCAGAGAGCGTCGACGAGCACGATCGGGATCACGGTGCGGGCCCTCACCAAGCGTCGGAAGGCCGGCCCGAGCAGGTCGATCTGGACCTGGAAACGCCGAAAGAGCCTGATGCTTCCGACCACCTGCGCCAGGCGCTCGTAGAGTCCGGGCCAGAGCAGGATGGCGAAGATGGCCGCTTGCGGGAGCAGCGCGGCGCCCAGTGCGGCCCTGAACCAGGGCACCTCCACCGCCGCCGGAACCATGCCCAGGGTGAGGACCAGGAAGTAGACTAGATCGTCGAAGACGACGGCCGCGGTGAGGACTCCGGCCTCCAGGGCGGAGCCCGACTCTGCCTTCAATATCGGAACCCGCCACAGATCGCCGCCCGGCACCAGATCGAAGGCTTGGCTGATGAGCGTCACCTTGATCGCCCGGCGAACTCCGATCGGGAGCCTCAAGCCACGCAGTGCGATGCTCCACGCCACTCCGTGCAGGGCGTAGAGGGCCACCACCACCGGGAGCATGAGCGCAACCTCGCCCATGTCTGCCCGCCTCAGTGAGTACTCCACCTTCGACGGATCGACGCTGATGACGAGGGCCGCGACCGCGGCCAGGCCGATGAGGGCGACCCAGTGTTTGGCCAGTTCGGCTAGGAGCCCTCGGAACGGCATCGTCATCGCGTCGAACGGCTCTCGGTGGCGATCCCGAGTCCGACTGGGCCGACGGGTTGGGGCCCGATGAGAGGCCCCACCCGAGTCACGGCGGGGTGCGCCTCGCGCGGCCGGGCCGGGCGGCAGCTTCGGCGACGGTCATCCAGACCGCAACTGGCCAGCGCTCTCGCGCCCGCCCCTCCAGGCGCTTCAATCCAGCCGGGTGGTGGATGGCGTCGATTCCGACCATGAAGTAGCGAGTGAGCGCCAATGCTAGGGTGTGGGGAAGCGGGTGGACCTCGAATCCCAGCGCCGCGCCAGCGCGGCCCATCAATGAAACTCCGTGAAAGGCGGCCACGGGCCCGATTTCGCCAGCCTCCACCTGCGCCGCCAAAGCGGCCAGGTCGGAGCGCAGGACTTGCATCATCGTCCAGGCGCCAAAGCCGCCCAACTCCCGCTTGGCGCCGAGGGCGCGGTTGTCCAGATGCAATTCCAGGAGGTCATCACCGGGATCTATTACCGTCCCTTCCGCCAGGCACACGCGAGGGCCGTGGTGGGGCACGATTCGGAACGAGAAGAGCCCGTCCGGGCGTGCCCGGCGCAGCGGATGGCGCTGCAGGTAGAGCCGCTCCCATGCTGCCCACACGCTCAGTACGCCGGTGGCCCTCCCGCCGCCCGCGGACCCGACCCGAAGAAGGCGCAAAACGAGATTCCACAGATGGTCGCGTAGCCGACGTGTTCCACCACCCGGCGCACCATCGATCACCCCGTCAGCGCGCTGGATTCGGACGCCATCCCCTCTTCAGGCGCGAACGCAGGGCCGGGCCCACCAGCGGCAGAGGACTCGGGGGCAAGTCCTGCGGGCCAGTCCGATCCGTCCCTTCCGCAGTCGCCGAGGGGTTTTCATGGCCGGCGGAATCGCCGGCGCTGGTGGCCGTTTGGCCCCGGAATCGGTCAAGGTCCCGCGCCGAGTCAGTCGTAGCATCCTTCCGCTGCTGCATTGCCTGCCTCCCCTCTTCAGCACCGACCGCTGGAACCGACGTGGAGCCGTCCGAGCGTGATCCTCATGATAAAAGGTGAGGTCCTCATAAACGGGGATCTTCAATCCAGCCAGCACCTACCGAAGGGGGGACGAATCGGAAGTCGCGGTCGATGCCCATAAGATGGTGCGCGTGATCGCGGTTCAGTTGGACGACGTCCGCAAACGGTTGGGCACGGTAGAAGCCGTCAGGGGCGTGGACCTCACCATTGAAGCCGGTCAGGTGGTGGCGATGCTGGGACCCAACGGGGCCGGCAAGACGACCTGTATCAGTCTCATGCTGGGATTGCGCAAGCCGACTTCGGGCCAGGTCTCGCTGTTCGGCATGCCCCCGTCGGATCGTCGGGCGCGATCTCGATGCGGGGTCATGCTGCAGGAGTCGGGCGTCATCCCATCGCTCAAAGTGAAGGAACTGGTGGACCTCTTCCGGTCCTACTACCCGCATCCCATGAAGGCGGCGCGGGCCATCGATCTGGCCGGGCTCGCCGAGCAGGCCGAAGTCCAGTCGAGCAAGCTTTCGGGCGGTCAACGCCAGCGGCTCTATTTCGCACTGGCCGTGTGCGGAGATCCCGAGATCATCTTCCTGGACGAGCCCACGGTCGGAATGGACGTCGAGGCGCGGCGGGCCTTCCTCAGCGGCATTCATGAGTTCGCAGCGGCGGGCCGGACCATCATGCTGACCACCCACTACCTGGCTGAGGCGGACGAACTCGCGGAGCGGATCGTGGTCATGAACCGCGGCCTCGTCATCGCCGATGCCAGTCCCCGCGAGATCAAATCCCGGGTGGCCGGCAAGAAGGTCAGGTTTGCGAGCCCGCGGCCACTTTCGGAGGTGGACCTCGATGGCCTCGACGTCAAGAGCTTCGAGCACGACGGGAGGTACTACAGCTTCCTCAGCAACGCACCTGAGCCGGTGCTACAGAGGATCTTTCAGCTGGGCCTGGAGATAACCGACTTGGAGGTGGCCGGGGCCGATCTGGAAGAGGCCTTCGTCAGCCTCACCTCGCAGCACGAGGAATCCGTGGCATGAGCGCGGTGCACGCCGCATTTGATTCCGCCCCCCTGCCCCGCATGTTGTGGAAGCAGACCCAGGCGCAGGTGGTCAACTCGGCCCGGATTCCGGCCTTCAGCCTGACCACGATTCTGCTCCCGATCATGTTCTTCGCCTTCTTCGGCCTGTCCCACACCCACGAGACGCTGGCCGGCAGCCGGGTCAGCATCGGAGCCTATCTGATGGGGTCATTCGGCGCCTACGCGGTGAGCAGTGCCATGGTCTTCAATTTCGGCATCGGGGTGGCGGTCGCCAGGGCCCAGAAGCTGGACCTCTTGCAGCGAGCCACACCCTTGCCGGCATCGATTGCGATTGCCGCCACGGTCATCAACGCCCTGCTCTTTGCGCTGATTTCACTGCTGGCCCTGTTCGCGTTTGCGATCCTTGCCGGTGGGGTTCATCTGCCCCTGGCGACCTGGGTCGACCTCACCCTCCGCCTCCTGGTGGGCGCTATACCGCTGATCGGAATGGGGATGGCAATCGGATATGCCGCCGGACCAAACTCCGCACCGGCGGTGACCAACCTCATCTACCTGCCGATGTCGTTTGCGTCGGGCCTGTTTGTGCCCATCGCCGAGCTGCCCCAGGTGGTTCGCAACATTGCCCCCTACCTGCCCACTTATCACTACGGCCAGATCGCGTGGAACGCCATTGGGGCCCCCACCGAGTCGATGGAAGAGGCGGTGTTGGCGCTCGCCCTCTGGACGGTGATTCTGTTCGCTCTGGCGATTCGATTCTTTCGTCTGGACCAGACGCGTAAGTTCGCCTGATCGGTCTGTCTGGAGAAGCCGCCACCTCGCGGTCACAGATGCGGTCCGGCTTTGGGGTTACCGGTTGCCGCGAGCCACACGCCCCCCGGCCGAAATGCTCGGGATGGGGAGAAGAACCCCGGCTTCGGTCAGGCGTGGCCGATGATGACCCCGACCGAGGCCACCACCGCTCCTCCCAGCGTGACCTGAATCAGAGAGCGGCCGAGCGGGACTCGAAGGAAGCGCTTGCGGACCAGCGCAATCACGATCAGTTCGGTGGCGACTACGAAATAGGCGACGGTGAGCGCGGTGCGAAGGTGGGGGATCAAGAACGGAAGGGTGTGGAAGGTTCCTCCCAAGAAGGTGGCGATGCCGGTCAGCAATCCCCTGGTCAGGGAATGTCCGCGGCCGGTCAGGGCGCCATCGTCGGAAAGCGCCTCCGACAGCCCCATGCTGATGGCAGCGCCGGTCGAGGCGGCGATTCCGACCAGAAAGGCGCCGCGCGATCCGGCTAGAAAGGCCGATGCAAAGATCGGCGCCAGGGTCGAGATGCTGCCGTCGATGAGACCGATCAGGGAAGGTTGGATGTACTGAAGAATCTTGTCGCGCTCGTCGTGCGAGCGCCAATTCGACAGTATCGACGCCACTGGTCCAAGTCCGTTTCCGGCCGCTCCGTCACTCACAGGACCGGACTATACAGTCCAGAGCTGTAATGCTTGTTACTTAGGGCTAACAGCAGTGGTTAGCCTGCCCTAACCCGCTGGGAGTGGGTTTGGGATCGATGGGTCCAATCCAGTGCTGGCTCTGGGCCAATCCGGAGCGCCCGCGGGCCCGGGCTCGCGCGCGCGCCCTTTCGGGACATGAAACTGGGAACATGAAACGCTCCACGGCCAGGGCCCGCCATCGAGGGCTCAGGATTCAGCTCGGGCGAGGCCCAAGGCGGAACAGTCCCGCCGCTCCGATGTGCCCGGGAGCCGGCCGATGTCCTTGCACCGAAGATCGATGGCGGCCGCTCAAGCCGGCTGCACCAGGCCCTTCAGGCGCCCTTGCCCGCTGACCCCCGGATTGAGTTAACTCGGTTCTGAAACCCCTTCAGCAGCATTCCACTGTCATTGCCGGCGATCAAAGCGGTGTACCCCTGAGTCTTCAGGACTTCATAGGAGAGCGACAGGGAGGGGTGCTCGACAGTCATTCCGACGCCCACACCGGCGGCCTTGCAGGCAGCCCGGATGCGATCCACCGCCGCCACCACGTCGGGGTGATTCACCGTGCCGGTGAGGCCCATCGAGGCCGACAGGTCACCCGGTCCAATCTGGCAGAAGTCGATTCCAGGCACCGAAACAATGTCCTCGATGCATTCCACCGCCGCGATGTCTTCGACATAGATCCCGCAGACCAGGAGGCGGTTCACGTGCTCCGCCATCTCTGTGTTGGAACCGGCCCCATGGCCACCGTAGTCGGCACCTCTCGAGTTCATGGTGTAGCCGCGGTTGCCCTCGGGCGGGTACCTCACGGCGTTCACCGCGTAGCGCGCATCGTCTGGCGTGGCGCAGTGCGGAGCCAGGATGCCCTCGGCGCCGGAGTCCAGCACCCGAAGCACGAACTTCTCCTCCGGGGTGTAGACACGAACCATGTTGCCCAGTCCAAAGGCCCGGGCGGCACGCAGGTGATTCTTCAGGCCCTCGAGGTCGAGTCCGTTGTGCTCGGTGTCGATGAAGGTGTAATCAAGGCCGGCGATGCCCATGATCTCAACCACCGACGGATCGCTTAAGTTGGTCCAGGCTCCGAGCGCCGGCTCGGTCCGATCCAGCAACTCCCGCATTCGGTTCCTCAGCATTGATCACTCCCAAGACCGGCACCGCCGGAGAATACCGTCATTAGAGTGGCATTGTAACGGTCGTTACCGGCGCTTGCAACGCTCTCCGCCGGGCGGGTTAGGTGGAGGCCGGGCCCCGAGCCTGGGAGGCGGGCCAGAGGGTCATCGCCCCCGCCTCAGCGGGGCCGAAGCGGTGGCGCCGGCCCCCGGAAGAGGTCTGGCTGGAGTGGGTGGTGACACTGCTCCGTGGTTACGATGTAAACATGTGGCAGCTGTTACCGTTCCGGTTGACGCCTTGAAACCGATCGAGTTCCGGTATCATCGGCCGACCGATCTGACCCAGGCACTCAGCCTCTTGACCGACTTCGGCGAAGACGGCAAGGTCATCGCCGGTGGCCAGAGCCTGGTGCCTCTCATGAACATGCGTCTGGCTCGCCCGGACCACCTGGTGGACCTCAACCGAGTCGACGAACTCTCCTACCACCGGTTGGACCAGGGATGCTTGGCGATCGGGGCCATGACCAGGTGGTCTGAGATCGAGGCCTCCCCGCTGGCCGCCTCGGGCTGGCCCGTCCTGGTGGAGGCGATCGAGAACGTGGGTCACTTCCAGATCCGCAACCGGGGAACCCTGGGGGGAAGCGCGGCGCACGCCGACCCGGCGGCCGAATTGCCGGCGGTGCTGATGGCCACCCACGCCTCCCTCATTCTTCGCTCGGCACGGGGAATCCGGACCGTGGCAGCCAGTGACTTCTTTCTCGGTCTGTTCTTCACCGACCTCGGCCCGGATGAGCTGGTCGTGGAGCTGAGGTTTCCGGCGCCGCCCAGGGACGGCGGCTATGGCTTCGTCGAATTCAGTCGTCGTCAGGGTGATTTCGCCGTGGCGGGTGCCGTCTGCGTCAGGGACCCGTCGGCTGAGACATCGCGTCTGGTGATCTTCGGAGGTGCCAGCCGCGCGACCGAGCTTGCGATCCCGAGCCGGCTGCTGGACCGTCCCCAGGAGTGGGTCGAGGAGGCACTGCGCGGGCTCGAGATCGACGGTGATATTCACGGCGGCGCTGTCTGGCGGCGGCAGGTCATGGGCGAGATGGCGGCGCGGGCCTGCCAGCGGGCCGCATCGTGAAACCTCTGGAGCCGGATCGAGTGCGCATTAACCTTGGCGTTAACGGGGAACCAGTGTCGGAGGAGGTGGAGGCCCGCCAGCTGCTCTCCGACTTTCTGCGCCACCGCCTGGGCTTGACTGGAACCCACGTCGGCTGCGAGCAGGGGGTGTGCGGGGCCTGTACGGTGAGCTTGGATGGCGCTGCAGTTCGCTCCTGCCTGATCTTTGCCGCCCAGGCCGACGGCTGCGAGATTGAAACCGTCGAGAGTTTGGCCGGCCCAGAGGATGAGCTGACCCCCCTGCAGGCCGCCTTCCACCGCCACCACGCCCTCCAGTGCGGATTTTGCACCGCCGGCTTCCTGGTCAGCCTTAGCGCTCGCGAGGCGCAACTGGGGAGCCTCGCCGGCCAGGATTACCGATCTCTTCTCTCTGGCAACCTGTGCCGATGTACCGGCTATGCGAACATCGTCGCCGCGGTTCGAGAGCGTGCCGAGGGGCCGCTGCCGGTCCCGGCCGACCTCCCCGCTGAGGCGTGGGCGGGGAAGATGACCGGACGCTCGGTGGCCCGCCTCGAGGATCGGCCCTTGCTGACTGGTCGCGCCACCTTCGTCGATGATCTGGAGCCGCCCGGCACCCTGCACCTCGCCTTCCACCGAACTGAGCGGGCCCACGCTCGCATCCAGAGCGTCGATTGTGAGCGGGCTCGAAGCGTGCCCGGAGTCACCGCCGTGCTCGGCCACCAGGATCTCGACGGGCCCCGGCAGCTGACCCCTCCAATCGAACGGGAGGGGGTTTTCAGCCCTCCCCGTCCCTTGCTGGCGGGGGAGCGGGTTCGCTTCGTGGGGGAGGCGGTGGCTCTCGCCCTGGCTGATTCGCGATACGCCGCCGAGGATGCCTGCGACCTGGTGGAGGTGGAGTATCTCGACCTGCCAGGGGTGCCCGACATGATGGCCTCACTGGCCGCCGACTCGGCTCAGATCCATGAGCCCCATCCCAACGTGCTTCTGGATGAGCAGATGGAAAGCGGCGACGTCACCGCCGCCCTCGCCGCCGCCCCGGTGCTGGTGGACGCGACCTTCGATGTCTCCCGGGTGTCGCCCTTCCCGCTGGAAGGGCGGGCGGTGCTGGCCGTCCCCGAAGAGGGAAGGGTGACGGTGTGGACCTCGACCCAGGCCCCGCATCAGGTCAAGCGGGCCCTGGCCGAGATCCTGGACGCCAGTGTCAACGTCATCTGCCCCAGCGTGGGCGGCGGATTCGGACAGAAGTCTCACGTCTACCCGGAGGAGATCCTGGTGCCCTGGCTGGCGCTCAAGTACGGGCGCCCGGTCAAATGGGTCGAGGACCGACGCGAGAACCTGCTCGCCTCCGGGCACGCCCGCGGGCAGTTGATCAGGGCCCGCGCCGCCGCTGATTCGGAGGGTCGGCTGCTTGCGGTCGACGCCGACATCCTCGCCGACATGGGCGCCTACGGCATCTATCCCCACGGCCACATCCTGGAGGCGCTGGGGACACCGAACCTGATTCCGGGGCCATATGCGCTGCCCTCATTTCGATTTAGAACCCGGGCGGTCGCGACCAACCGCTCCCCCGGAGGCGCGTATCGCGGAGTCGGCGTGGCCGCCGCCGTCTTCGTTCACGAGCGTCTGATGGACTCCCTGGCCGAGGCCACGGGGATCGATGCGGCGGAGATCCGGAGGCGGAACCTGGTCCCGCCCACGTCCCTGCCCTACACCAACTCCGCTGGGGTGGAGTACGACAGCGGCGACTACCCTGCCGCCCTGGTAAAGGTGAAGGAGCTCATCGGCTACGACCGGATGGAGGAGCGCCGCCGGGGGGCGGCGGACCGCGGACGGCTGTTGGGTTGCGGCCTGGCCTGCTACGTCGAGCCCACCGGCATGGGCTCAGAGGTGTTCAAGAAGCGCGGAATGGTGGGGATCGCCGGATATGACGATGCCCATCTCGCGATCGATCAAGGTGGCGTCGCCACCCTCTCCATCAGCCTCCCCTCGGCGGGACAGGGACTGGCCACCTCGTTCGCCCAGCTGCTGGCCGACGAGCTCGGTTTGCCGCTGTCCTCGGTGTGCGTCGCCGGCGTCGAGACCGACGCTGTCGCCGACGGCACCGGCACCTTCGGCAGCCGCAGCGCCGCTGTCGGCGGCGCCCTCATCATGCAGGTGGCAAAGTCCGTCAAAGCTGCCGGATTCAAGCTCGCGGCGGCCGCTCTGGAGGCGTCCGAGGGCAGCCTCGAGGCTCGTCCGGGAGGGGTGGGGGTGATCGGCTCAGAGACCGCGTTCCTTTCCTATGCGAGCCTGGCCGAACTCGCTCCGGGGCGTCTCCTGGAGGCCCGCGAGCGATATGATCCGGTGGCCACGACCTTCTCCTACGGGGCCCATGCGTGCGTGGTGGAGGTCGACCCAACGACGGGAGGGGTTCAAGTTGTCGAGCACGTCGTGGTCGAGGATTGCGGTCCGATGATCAATCCCATGCTGGTCGAGGGACAAACCCACGGGGCCGTTGCCCAAGGCCTCGGGGCGGGATTGCTGGAGGCCGTCCGGTATGGTGCGGACGGTCAGCCGCTGACGGCCTCGATGATGGACTACCTCTTACCCACCGCGGTCGACCTACCGGACTTCAAGGTCTTGCACCTGGAGCGCGCATCGCCCCATCCGGGCGGATACAAAGGCGTTGCCGAGGGCGGCACGGTGGCGGCCCCGGCGGCACTGGCAAACGCGGTCTCGAATGCCGTCGGGGCACAGATCAACAGCATCCCGATCACACCCGAGGTGGTCATGGCCGCGCTCGCCGGGCGTCGTTTATCGAATCGATCATCCGAGGAGGACTGAGGCTTTGGACAAAAATCTATACGACGCAGGGATGAAGGTCAGGCGCCAGGTGCTGGGGGACGAGTATGTGGACGCGGCTTTGGCCTCGGTGACGCCGCTCACCAAGGGCCTGCAGGACCTCATCGCGGAGTTCGTCTGGGGGGCGATCTGGACTCGCCCCCAACTGCCGCTGAAGACGCGCAGCCTGATCAACCTGGGCATGCTCACCGCGCTCAATCGGCCAGCCGAGTTGAAGCTGCACATTCGTGGTGCCCTCAACAACGGATGCAGCCGGGAGGAGATCGCCGAGGCGCTGCTCCAGTCGGCGGGCTACTGCGGGGTTCCGGCCGCCATCGACGGTTTTCGCGTCGCGCGCGAGGTCTTCGAGAGCTACCAGCCGGAGCAGCAATAGTCGGCGCCGATTCGAAGCGGACCTGGCGGCGAGGTGCGATCGGAGTCGTCCCGTGGTCTCTTACAATCGACCCGCTTTAGACTCCCGAATCGGCCCGCCAGCGGCGTCTGTGAGTGATTGCTGTTACATAGAACATCCGCTACTCTGAATGCATGCGGGCTGCCACCGGGTCACTGGAGTCAGACCCGCGGGGCGCGAGTGAGGCCCCGTCGGCATTTGCGGCCCCGGGACTCTGGCCGGGCGACGGGAATTGACGGTTCGGGATTTGAGGAGAGATTAGATATGTCCGGTCGCCATTTCCTACAGATACCCGGACCGACCAACGTCCCCGAAAGAGTCCGACTGGCCATGGACCGGGCCGTTCCCGATCACCGTGGGCCGGAATTGCCCGACCTCACCCGGGAGATAGTCAGCGGGTTGCGCCGGGTTTTCGGGTCGGAGCGGGGCGAGATTGCACTCTTTCCTGGCTCTGGCACGGCCGCCTGGGAGGCCACGTTGGTGAATACGCTCAACCCTGGAGACCGCGTGCTCAGCTTCAACATCGGCCAATTCAGCCACCTCTTCGCAGAGTGCGCGCGCCGTATGGGCATGGTGGTGGATGAGGTCGAACTGGACTGGTCCGGAGGGGTTCCGGCGTCTGAGGTCGAGGATCGCCTGCGTTCCGACGACGGCCACGAATACCGCGCCTTGCTCGTGGTTCATAACGAGACCTCGACCGGGGTTACGAGCGACATCGCCGCCATACGAAGGGCCATAGACGCTGTCTCCCACCCCGCTCTGCTGCTGGTGGATACCGTCAGCGGACTTGGCAGCCTCGACTTTCGTTTCGACGAGTGGGGTGTCGACGTTGCCCTCACGGGCTCCCAAAAGGGACTCATGCTGCCGCCCGGGATGGGTATGGTCTGCATCGGAGAGCGGGCCCTGCGGCGCTCTGAAGAAGTGACCACGGCGCGCTACTTCCTGGATTGGCGACCGGTCCTCAACCAGATGCATGCGGGCTACTTCCCCTACACTCCCGCGACCCTTCACCTCTTCGGCCTGCGCGAGGCCCTGCGCATGCTCCAGGAGGAGGGGTTGGAGCAGGTCTTCGCCCGCCATGCGCGTTTGGCGGAGGCCGTCCGCCGAGCGGTCCCGCATTGGGGCTTGAACATCTTCTGTCGCAACCCGAGCGAGTACTCCAACACCCTGACCGCGGTTCAGGTGCCGGCCGCCGCCGACTCCGATGAGGTGCTGCGCGCGGCCGAACAGATCAACCTTTCATTGGGCACCGGATTGGGACGTTTGAAGGGACGAATCTTTCGAATCGGCCACCTGGGAGCTCTCAACGAACTCGAGGTTCTGGCCACCTTGGGTGGAGTGGAACTGGCCCTGCACCACTGCGGGATCCCGATCCAGTTCGGACGGGGGGTGGGGGCGGCTCAGGAGTTCCTGGCGGCGGCGGTGCGAGGCGCACCCGTCTTGGCGGCCGGTTGAATCCGGACGCGGTCGGCTATTTCGACCACACCTTCGGGCTCTCCGGGAAGGTGGCCCTGGTCACCGGTGGCCGCGAGGGGATCGGCGCCGCCACCGCCCTTGCGCTTGCTTGGGCGGGCGCACGCGTGGCGGTGACCAGCCGGACCCGGGAGGGACTTGACGAGGTCGTGGCGGCCGTGCAACGGACCGGCTCCGAGGCATTGCCGATGTCGCTGGAACTGCGCGACGTGGAGCAGGTTCAGGAGGTGGTCCGCCAGGCCCACCGGCATTTCGGCCGTCTCGACATTCTCGTCAACAACGCCGGGATCGCGATTCGCGCCGATTCCCTGACCTATCCCCAGGCCGCCTTCGACGAAGTCATCGAGGTCAACCTCCGAGCCAGCTTCTACGCCGCCCAGGCGGCGGCGCTGCTGATGATCGATTCGGGAGGGGGAAGAATCATCAACCTTTCTTCCGTCTTCGCCCACACCGCCATGCCCCATCGCGCCGCCTACGCGGCCAGCAAGGCCGGGTTGGAGCAGATGACCAAGGTCCTGGCGGTGGAATGGGCGCCGCAGCATATCACCGTGAATTGCATCGCCCCGGCGACGATTGCCACCCCGACCCGGGCTCACCTGTTCCCCACGCCCGAAGCCCTGGCTGAGCGGCTCCGGCTGATCCCGGTGGGCCGACTCGGAGTGCCTGAAGACGTTGCGCCGGCGGTCCTCTTTCTCGCCTCGCGAGCGGGCGAATTCATCACCGGGTCGACCATCATGGTCGACGGCGGCATGAGCATCGACTGAGCATGGAGGTGAAGTACCCGCCGGTGGCGGCCTCGCGGCGAAAGCACGTCGCGGTGGTGCCCGGCGACGGCATTGGACTGGAGGTAATTCCCCAAGCGGTGCGGGTGATGGAGTCGTTTCAAGCAGGGATCGAGTTCGAGGTCTTCGACATCGGCGCCGAACGCTACCTGGCCACCGGGGAGGCGATGCCGGACCGCATCTTCGAGCAACTGGCGCAGGCCGACGCCATCCTGCTGGGAGCCATCGGGGACCCTAGGATCACCGATCCGAACTACAGCGGTCAGATCCTGATGGGTCTTCGCAGCCGGCTTGATCTGTTTGCGAACGTGAGGCCGGCCGTCCTCCTGGACGATCGGCTGAGCCCTCTGGCCGACGCCGGTCGGCGCCAGGTGGACCTCGTTGTTCTGCGCGAAAACACCGAGGGGCTGTACTCGGGACAGGGATCCCGGTTTCACCCCGGTACCCCGCGTGAGGTGGCGATTCAGGACCATTACAACACCTATGCGGGCGTGACCCGCATCATCCGCTACGCCTTCTCCATTGCCCGCCGGGAGGTCTGCATGGCCGACAAATGGAACGCCATGCCACACGCGGGGGCGCTGTGGCAGGAGCGGTTCTGGACCATCGCCGCAGAGACGCCGCAGATTACCGCCCGCCACCTGATGATCGACGCCGCCGCACTTCACCTCCTGCAAGACCCGAGCCACTTCGATGTGATCGTGACCGAGAACGCGTTCGGTGACATCCTGAGCGACCTCTGCGCGGGGCTGGCCGGAGGCCTGGGGGTGGCGCCCTCGGCGAATCTGAACCCGGAGAGGGGCCAGGGGGTGTTCGAGCCGGTCCATGGCAGCGCGCCCGACATCGCTGGCCGTGGCATTGCCAACCCGGTGGCCTCGATTCTCACCGCCGCCCTGGCCCTGGACCACCTCCAGCTCGGAGCTGAAGCAAATGCGGTGAGGGCGGCGGTGAGAGCGGCGGTCAGGGCGCGCGAGTGCACCACCGATCTGGGCGGGTCACTCCAGACTGATCAGGCCACCGACGCGGTGATAAGCCGAATCGGGGTGGTCGGATAGACAACCACGCCTCGTTTCTTGCTCCTCACCCCACCCAAAGCGTCCGCCTGTCGGGTATTATGCGATGTGTTGATCGTTACAATGCAACGTACGCACATCGTTGAGGGAATAGGGATATGAACTTATGGGTGGTCGTCGGCGTGACCTTCTTGGCCGCTGCAGTGGAGTGGGTCGAGGCTCTTACCATCGTCTTGGCCGTGGGCCTGTTCAAGGGCTGGCGGAGCGTGTTCCTGGGCACCGTCTTGGCTGTCATCGCGCTGGTTGCGCTGGTGCTGATATTCGGTGTCGGCCTGGGCGCGATAATTCCGATCGCGACCGCCAGAGCCCTGGTGGGGGTGTTCCTCCTGCTCTTCGGGCTCAAGTGGCTGCACAAGGCCATCCTTCGCTCCAGCGGCCTGAAAGCTCTGCACAATGAAGCGCAGGTCTTCGAAAAGCAGAGCAAAGCCCTCAGCAGTGGCGGGCAGGTGTCCAAGAACCGAATCGACGGGGTCGGCACGCTGACCGCATTCAACGGAGTTTTCCTCGAGGGTCTCGAGGTTGTCTTCATCGTCATCGCGCTCGGGGTGAGCGACATGGGCGCGGCGGCGCTCGGCGCTCTGGCCTCGTTCGTCGTGGTGGTGGCGGCGGGCGCCATATTCAGGGCGCCCCTGACCACGGTGCCCGAGAACACCATGAAGTACGTGGTGGGCATCATGCTGACCACCTTCGGCACCTTCTTTGCCGGGGAGGGCATCGGGGTCAAGTGGTGGAATTCTGATGCGTCCATCCTCTGGCTGATCGCCGTTTACGCGATCGGATCGGTGATCCTGGTTCAGATCCTGAAGCGGCCCCCCTCGCAGATCCCGCACGCGCCCTCGGGTGCCGGACGTGCGATTCGCGGCGTCGCCAGCGAGCTCTGGGGTCTGTTCGTCGGCGACAGTGCCCTGGCCCTGGTGGTCATCGTTGCGCTTCTCGCGGTCGCCCTCTACGCGACCCTGGAGGGGCATCGCCAGATCTCTTCCATCCTGCTCGTGGTGGGGGTGATCATCTCGGTCATCGTGGGCACCGTCGAGCCCTACCGCCAGAAGGCGTCGGAGTTGCGATCCGCGTCCCGACCGAGCGGGCCCGCCAAGGTGGCGGTGACGGTCGGTTCGAGTTTGCCGAGTGAAGCTCCGACGGCGGGGAGCGCGGTCGAGTAGCAAAATGAGCCCCTCCGACCAGTCGGGGGGGCGTCGCCGGTCATCAAACGTAAGCAAGCACGAAGGGTTCATTGATGAGTCGTGCGAACTGGAGGAACCATGGAGACCAAGAGCCTCACGCGAATCAAGACCATCAGCCTTCCGGGCAATCCGCTCGCCAAGTTCGACATCGGGTGGGTGGACGAGGGCACGCGTTCCTACTTCCTGGCCGACCGCTCCAACGCTCGCATCGCGGTCATCGACGTTGACCGGATTGAGTATTCACACGCCCTGGGCGCCGGCCTCTTCGCTGGCGTTCCGCCCGTTGGCGGCGCCACCGCCGGTCCCAACGGGGTATTGGTCTTGCCGGATCTACAGCAGGCGTGGGCGGGTGACGGTGACAGCACGGTCAAGATTCTCGACTGCACGACGCGAGAGCTGGTGGACTCAATTCACACCGGTGGCAAGAACCGGGTGGACGAGCTCGCCTACGACGACCAAGACGGCGTGGTCCTGGTTGCCAATGACCAGGAGACGACACCGTTTGCAACTCTGATCTCCACCGCTCCCGGTCACGAGATCCTGGCCAAGATCGAATTCCCCCGCGCCACCAACGGGCTTCACCAACCCGTATGGGATCCGGCCACCAAGCATTTTTATCTGCCCGTGACCGAGGTTGACGGCAACAAGGCCACCGGTGAGATCGCCGCCATCGATCCGGTCTCGATGAAGGTGGTCGCCAACCATCCCGTTTCCGAGTGCCAGCCAGCCGGGCTCACCGTGGGCCCCGACGGTCAGCTGTGCATCGGTTGCAGCAAGGGTGCGATCGCGGCCGGCTTTGCCCCTCGATCGCTGATTATGGATCTGAGGACGGGAAGCGTGCTCTCCACCCTCACTGAGGTGGGTGGATCCGACGAGGTCTGGTACAACCCGGGCGACAAGCGCTACTACCTGGCCGCGTCCGCAATGACCGGAGGTCCGGTTCTGGGCGTGGTCGATGCCGAGCGGCGGACCTGGGTCGCCAACCTGCCCACCGCCGAAGACGCCCATTCGGTCGCGGTTGATCCCCGCACCAACCGGGTCTTTGTCCCCGTCACCCCCAGCCCCGACGCGCCCAACGGCGGTATCGCCGTTTTCGCCCTGGCCGGCTGATGGCAGAGGGGGGGACCGGCTCGATAGGTCAACTGGGTATGCCAGCCCGCCATGAGTGATGATTCAGCCGACCAGCTGGTACGAGAGACGGAGGCGGCCCGGGGATACCTGAATCCGGGTCACCGTCACTTGGCCGCTGCGGACCCAGAGTTCATGCGTATCTACAACCAGGCCGTGGGAATTGCCCTGAAGCACGGCGAGAGAGAGCTGGACACCGACGATCTGGAGGCCAAGTATCGCGAACTGGTGGTCTGCGCCCTGCTCGCGTTCCGCGGGGAGGCGGAGTCGGCCATCGCCGGCCACCTGCGCCGGGCAATGAGACTGGGCGCGACCGAAAAGGAGGCCGTCGGCGCCTTCGAGGCGGCTTTTGTGCCGGGCGGCGCTCCCACCCTGTTGACCGGGATGAGGGTCCTGGCCGGGATGAGGCGAGGAGAGTACTAGGCCGAGCCGGTCTTGACGGTGGCCACCGCGCCGAGGGTTTTGGCAGATCGAGACGCAGCCGCCAGGGGGTCTTCGATTTTGGCCAGGTTTCGCGCTGCAGCCCGCCGCGGGGCGGTCCGCCGAGGCTTGCCCGGACCCTTGGCGGGTCGGTGTCCGCCGCTGTCGTCGGTTTCTTGAACACGGTAAACGTTGGCCTCGAAGCCCTCCAGCATCGTCTCGCATCGCTCGATCCAGCTCCGTGCATCCGCTTCCTTCTCGGATGAGAACCAGTCCCGGTCGCGGACCCGATCAAACCAACTAACGATCTTTTCGAACTCGATACGGATTTCCTCCGCCTCCTCGTAGGTGAAGTTGCGCCTGAAGGTCTCGAACTCGACCTCCTTGGTGAAGTTGACCTCGCAGTTCTCGATGATCTCGTCGTAGTGCTTGTTGGTCTGTTCCAGGAAATGTTCAGCCAGCTTGGCGTCTTCGTCCGGAGAGAGCCGTCGCAGCGGCAGGAGGTGGTACTCGCCTGAGCTCTCCTGGATTCGCTTCAGCACCGCCTCCAGCTCATGGCGGAGGCGCGAATTGTCGGGAAAGATGCAGACCGACTGCTGCAGATAGATAGCCCCGATCTTCTTCAGTAGGCGCCAGACCGCCACCCGGCCCGCGGTCGGCGTCGGCGGCATACGGTAGACCAGCACGATAAAACGCGTGGGACGTTGACGAGCGATCAAGTGCCCTCCAGCAAGAGGCGCCGCTGGGCGCCCGGATCCTGCCTCGAATTCTATCGAGCTTCTTGGGCGTTGGAGACCGGTTGCAGGACGGGCGCGGACGGTTCGGCACCGGCCGCCAGTTCGCGGGACAGATTCGAACCCGACTCCTCGTCAAACAGATTGATGCTTTCCTCTTCGATGCCGATCACGAAGTCGGAATCCGACCGGACCTCGTAACGGCCACCAAAGCGGCCGGTCACCAGCACCTTGCCGATCCGGACGTGGACCAGGGTTTCCGCCCCCAGGTGTTCTACGACCTCGGCGCGGCAGGTGATCTGGGGTAGCGCGAGGCGAGCCGAGGCGGCGCCATCGCGCACGTGTTCTGGCCGGACGCCGATCAACACCTTCTGGCCTCGGGTCAGGTCCCATCGTCCCGCCTTGGTTATGGGTAGCCGCACCCCCTCACCGATCAGGATGAGTTGATCCCCCTCGCCGCTGACCTCGGCCGGGATCATGTTCATGGAAGGGCTGCCAATGAACTTGGCCACGAAGGCGTTGGTGGGTGCCGAATACAGTTCCACCGGAGTTGCGACCTGTTGCACCTGCCCGTCCCTCAGCACCACGATTCGATCCCCCAGGGTCATGGCCTCGGTTTGGTCGTGGGTGACGTAGATGACGGTGCTGTTGATCTGTCGGTGTAGTCGCTCCAGCTCGACGCGGGTTTGCACGCGTAGTTGCGCGTCGAGGTTGGAGAGGGGCTCATCCATGAGGAAGACGTCGGGTCGGCGCACGATGGCCCGCCCCAGGGCGACCCGCTGACGCTGCCCGCCCGAGAGTTGGCGCGGCTTGCGCTTGAGGAGGCGGGCGATGTCCAGGCGCTCGGACACTTCGCGCACGCGCTTGGCGATCTCGGCCCGATTCTCGCCCGCCAGCCGCAGACCGAAGGAGAGGTTTCCCTCCACATCCATGTGCGGGTAGAGGGCGTAGGACTGGAAGACCATGGCGATGCTTCGCTGTCGCGGCAGGAGCTTGGTCACCTTGCGCTCGCCGATGTAGACATCGCCGCTGGTGGGCTGCTCCAGACCGGCGATTATGCGCAGGGCCGTGCTCTTGCCCGAACCGGAGGGGCCCACCAGCACCAGACATTCATGATCCCTGACCTGCAGGGACATTTCCTCCAGCGCGGCGGGCGTCTTCTGTCCCATCGGCACGGCGGCGACGAATCTCTTCGTTATTTTGTCGAGGGCTACGGTGGCGATGGTGCAACCTCACTTGTGGATGGCATGGACGGACAAATCCCCACGGAGACGGAAGCCTTACTCATCCGTCCAGAGTTCGCTCCCCGCGACGGTAGACCACGACGTAGAGCGACAGCACCACGACCAGGATGGCCATCATGACCAGCGACACTGCCGACGCGCTGCCGATGTCGACCGACTGACTCAGGTACTGCCGAATGAGCACCGGCAGCGTCGTCACCGATTGCAGAGGGCCGCCATGGGCGAGGAGGAAGGGCATCTCGAATTCGTTGAAGCTGAGAATCGTTCGGGCGATGGCCGCGACCATGACAACCGGTAGCAGCCAGGGCCATGTGACGTGCCGAAACACCTGCCAGGTGGTGGCGCCATCGCAGCGCGCGGCCTCGACGACCTCCACTGGAATGGTCTGGAGGCGGGCTAGAAAGAGAATGATGATGAGCGGGATGTATTTCCAGGCGGAGATGAACACGACCGTGTTCATGGCTGTCGACGGCAGTGCCAACAGCAGCAGTGGTTTGTGGATTATGTCCCACGAAATGAGTGCGTAATTGACGATCCCGGTCAGTGGGTCCAGGGCATAGGTCCAGATCAGTGCGGCGACCACGGCCGGGACGATGAACGGAAAGAGAACCGCCCCGCGGGCGATGTTCCGTCCGGGAAGGTTCATGTTGAGGAGCAGCGCGAAGGCCAGCCCGAGGGTCAACTGCAGCGCCAATTCCCCCACCGTGTAATAGATGGTTCGGTTCAGGGCGGGCAGGAATTGGTTATCGGCCCAGATGATCTGGAAGTTCTGCCAACCCACCCAATGGCCGGCCTGCCCCAGCACGTAGGACTGCAGGAAGCTGCCAGCGATCAGCTGCGACAGAGGATAGAGAACGTAGATCGCCATCAGCGTCAGGGCCGGGAGCACCATCAGCAGAGCTAGCCAGTGGTCGCTCAGTCGCAGTCCGACGCGAGGCAGAGGAATCCCGCCGGCGCCTTTGCGCCAGCGAGTCCTCTTGCTGCCAGTGATCAGGCTTGGACGGGCCATTTAGCCGTTGTAGGGCCTCCACTTGGGGTGCTTGTTTCGGTAGTCCTTGGCGATTGCCTTGAACTGATCAACGGCAAACTTCTGTGCGTCCTTGACCGATACGTTCTGGAGCGCGATTTTTTGCAACAGCTGCCAGTCGACGCTGTTGGCGCCCCAGGCGGTCTGGGACCACGGCGCCCCGGGCCCGTTGTACAGCTTCAGGGTCCCGCTGGCGACCGCTCCCATTGGACCGCCGTAGTCGGTTCCGTTGGGCGCCTGGTCGTAGAGGGTCTTCAACCAATCGGGGTGGGCCTTGATGAAGGGGTTGGAGGTGTCGGCGGCGGCCGCCTCGCGGACGGTCTTGATGGCCGGGATCAGCTGGCCCGGCACGCTGCCCGCGTACGCGATGCCGGACTTGCCAGTGTAGAGGAACTCCATGAACTGAAGAGCGAGATCGGGGTATTGGGTCTTCTTGTCGATCGCCACCGTGCTCCAGCGGGTGAGTCCGATCCGCTGGGGACCCCAGGGTGGTCGCACAACGCTCGATTTGCTCTCCTGGGGGGACTTCTGCTCGTACATGTTTTCGCCCAGTCGTCCAGCCCAGGGGGCCATCGACACCAGGCCGTTCAGATAAACGGTGATGTACTCGAACACCGACCAGTTGCTGTTTCCGGGCGGCGCGTACTTAAGTAGGTCGACCACATTTTGCAGCGCTTCGGTCACGGCACTGGACCCGAAGACGGTATTTCCCTTGGGGTCGTAATAGTCGCCGCCGTTGGACCATATGAACTGGGGAAGAGTGTTCTCGACGGCGGTCGCCGCCCCGCTCGCCAGCGCGATGCCGTATTTACCACCGCCGGTGTTGGCCTTGGCTCGCGCCTTCAGGTCCTCGATGGTGTTGGGCTGGCTGCCCTCGTCGGTTCGATACCAGCAGCAGAAAGGTCCACCCCCATAGGGAAAGACCCAGTCGTGCCCGTTGATGACCTGACGGGTACCGAGCGCGAACTCATCGCCGCCGATCTTGCTGATGAGCGGGTCGAGCGGAAGCAGGTAGCCGGCGTCGACGAAGGTTGGGCTGTAGGAACGGTCGATCTCGAACATGCCCAGGTCCTGGCCCACCGCCAGTCCGGTCCGGGCCCGCTCGTCGCGCTCGTTGCCACTGATGAAGATGGGCGAGATGTGGGCGTCTGGATTCTGGGTTTCGAAGTCGTTGATGGCCGACATCAGATTGGCCTGGGTGGGCGGATCGGTCTCGGTGGTGAAGAAGTTCAGCACCCGAATGCCCCCGGTGCGCGACGTGCTGGCCGCCTTGGTCCCGCTTGGGGAAGCTCCGCAGGCACTGAGCAGCGCGTCGATCGACATGGCCCCGGCCAAGTAGGCGCCGGCCACACCCATGAAGCGGCGGCGCGTCGTCTGCTTGCGCACGGCTCGGGTAATCGCCCGCACGGGATCGGGCGGTAACCCCCCCTGTATGTCAACTCCGGTATCGTCTGGCACTACGCCCTCCCTCCTATCGAAAAATGCGTGGCCGAGGCTTGGTGCCGGCCATCGCAGTCGGGTTCGATCTCATCCCTTGACGGCCCCGCTGCTGAGGCCCGCGACGAGGCTGCGCTGGATGAGCATGAAAATGGCCATCACGGGTACGGTCATGAGGGTGCATGCCGCCATCAGCACCCCCCAGGAATACAGGTTCGTGTCTCCCACCAAGACCGTCGCCAGGCCGATGCTGAGCGTTTGGTGGCTCTGGGTGTAGAGGAGCACCGACGCGAATAGATACTCGTTCCAGGCCACCGTGAAGGTCCAAATGCCGGTGGCGATCAGGCCTGGAAGCGCCTGCGGCAGGGTGATCATGTAGAACGCCTCAAAGCGGCTCGCACCGTCGACCATGGCCGCTTCTTCCAGCTCGATCGGGATGCCCGCGAAGTACGACCGCAACTGCCAGATCCCGAAGGGGACGAAATAGGCGGTGTAGATCACGACCAGGGCGGGCAGCGAGTCGAGTGCGTGCAGAGCCTGAGCCACCGCGAAGACCGGAACCACGATCACGATCCCGGGCAGCATGTACGCGACCAGACCAATCGCGGTCGTGGTCTCGGCGACGCGGGAGCGGAATCGGGCGGTGGCGTAGGCGGCCGTGGCGGATAGCAGGATGGTTATGACGCTGGTTGCGACGGCCACCAGCATGGTGTTGAGGAAGAACCTGGCGAACGGGAGCACGGTGAAGAGCTGTCGGTAGTTGGCCAGGGTCGGATGGCGGGGAAGCACCGAGGGCGGAAAGGTGTTGGTCTCGAGATCAGGTTTGAACGACGAGAGCACCGCCCAGACCAGGGGCAGCACCATCACCAATACCACCAACCACAGAACGATGGTCGCCAGCGCCTTGCGCAGCGTCCAGTCGCCGACCGTCCAACGCGGTCTAACCGCTAGTTGGTGGGCCGTTGCAGCCAGGCTCACACGCAACCCCTCAGATCTGAGCTGAGGCCCGCAGTCGAAACTTGCCCGGACATTGGGGGGACTCTACAGCAACCGACTAGCGATGTAACAGCCATTTGGTTGCAGAGATTGATACAAAGCGAAAGAGTAAGGGGGCTCAAATGTGGTCCTGCGAATCGTGAATCAGCACGCCCCGGCCCTGATGGCGGCTGAGCCAGCTGCCGAGGCGGACCTGGACGGCCGTGTTCCCGATCGGGGGAAGGAGCATCGTGGCGGCATCGCGAACCAGCTTTTCCATAGGGTAGTCACGGAGGGCGCCCCGAGCACCAAACAGCTGCATCGACTGAGCGGCCACGCGCAGGGCCATCTCCGAGGCGTAGAGCTTGGCCATATCCTCCAGTGGTCGGACCCGATCGTGGTCGTGATTAGCGGCCCAGGCGGCCCTCCAAACCAGGGAGCGCGCGAGTTCGATCTCCATCGCCATGGTCGCCATGACGGTCGACACCGCCTGATGCTCGATTATGGGTCGGCCCCCCTGCACTCGAGTTCGGACCCAGGCATCGGCCTGTTCAAAGGCGGCCCGCGCCACGCCCAGTGAGCGGGCCGCCTCCTTGGTTTTGGACCCGTAGCGGAGGTTTTCCAGAACCGCGTACCCGCCGTTGACCTCGCCGACCAGGTTGCCGCTGGGAAGTCGGCAGTTCTCGAACAAGACCTCGACGTTTTGATTCAACCGCAGGCCGAGCTTGCTTTCGATCCGGCCCGTACGCACGCCGGGCGAGTCCATGGGCACCAGGAATGTCGAAATCCCCTGCGTGAACGGAACCGTGGGGTCGGTGCGCGCGATCATGACCATCAGCCGGCTGACGTTGCCGCTGGTGATGAAGCGCTTGCCGCCATTGATGATCCACTCGCCGTCGCGCAGCACGGCCGAGGTTTGGGGACCCGCCGAGACGTCGTCGCTGAAGGGCAGGCCGTTGTCGCTGCCCGCTGTTTCCTCGGTCTGCCCAAACGAAGTCAGATACTCCGGATCGGCCAAGAAGCCGGGCAGGAAGCGATCCCGCTGCTCCTTCGAGGTTCCGGTGGCGATGAAGTAACCCTCCCGCCAGCAGTGGGCGAGGGTCATGGCGAACCCGACATCGCCCACCGCCAACTCCTCTAGAACGATCACCTCGGTCAAACAGTCGACCCCCAGGCCGCCGTCGGCAACGGGAATCGTCATCGTTCGTAGCCCCAGCTCGGACGCGCGGCGCACCAGATCGGCGGGGAACGAGTCTCGAGAATCGGACGCTCGGTCGAGCTCTCGGGCCCGAGGCTGAATCTGGTCGTAGGCGAAGGTTCGCGCCACCTGCTGTAGGTGGAGTTGCTGCTCGCTCAGACGGAAATCCATGTCACCTCCTCACCTCAGGGCGACGCGAGCGGTGATTGCGCGGTTGCTTGGTCTCATGCAAATATGGCGTCGACTGTTACGTGTAACAGGTGTGATTTTAGGAGATAATGGAGTTCCCGGCGGCTCATTGTCAAGCCCCCACTGCGGGAGCCATGCCGAGGTCCATGGTGGTGGCCGGATATTGGGGTTTTCGCATGCGTTTGGCCCCTCCTGCGAGGCTGTTCGGTCGCAGCGGATTGTAACGGCTATTAATGGTGACGATAGTATCTCGTATGCTGTTCTCCGGCCGGGGGTGCCTTCGCCGGTGGCCCATACGGTCATTTCAGCGATGCCCCGGCACCGCCCGCCGGCCATGGAGGTTGTAGATGACGACTTTGGTCGCCACTGGCGATTCGATGATCACGCGGCGCCTGTCGCACAACCAGCACCCGAGGTTTGCCCATCTGGTGGAGTTGATCCGCAGCGGAGACGGAGCCTTCACCAATTTTGAGATGGGATGCCCCAAGGATCCGGTCGTTCCCAACGTGAACCACCCCAGTGCCTTTCAATATTCGAAGCCGTTCGTCCTGGACGAACTCAAGTGGTGCGGATTCAACCTCGTCGGCACCGGCAACAACCACGTCGCGGACTACGGCCCCCAGGGGCTCATGGACCTGCTCGAGGAGATCGAGGCGCGGGGCCTCACCACCGCCGGTGCGGGAGCCGCGCTGGGTGAGGCCCGAGCGCCTGGCTACCTCGATACTCCGCACGGGCGAATCGCCCTGGTAGCGGCCACGTCGACCAATGTGGAGCACAGCATGGCCGTCGCTCGGCGCTCCGACATGGGTGGGCGCCCGGGGGTCAATCCGCTCCGTTTCGATACCGAGTATCACCTGGAGGAGCGCCTGTTCCGGGCCTTGGAGGAGATCGATGCGGCACTGGGGACGGAGGCGACATCCAAGCACAAAGGTCAGTTCGCCGCCCTGATTGGGCACTCCAACCCCGCCGCGCACGCCTTTCTCGGCGGCAACTTCTTCCGCGACACCAGCTCAAGGGTGCTGACCAGACCCCGGCGGTTGGACATGGAGGCGCTCGTGCACGCGATCGAGGCCGCCCGGCGCCAAGCCGACCTGGTGATGGTGAGCCTCCACGCGCACGAGGGCCCGGCCAACGACATCAACCAGGACATTCCGGCCGATTTCATCGTCGAGGCCGCCCATCGGGCGGTCGATGCCGGGGCGGACATGGTGGTCGGAACCGGCCCCCACGTCCTTCGCCGGGTCGAGATCTACGAGGGGCGACCCATCTTCCTCTCCCTCGGTAGCTTCGTCTTTGAGGTCGAGACGCTGCAGCGACAGCCTGCCCCCGCCTACGAGAAGCACGGACTACCCGCGGACGCGCTCGCGGCCGACGTGACCGATGAGGTCGGAGCCAACCGCGGTGGCGAGGTGCGCGGCTTCTGGGACAATCGCTTCTGGACCAGCGTGGTCGCCCGCTGCCGTTTTGAGGGTCGGCGCGTCTGCGAGATCGAGCTTCACCCGATCGATCTGGGCATGGAGAAGGAGCGCTGGGTGAGAGGCGCGCCGGTGTTGGCGGGCGCCCAGGTGGGCACGGAAGTCCTGGAAGGGCTGCGGAACCTGTCCGAGGAGAGTGGAACCCGGATCGAAATCCAGCCCGCCGGCGAATTGGTCGTAGGTCGAATCCGCCTCTAGCCTGCCCGGCCGAGGGGCCTGCCGGACAACCAGAGCTCGGCCGCGGCCGAGCTCTAGGCCGCCTCCCCCAGCACCCGCGCCACGCCTTCAGCGGCCTTGGTCTGCAGCTCTCTTTGGGCCCCCACCGAATACCACGCCACGTGGGGCGTGAGTATGAGGTTGGGGGCCTTGAAGAGCCGGTGGCCCGGCGGCAACGGTTCCAGCGCGGTCACGTCGAGGCCCGCCCCGATCAGGTGTCCGGATTCCAGATGATCGGCTAGAGCCTCCTCGTCGATGAGGCCGCCCCGGCCGACGTTGATCACCATCGAGCCTGGTTTCAAAAGGGAAAGCCGCCGCGAATTCATTATTCCCCGGGTCTGGTTCGACAGCGGAAGGTGCAGCGAGACGGCATCAACGACGGCCAAGAGTTGGTCCAGATCGCCAGTCTTGGTCACCTCAGGCCCCATCTGTTCTTGCGTCAGGTTGGGGTCGAAGGCTGCAATTCGAAGGCCGAAAGCGCGCCCCTTGCGAGCCACCTCACGTCCGATTCGTCCGAATCCGACCACGCCCAGGGCGGCCTGGCTGAGGCGCTGGATGGGACGGCCGGCATCGATTCCGGCCTGGCCGGACCGCATTCTGGCTTCGTACGCGGGCAGCTGACGGTGAACGGCCAGGAGCATGGCCAACGCGTGGTTGGACACCTCCTCGACGCAGTAGTCGGGCACCCAGGAGACCTGGATGCCCCGCTCGGCCGCCGCATCCAAGTCCACGTTGTCGACGCCGACGCCGTAGCGCACCACCACGCGACACCTGCGCAGGCGCCGGATGCGATCCCGCGTCAGTTGAAACCTTGCCCCGAGCAGGATGCCGTCCGCCTCCGTGGCGCGTTCCAATACCTCCTCGTCGGTCAGGCCGCGAAGGTCATCCACCTCCGCCGCAACGCCGGCCAGGACGGCCCTCTCAGGGTCCAGGTTGGGGAAGCGGTGGTCGATGACGGCCACTCTTAACGTCAGTTCGAAGCGCTCCGGGGACGGGTGCGCCCGGTACTGGTGTCGAGGGGATGAACCTCGGCCACCAGCCGCTCGTCGTAGGGATAAGTGGTGTAGACGTCGGGATCGCCATCGGTTACCACCAGGTTGTTCTCCAGGCGGATCCCGCCCACACCCGGCTGCCCGGCGTAGGGCTCCAGGTTGAACTGCATGCCCGCTCGAAGCGGCATCGGGTCCTCGATCGAGTGGGGGCTGAAGTAGGGCGGCTCCCAAGGTGCCATGCCCGAGCCGTGTCCGAGCGAGTCGAGCACATAGGGATCGGCGGCCGCGAATACATCAGCCGTTGTGTTGCCGACCCGGGACGCTCCGCACGCGTTCCAGACCGCGTTGTAACACTTCTGGTGCAGGTCGATCTGCTCGGGGGTGGGCCGGATGGGGCCGCAAACCCAGGTCCGGGTGAGGTCGCCCCAGTAGCCGTTGAAGCAGCCGCCGATGTCGATGATCACGAGGTCGCCCTCCCGGATGATCCGATCCGACGTGAAACGCCGGTACGGGGCGGTATACGGACCCGAGCAAACGATGTTGGAGCACTGTGTCCATTCCGAACCCATGGCCGTCATCTTGTGCCAGGCTGCGGCCAGCACCTCGCACTCGCGCACCCCCGGACGGAGGACCTCCAGGGCCGAGTCCATGCCCGACTCGGTCACGGCGTTGGCGATCTTGAGGCAGGCGATCTCGTCGTCGGTCTTGATGATCTTGGCCTGCATCAGGATGTTGTAACCATCGATGAACTCGCTGTTTGGGAAGACCGCCTTGATGTGCTTCTCGACCGTCGGGCTCCAGAGGTCAACGCCGATGCGCTTGCCGTCCAGATCGCCGATCAGCCCGCGCAGGATCTCGGCCCACTTCCGGATTCCGACCTCCTCCCGGAAGTTGGCCCGCGGCTGGATCGACGTCACCGGCAACCAGGGCATCCGCAGGCGGCAGTGCTCGTAGTCCATGGTGAAAAGAAGGGGATCCCCCTCCGGCATCAGCACGATGGTTGCGTTTCCGAGCAGGGGGGTGGGGCCGAGGTGGTGCCGGTAACCGGTCAGGTAGCGAGCGTCCTCGGTGCGGAAGACAAAGAGGACGTCGGCGTCGGACTCCCGAAGTGCCCGCTGAGCCTTTTCCAGGCGCTCCCGCCGCAGCCGGTCGAAATCGATTCGCTGTTCCCAATCAACTCCGATCAGTCCAAGATCAAGCATTTTTGCGCCTCCATGGGGTCCAGTCGGGGACCGGGATTGGTTTGGGAAACGGTTCCTCGTGACCGGGAACCTCGGGCCTCACCATTATGATCCAGCTGTCACGGTTGTTACAACGACCCGGCTCTTTATACCGAGACCCGACGTGTCCCACCGCGGGCCCCAGCTTTCGGTCCCGCCCTAAAGATATTCAGGTGCTGCTCGAGGGCAGGCTCAGATAGGCGCTCTCTTCCAGCGCCGGTAGACCGTCGATGCTGTGCGAATTGTTCTCGTCGCGGTATTGTCCGATTCCGCCGGAGCGCTCCTTCTTGGCCACCCAAGCCGCCATCTGCGGCCGGTCCGCGACGAACTCCATCAGCGGAACTCCGTATCCGCAGCTGTCGGAGATGCGGTCCAGTTCAACCTCCACGACCGCGCGTGCTCCAGGTAGGTCGGGGAAAAGATCGGGCTGTTCCCCGGGGGGGATAACACTCCCCCGCCCGTGGAGTCGCACAATCCGGGGCGGCCCTTGAAAGGCGCAGAACATCAGAACGATGCGGCCATTTTCCCGGAGGTGGGCGATGGTCTCGGCCCCACTTCCGGTCAGGTCCAAATAAGCCACCCGCCGGGGACCGAGTATTCGAAGCGCATCGAGGCCCTTGGGCGAAACGTTGACGTGGCCCTCGGCGGACAGCGGTGCGCTGCCCACAAAGAAGAGGCGCTGGGCGTGAATGAATCTCTCCAGGTCGGCGTCGATTTCCGGGTAGGTTTTGGCCACTCGCTAATTGTGAGACCAGACCACCAGGTGCGCATCGCGCATCGTGTCCGAAGATAGTCCCGCGCGACCCGAAGGCCGTGGCTTCCGCCGCCATGGCAACTCGGGCGGCGGCCGCCGTCATCCTGAAATCGGTGCCCAAATCCTCACCTGGGCGCACAATGCCAGGCACCGGTTGCGCATAGAGTTCGTACAGTGCAATCCAGGTCCGGTTGCCATCCGCGAGGTGCCGCCACCTCACCCTGAGGTCCGAACAAGCGGGCGAGAAGAATCATGTCCAAAGTTTTGATCGTCGATGATGACCTGGGCATTCGCACGTCGCTGCGCCGCATGCTGGCCTACGAGGGCTACACAGTGCGCGAGGCGGTGGACGGCCGCCAGGCGCTGGCAATATCCTTGGAGGAGCTTCCCGACCTGGTGATACTTGACCTGATGATGCCGGGGGTCGATGGGTTCGAGGTCTGTCGACGCATGCGCGAAGTGGACGACGTTCCAATTTTGATGTTGACCGCGCGCGAGGGGACGACCGATCAGGTGAGCGGTCTTGACGCCGGCGCCGACGACTATCTGGTCAAGCCCTTCGTTAAAGAGGAACTGTTGGCGCGGATCAGGGCACTGATGCGACGCCGGCAGCCTGAGGCCCGACCTCGGATTCTCCGCGTTGGCGATCTGGAGCTGGACGAGCGAGCTCATCAGGTGCGACGGGGGGGCCAGCTCGTCGACCTCACCATGCGCGAATTTGATCTGCTGCAGTTCTTCTTGAGGCACGCCGGCGAGGTGGTCAACCATGCCCGTGTACTGGCGGCGATCTGGGGCTACAGCAGCAGTCGAGTCGATGAGGTCTACGTCGGCTACCTTCGCGCCAAGTTGGAGGCGGGGGGCCGCTCCCGAATCATTCACACCGTTCGGGGGGTGGGCTACGTCCTTCGGCCCTGAGCGGTCGAGCGTCTGAGTCATGTCGATTCGCCTCCGCCTGACCACGCTTCTCGGCGCCGCCTTGCTGGTACTCATTTCGGCCTTCGGGGTCGGTGTCTACCTGGTCCTCGCCGCCCACATCTATGGAGGCATCGACTCCAGCCTGCAGCGTTCCGGAGCCCAATTGGCTCACCGCTTGGAGTCAAATTCTCACCGCCCCGATGCGAGCCTGACTCAGGTATTGGAGCTGTACCCCCACAATCTGGCTTTCGCCTACAACAATTCCGGCACGCAGATCGGCGCCAGCGACTCGGCCTCTGGATTGCCGCTGCATCCACCCGCGGCGGACCTGAATCAGGCCCTCAGCGGTCGGCCGCGTTTGATAACCGTGAGCGAAGGGGGGCCCTACCGAGTTGAGCTGATACCGCTGACGCGGGTCAATCCCGTCTACGTCGCGGACGATGGTTCATTGCCCAGCGTCCTCATGGTGGTCACCTCCCTGTCCAGCGCCACCTCGTTCCTGGCCACCTTGCAGTTGATATTTTTGGTCGGCGCCGGGGGTGTCTTGATCACTGCGGTGGGCGCCGGTTGGGTGGTTGCCTCCAAGGGATTGCGCCCCATCACCGATCTGACCCGGGCCGCCGAGAGCCTGGGCCAGGAAGCAGACCTCAGTCGCCGCCTACCAGAACCCGGAACCCACGACGAGGTGGACCGCCTGTCGGCGGCGTTCAACGGTTCCCTGAATCGATTGGAGTCGACCTATCGCTCCCTGGAGGAGTCGCTCCGGCAGCAGCGCCAGTTTGTCGCCGATGCGTCGCACGAGCTGCGAACCCCACTGACGGTGATTCTGGCCAACGCCGAGACGGTGCTGGACCACCCGGAGATGTCGGCCGAGGACCGCCAGAGGTCTATTGCCGAGGTCCGGGCCGAGGCCATCCGGATGACGGATCTCTCGGCGTCCCTGCTCCAACTCGCGAAGGGCGACTCAGGGGCCCCGATCAAGAATGATCACCTCGACTGGGATGCGCTCGTGGCTCACGCGGTGCACGATGCAGAAGTCATCTGTGCTCCGCGGTCGATCCGGCTCGAGACCGACCCGGTTCTGGGCGTGGGAAGCGGCGATGAGGCATCGCTCTTGGGGGTCCTGCGAATCCTCTTCGACAACGTCGCCCGGCACGCTCCGCAGAGCGAATCGGTGCGCGTTCGTGCTTCGTCCGACCCATCCCAGATTCGGCTGGCGGTGGCCGACTCCGGACCCGGCATCCGGCCCGAGCTGCTGCCGCGGATCTTCGACCGGTTCTTTCGGGCCGAGGCCTCCCGGCACGGCCACGGATCGGGCTTGGGGCTGGCCATCGCCAAGGCCGTGATCGAACGCCACGGCGGCAGCATCGCCGCCGACAATGCCGACGGCGGGGGCCTGTCGGTCGAGTTGAGGTTGCCCAGGTTTCAGAGTCTTTCGACGTGACGGTGCCACCCCGCGCACCATCCGGCGCCATTCCACGGCCGGGAGTCGGGCGCGGGAGGGTGCCGGTGGTGGCCTTCGTGTTCACTCAGGGTCCCCTTCGCTCCCGGATCGCGGCTGAATTCCTAAAGCGCGCCACCTGCGGTTTGGTCAAGGTGGTCCAGGTTGGGGAGCCCAGCGGATCCCGGATCGAACCCAGTCTGCGGGCTTACTTGAAAGTCCGCCACGGGGTCGTTCTGGATGCGGCCCCGCCACTCCCGCTCACCGCCCGAGTCCTGCTGGAATCTGACCACGTGATCACCATGGGCTGCCCGGAAGTCTGTCCCATCTACGAGGGCCGGACCTACGAAGACTGGGAGTTGGAGGACCCGGGTGGGCTCGCGGGGGCCAACCTGGCTCGGGCGGTGAGGGCCATCGAAGTGCGCTCGGGGCTACTCGGTCGCCGCTTGAGCAGCGAGGGGAAGTTTCACAGCCGGCCAAACGGCGGCACCGGTCAGTTGGCCTAAGGCGCCGGCGCCTTAGGCGCAGCACCCTGCTGCGATTGAGACCAGATTCGCTCCCGGTAGATGATTACCAAGAGGATCGCTCCGAATGGTGCCAGCAGACTCGCGACGGCGTACTGGAAAATCCCAAACGGGATGAGGTGTGACCCCAATTCGATCAAAACGGTTATGAGCGCAACCAGCAAAATCAACCCAAAGGTCCGCCACCAGGATCCCCGCACCAGCGACCAACTTCGCCCCAGCGACTGCATGGCTCCGAGGTCCTCGGCGAACAGCACGATCGGGGCCAGCGACCAGCGCACACCGATCCAAATGGCCACCGGAATACCAATGATCGTGACCGCCAGGGCGCTGACCACCAAGCCAAGGACGAAGAACATTCCATAAAGACGGAAGTAGCGGTGAAGAACCGCGGCCAGAACGCCGCCTACGTCTGTCGCCTGACCATTGACCGCGGCCAAGGCCGCGCGCGGCATCGCCCCGATCAGCCATGGAAGGAAGAGCAGTGCAATTAGTCCGGCCAGCCCGAATCGGATGGCCATACCCGAGTCAAGGCTCAAATGGGGCGGATAAGTTTGGGGCGGATAAGTTGTGGAGAAGATGCTGGACGGCCAGCGGCTCCCGAGCTGACCACTGATCAACGTGGGCACATTGACGATTAGGCCCACGATGACAAGCAATCCGAATCGCCTGCCGTAGATGGTGACCAGTCGCTCCAGCATCGCTCCGACCGGTAGGGGGGAGTCGCCCGGATCTGTCAGTGGGGGCGTTGTGGCCATGGGCTCTGCATGCTACTGAAGATTTCCCCTCTTGGCAATGCTGCTGCGTAGGCCGCCAGCCTACCCTCGGCCTCCTCATTTGGCGGGGCTCGTCTCACGCCGTCGCTTGGATTGGTGACCTCTCTGACAAGCGAACATACGTCCGCTTGCTCCTATGGCAGCCCCATCCCCGACACGATCGGCCAGCGGGCGGGGAGTATTGACTGAGGCACCGCCGACACCCTGGCGTGAGCATCGCCGGGCGCGACCGTTCAGTCTCCGCCCCCGATTCGGGCAGCAACGATTGAGTGGTCCGCCGGCGCTCTGCTCAAGTAATCGGAGATTCAGGCAAGTTCAACCACGGTGGCGAGTGCCTTTGTGGGTAGACTGAAGTCAGTGGTGGCGTGATGGCGCAGCGGGGTCAAGCCCTAGTGCAGAAATCGCTTACCAATACTGATCAGCAGCTTGAAGTACCGATAAGGAGTATGTGAGTGGCCCCGAACAGCACCCGATCCCGAGCAGAGGCGCGAGCGCCAAGATCACGACGACCGGGCTCCGTGGATGACCTGCAGGCACTAGTCAGCCAGCTCATCAAAGAGAACCAGCAATTGAAGCGCCAGCTGGACCGCCAATCGTCGAAGCCAGCCACCGAGACAGTTGACGCCAAGGTTCTTGTCGGCCTGGCGCGCAAGCTGGAGCGGGCGCTGACGCCCAGCAAGCCGGTGCGTGCGGTGAAAGTTATCCGTCGCCGGCCGGTGAGCCCAGAGGTTGCAGAGCGCCGCCGCCAAGCGCTGGCCAAGGCCCGTGCGGTTCGGGCCGAGAAGCGGGCAGCCGCCGCGCAAGCCTGACGCTGCGGGCGGCTGGAATAGTCTCCATGCCGGGGGCTGTTCTAGCCGCTCGTGATCAAGGTCTACGGAACTGAATCGTGTGGCGATTGCAAGCTGGCCAAGAGGGTGTTGGCTGAAGCGGGCCTGAGCTACGAGTGGATCGACATCGATTCCCAGCCAGATGCGGCCGCGATGGTCCAGCAGTTGAATGGCGGCATGAAATCGGTTCCCACCATCCTGTTTCCCGACGGACGAGTGATGGTCGAGCCGACCCGTCAGGAGTTGACGGCAGCCCTTGCGGTTTAGGGGCGGCGACGCCAGCCCCGTGGGGGTTGCGCCAGTTGGGAACTAAGGCCCGGGCGTATTTGAGACCGCGCCCCATTGCTTTGGTAGCCGGCATCCTTTCCGCCCTCGTCTTCATCTTCTGATCACCTGCGCTCCGTCCCGGCCGAGCCGAACCTATGGCGACGACTGGACGCGGGAACCCGTGGACTGGCGACGCAGGAAGTAGTAGATGAGGGCGGCGAGGACGAATCCGGCCAGAAAGGTCAGGTCGCCAATCTGTGGCACCCGGTTGGGCAGGGGACCCGTGTAGAGTGCCTGATTGCTGAAAAGGTAGACCGCGAGCACCCCTCCCACAACTAGAGCAATCGGACCTGCCCAGTTCTGGTGGCCGCGGTCGTAAAAGATCGTTTCGTCGCCAAAGCGTCCGCGGCGCAGCAGGTAATCGACCAGGATCACTCCCAACCATGGCCCAATCCAGTAGCTGATCACGAGCAGGAAGTCCTCATACTTGCCCCCCAGGTCGTGGAGTCCGGTATAGGCAACCACGAATCCGACCAACCCGAATCCAAGCGCCACAATCGCTCGGCGAAGGTGTGATGGGATGTTGATGCCCAGGGTGAGGAAGGACATCGAGCCGCTGTAGATGTTGAGTGCGTTGGCGGAGATCCCACCCAGAGCGATGCAAAGCAGGGTGACGTCGTACATCGCCTGTGGCATGGCCAGATGGAGCTGCGCGGTCGGGTTGGTTCCGATCCACTTGGTACCCGCGACCGTGACCAAGGCCGCCCCCGCTACCTCCAGAACCGTGCAGGAGACGAATACCCCCAGTCCGGCCCAGATCCCGGTCATCAGCCGGCTACAGCTGGCGGGAAGATAGCGCGTGTAGTCGGAAGCGTACGGGTTCCAACCGCATGCGTATCCGAAGGCGGCGGCGGCGGTGAGGATGAAGGCGCCGATCTGGCCGCCGGACGCGTGCGGGCTCGGCCCATAGGCAAGGTTGGCGTGGGCAAAGATGAAGCCACAGGCCAGCGCGAAGACGATGGCCAGGGGGATAAACGCGTACCGTTCCCAGCGCTGGACCAGATTGTGTCCGAAAAAAGCGATGGCGATCTGAATGGCCACGATGATCACGAGCGAGACGGGATAGGCGAAACCGACGAGGGCGGATAGGGCGAGTGAAGCAGACAGGCTGTTGACCGCGAACCAGCCGATCCCGGCGGTGGCGGACATCAGGCCCGCCGGCAGGGCGTTGCCGTAAAAACCGAAGGCGGCTCGCCCCTGAACCATCTGGGGCACGCCAAATCGGGGTCCCCAGGAGGAGAGGACGGCATGGGTCAGTGCTCCCAGTGCCGTTCCCACCGTGGCGGCGGCGGCCACCTCCCAGAAACTGCCTCCGAACACATAAACACCGATGCAGCCGACGAAGACGGTGGCGAACTCCAGATTGGGGGACATCCACGTCCGGAAGAGGTGCCGTGGTCGACCGTGCCTTTCGCCGGCCGGAATGTATTCGACCCCGCCGGGCTCGACGGCCACCACGCGCTCGCCGTAAAGCCCCTCGCGGACTGGTACCGCCGCTCCAACGCCTTCGGTTCGGTCCGTCGCTGTTGACATCGGCTCCTCCACCTCAAACTCCTGGGTGCCGTGAGCCTATCAGAGCGCCCCGTGCATCACCGGCGTGGCTCCTCGTGCGCCCGGAGGCATCTCTGCTAGCCTCGGCTGATGCTCGACCTGCTTCCCGAGCGGCACCTCTCCAGGACCGCCAACGCGGCCTTGAACAGCGTCCCGCCTCCACCGGACTTCCGGGGAGTGGGGCGGCCCAACCCACCGATTCATCTGGCGCTCGGGGCGAGCCGATCTGATGCTGGTGTCTTTGCTTCGCCATGGCACCGCCAGCGGGTGTCGCTGCTGGTCACGGGTACCCCCGCATCCCGACCGCGGCCCGCATCCGGGGTAGGGCGAGTGCGAGTCCGTGCTCCCGAGAGCGTGACCCACCGGCGCCGTGGCACGTTGTGAATGGGTGATCGAGCTGCATAAGGCCAATTGGGTGGCTGACCGGGAGGGCCCATCTGACCCTTCGGCGCGTGCGCCGAGGGCGGATTGGGTGCGCACCATTTGAGGGGGTCAACCCGGCCCTTCAGCCGGCGCGGTCGTGTCCGGCAGCGTCGCGGCGGAGGTCGACGTCTGAAGCTGGGCAGCGCCCTCCTCATCGTGCTTGGTTTTCTGGCCTCGGGCGCGATTGGCGCGGGCGCCTATTTCCTACCCCTGATCAACCTTGCCGTGAAGCAGACCGGCAAGAGTGTCGTCGTGCCAGGGGTCAGCCCGACCGCCATGGCCGGAACCCACCAGCCATTCACGCTGCTGCTCATGGGGTCGGACAATGACCAAAAATTCTGCACTTCGCGCTCTATCTGTGACCCCAAGGCCAAGGGCACGGGGCTGCTCACCCAGTCCATGATCCTGGTGCGCTTCGATCCCGTCGCGCACAGCGTGACCATGTTCTCCATCCCCCGCGACCTGTACGTGCCCCTCTCCACGGGAGGAACCCAAAAGATCATGGTCGCCTTCTCCTACGGCGGGGCCAACGCGGCCATCGCGACCGTCGAGCGTGACTTCCAGGTGCACGTCGATCAGTACGCCTGGATTGGCCTTCAGGGCCTGATCAACATCATCAACAAATTCGGTGGCGTCGATGTGCCCGTTCTCAATCCCGTCCTCGACGATGCCTATCCAGCCGACATCAACAGCAACGATCCCTATGGCACCTATCGCGTCGCCGTTCTTCCCGGCGCGCAGCATCTGGACGGTGCCCACGCGCTGGAGTACGTGAGGTCGCGCCACTCTGATCTTCGTGGTGATTTTGGTCGATCCATCCGCCAGCAGCAGGTGCTGCTGGCATTGCGCGACCAGTCCTATCGGGTCTCGGCGGCGGACCTGCCCGACCTCGCCACCGCCTTCGCCAATCAGTTCCTGACTTCGATGAGCATTCAAGACATCGCCTCGCTGCTGCCGGCGGTGCGCGATATCGGGCCCAGCCAGATTCGTCAGGTGACTCTGGTGGATGGATACACGACGGGCCGCACGCTCCCCAACGGCGAGGATGTGCTGTTGCCCGACTGGAGCCGGATCCTGCCCCTGGTGCATCAATACTTCCCCGCCACGTGAGCCGGCTGGGCGGCCTGGTCGCGTTGCTGCTGATGGTGGTGTTCGGATTTGCGGTCTACGTGACCCTGGGCCACACCAAGCGCGCGGTGGCCTCCAGGGTCACGGTCAAGCCGCCGCGGACGATTCCGTTCACGCTTCCGGGCACCATCATCATGGCCTCGGCGGGCCAGCTCTACCAGCTCCAGGGCGGCACCTTCAAGGCCATCGGCAGCGGTGGTGCCTGGTCATCGCCCGCTCTGACCCCCGACGGCCAGCACATCGTCGCCGTCAAACGCGGGTTCAACTATTCCAACCTGTATCTGCTCGGAGCCGACGGCACCGTGCAGCGCCAGCTGACGAACAACCAGAGCCGGGCTGGGGTGGCGTTCAACTTGTGGGCCTTTTACCCACGGGTCTCGGCCGATGGGAAGACCATCTTTTTCAGCAGCGACAAGGGCAAGGACCCGTACGTCTACACTGTGGATCTCTCCGTCTGGTCGATGCCCCTGGGCGGTGGTGCGGCTCAGAAGTGGTCTCAACCCAGCCCCGGCACCGGTGGCGACGTGGAGCCGGCGCCGCTCGCCAACGGTGGCGTCATCTACAGCAAATTTGGCCTCGATCCGGCCGGGCTCAACGTATCCAGCACCGTCCTGAAGTCACACCCGTACAGCCCTGAGGTGGCTTTGACGCAGCCCGAACAGCACTGTCAGCAGCCGGTCGTGAACGCCGACGGCACCAGGATCGCGGCCGTCTGCCAGGTATCGGCGCGTGTCGATGCCCTCGAGGTCTGGCAGTTTGACGGGCAGCAGCTGGTGGGCGGCCCCCTGGTTGTCTTTCAGTCCGGGCTGGCGGCTGCGCCGGCCTGGTCGCCGGACGGTACCGGCCTCATCTTCTTGGCGCCGGGTGCCAACGACGCGGCGGGAAACTTCCAGCTCTGGTATTCGCCCCTCTACGGAAAGCCCAAGCAATTGACGACCAGCTCCGACTTCGACGCGCAGTCAGCGCCGGCCTGGAAACCTTAAACAGCCGAACTCGGCAGCCTGCTGAGCGGCAGTGGGGGGTGGGTCAGACCGGGGGCACGCCGTGCCGCCGGTCGAAGGTCGCCCGGGGGCGGTCCCGATAGGCCGCGAATCGTCTGATCAGGTCTGACCGTAGTTCGTTCGGCTCGACGATGTCGTCGATCGAGAGCTGGCTGGCGACTCGATAGAGGTCGACACCGGCGCTGTAATCCGCCTCCAGCGAGGCTCTCAGTTCGGCCCGGGGGCCGGGGTCCAGTTCCGCCAGGCGGTTGTAGAAGACGGCGTTGACGGCTGGCTCGGGCCCCATCACCGCGATCTGGGCGCCCGGCAGCGCGAGCACCGCGTCGGTGTCGAAAGCGGGGCCGGACATGGCGTAGAGGCCGGCCCCGTAGGCCTTTCGGACCACGACTGAAATCTTGGGCACGGTGGCTTCGGCCACGGCCGTGATCATCTTGGCCCCGTGCCGGATGATGCCTCCCCGCTCCACGTCGGTCCCGATCATGAACCCGGGCACGTCGGTCAAAAAGAGAAGTGGGAGGTTGAACGCATCGCAGAGCCAGATGAAGCGCGCCGCCTTGTCGGCGCTGTCGCTGAACAGCACCCCGCCCTTGTGCATGGGCTGATTGGCCACCAGCCCCAGGGCGTGACCGTCGAGTCGGGCCAGGCAGGTGATGATCTCGGGGGCGAAGAGCTCCTTTACCCAGAGCGCGCTGTCCGCGTCCACCACCGCCTCGATGACCCGTCGCATGTCGTAGCCACGGTTTGACTCGGCTGGAATCACCGCCTCGATCGTGCTCGCGCCGGGGCTGGCTGGGGTCGTAGGCACATCCGGCGGGGCCAGGGTGTGGTTGCTGGGCAGGTAGGAGAAGTAGCGTTTGGCGAGTTCGATCGCCTGCTTGTCGTCGGCCACCAGGAAGTCGCCACAACCGCTCTCGGTGCAGTGCATGCGGGCCCCGCCCAGCTCTTCCAGGGTCACGTGTTCGCCGACCACCACCTCCACCATGCGTGGTGATGCCAGGTACATGGACGCGTTTCCCTCGACCATGATGACCACGTCGCAGAAGGCGGGGATGTAGGCTCCGCCGGCGGCGGAGGGCCCGAGGAGGAGGCAGATCTGAGGGACGCAGCCCGAAATCCGAACCTGGTTGCGGAAGATGCGGCCGGCGTGTCGCCGCCCGGGGAACATGTCCAGCTGGTCGGTGATTCGGGCCCCGGCCGAATCGACCAGGTAAAAGATCGGGACGCGCAGGCGGGCCGCCGTCTCCTGGGTTCGCAGAATCTTCTCCACCGTCAGGGCACCCCAAGAACCAGCCTTGACGGTGGGATCATTGGCGATCACCGAAACCTGCCGGCCACCGATCAGCCCCAGCCCGGTCACCACCCCGTCGGCGGACAGATCGTCAGCGAGGACGTTGGCGAAGAGGCCATCTTCGATCAACGAACCGGGGTCCAAAAGCAGGTCGAGGCGCTCCCGAACGGTGAGTTTGTTCTGGCTCCGGAGGCGCTCCAGGTAGCGCCGCCCGCCCTCCAGAGCCTTGGCTCGCAGCTCGTGGTGGCGTTCAGCGTCCATGCGCTGCGGGCTCCCCTGTGGAAGCGGCGGGTCCGGCCCGGAGGGCCATGACCGGTTTCCGCGCCAGCCCAGCCCGTGGCTGCCAGGCGAACCTCAATGGACCACTCCTGAGCCCAGCCCGACACCGATCAGGATCAGGATCCCACCTCCCATCTCGCCACTCCATTGCTCGAATCGGGTGCCCAGGCGACCACCCAATTCGAGTCCCAGCAAAGTCATGAGAACGCTCACCACACCCATCAAGAGGGCCGCGACGACGATGTTCACACGATAGACCCCGATGGCGAAGCCGACTACCAGGTTGTCGATGCTGAGCGCCAGGGCGGCCAGGATCAGCGTTCGCGACGAGCCCTGGGTGGAAGCGTGAATCCGCTCGGGCGCGACGCGTCCCTGCCAGACCGTGTAGAGCCCAGTCAAGACCAGAAGGGCGCCGCCCACGTAGTGGCCGTAGGTGCCCAGGGGGCCGTTGATCGCCTCTCCCAAGAAGAGACCGATGATCGGCATCGCGGCTTCGAAAAGGCCGAAGGCCAGGCCCACCCGAATCCGGGTGCGGGCGTCGACCCCGGACATTCCGATACCGATGGCCGCAGCGAAATTGGAGAGCCCGACCGAAATGGCTACGAGCAGCAATCCGGCGAGGGCGCCCACTTATGGTCACTATAGGAAAGTGACCAGGGTCAGCGGGCGCCGTCTGATCCTCACGCTGGGAATTTGGCTTGGTGTCCTGCTGGTGCTCGCCGTCGCGACACTGCTGGGGTCGCGATGGTTGTTGGCTGGCTGGGAGGCCAGCCACGTGCCGGATCTGATCGCCATCTTGTCGTGGGAGTTCTATGGGGCCCTGCTGGCGGCCCTACTGGTGTGCTTCGGCGGATTCTGCGGATTGCGGGATGTGCTTGGTTTTCACTGGACGCGGGGCCGGGATGTGGGGCTGGGGATGTTGGTCTGGGGGTTTGCGCTGGTGTTGGGTACAGTCGCCACCGGTTTCACCTCGCGGCTGCTGGGGGCCGCCCAGAGCAATACGGTGCCGCTCTTGAAGCTCTCCTTCGACCCCCTCTTCGTGGGCCTCATGGTGCCCGTCATTTGTCTGGTCGGCCCGGCCGCCGAGGAGCTCCTCTTCCGCGGGGCGCTCTACGGCTGGCTGCGGGGAGTGATGCCAATACCGGTGGCCGGGGCGGTGGCGGCGGCGGCCTTCGCCGGGGCCCACCTGACACCTCCTTTGCTGCCCCTGCTCTTCATCTTTGGGCTGGCCGCGGTCATCGTCTATCAGCGCACGGGTTCGACCTTCAACACCTTTGTCATGCA
>DATKQJ010000004.1:0-155518 GCA_035532785.1 Candidatus Acidiferrales bacterium | reverse complement strand
AATGGCATGGGGTTCTCGTTGCCGGAGGCCGATGTGGCGTTCCTCGGAGCGCGGGCCTCGGTTGGCGGGGTCTCCTCGCCTCGGTCAGACACTCGCCCTGACGCTCGATCCGGGATTAGAGCTATCGGCTCGAGGCAGATGGAGGCGGTGGGTGCGCTCGATCTGCTCGGCTTGCTCTTCGTCCACGCGGGCTTCGGCGGCAAATGACCGCCATTTCTTGACGGCATCCAGTACCTCGCCCACGATCAGATCAGCGCGGCCGCGTTTCATGGAGGCCACCCGGCCACACGCCCGGAAGTCCTCCAGGGTGAATCCGTCGCGTTTGCCGTTCATCGACATCTGGTGCTGCCTGGTCCAGTCGCCTGTGGGGTTATAGGCATAAGTGACGTCGAACGCCGGCGCCAGCGTCCAACGTCCACTGCGGTCCATCAAGAACGCGATGTTCTTGACGTGATCGTCCTGGTTGCGGCCGACGATGTTGAACACCATGCGTCGGAACTGCTGCTCAACCGCGTCCATCCCCAACTGGAGCTGCCGGATCACCCAGAAGGCCTCTTCGTACGAGTGCGCCCCGGCCTGGTTGAAGTCGTAATGCGCCATGGCTGCCAGAGACTGTGTGTGTAACTTTGCGCCTCCCCTGAGGCGGTCGAAGCGCTTGGTCATGAAGTGCCGCCGTCCGTTCTCCTCCAGCAGTCGGCACTCAGTCATTTCGATGCCCGCGTCTCGTGCCATCGTCGAGTAGGCGAACTCTATGGCGCAGTAGCCCCGCGGATCTTCGAGCTCCTTGTCCCTATTGCCGCCAACGCCGTCGAATTTCAAGATCCAGTACTCGAACCCGGGACCGGCGCCGACTTGGCCGGAGCGAACCTCTCGGGTCTTCGGGTTGTAGGCGATCACCGCCTTGGCCCGCGCCCCCCCGGCTGAGGTGCCGACGAGAAGAATGTCTCTCATCGCATCTGTCTTGTGGGCGTCTTCGAGGGACGCCACGAACTCGGTGCGTCTGGTCAATACCTCGGAGGCCAAACGCACCAGGGCCTCAATCCGGATCTCCCTGCTGCGTGAAGAACGCGGCCCGAGCACCGGGGCGAACTCCAGCGCACCGATGCCGCGAGTGCCGATGTAACAGAGGCGCTCAACGGAGTTGAAGCTTTCCGGGCTGCGACCCTGAGACGCCAACCAAGCATCGACCAGCAGGTTGCCAAACCTGTCGGGCAACGAGTCCGCCAGCAAGCCTGGCAGCCCGCGAAAGCTCGTACGGCTCAGCGATCCAAATGTGTACGGCTGGGGCCTGAGTGGCATGGTGATCGGCGAGACCTGAATACCGCTGTCGGCAAAAGATGGCTCGTACTGGAAGACAGCGACCTGGCTGTCGTCCTCGGTCGAAACCGCCCCAATCCGACTACCCCACAGGTTCACAGCGGCGACGGTTGTCAAGGCGCGTCGGCTTTCGGTTCATCACCCCACCTCCAGGGCTCTGCTTCTTCGCTCGCCTTACTGGTGATTCGAGTGCCCGAGCCGCGCCGTCTCTGCTTGCCCAGCAATTTCAAACGCTCGAGGGGACTCAGTGTCGGCTCCGGCAGCAGCTGGTCCAGCGCGTCCAGAAGACCGAGAACCCTGAGAACGCGGATGAAGGTTGACAACATCGCCGTCTCGCCGGCCTCCAAGCGCTCCACGGTTCTCTTGCTGATCCCGGCTTGCGTCGCTAGCTCAGCCTGTGTGAGGTTGTGTTCCAGCCGTGTCCTTGTGAGTCGCCTCCCGAGCTCCTCGAGCGCCACCTCATCCGTGTTGGTGCTAGAGATCTTCATAACTTGTCATAGTTGACGAGTTGAAGGACGAACCGGTCCAAACTCGTCAACTACACCGAATTCTACCATACTACTCAGTAATCAGAACTCGTCATGTACGGCGTCTTATCACATCCGTCGTCCATAAGTCGGCTTTTACGGCGACTATCGGGTATCCCTGAGTCGGAACCTGACGTCCTTTCGCAAGGTACCGTCCGAACTGGTGCCCCAGCAGGGACCCTTGCCTTGAGTCCACAGGGACGCGTCAGGGGGCACAACGCTGGCCGATCGTGCACGGTCAAGGAGTTGTGAGTACCGGTACGTTCGAAAAGTGATGAGCGAGATGATGGTTGCATCATCGGCGCACGGCAGTCGCATACGACTCCGAGTCGGCCTCAGTGTGGGCTTGCGCCCATCGCCGCTGCCCAGGCAAAGGCGTCAAGGACCTTGTTTCTGGCCTGCCCCTCGAAATCACCTGGCGATGCCTCAAGCCCATCCGCCAGTTCGTATCTCTCCTTGATTCGCATCGATTCCCCTCTGCTCTGGTCCATCGGAGGTGCCACCGGTGTGATCCAACGATGCGGCCCGGGTGCGATCCCGGGTGAGGGATTGCGGGTGATTGACAGAGCAGGAGTGAGACTCTCATAGTGTGCGAAGTTTGGTGCCGAATTCCATTTCCCCGTCTGGGTGCGGCGTCGTTTCAAGGCCTCCCCATTGGGGAGGGCCACGCTGAGCGACCTGCTTTCGGGCAGGGTTGCGGTTGTCACTGGCGCCAACCGGGGGCTCGGCCGCGCGATCGCGGAGGGCATGGCCGCGGCGGGTGCTTGGGTGGCGGCGTGTGCGCGCGACCCGTCCTCGCTGACTGATTTAGGGCCCGCCATCGAACGCTTGGGGGGCAGGTTCCTCGGTCTGGGGTGTGACGTGACCGATCAGGTCTCTGTCGAGGCCATGGCGTCGACCGTCCTCCAGGAGTGGGGAAAGGTTGACGTTGTGGTCGCCAACGCCGGCATTGCAGGCGCCGTGCAGCCGCTCCACCAGTTGACTTATCAGGAATGGCGGGAATGCATTGCGACCGACCTCGACGGAGTCTTTCTGACATTCCGTCCGTTCATTGCGGACATGATCGCGCGGGGCGGGGGGAGCCTCATAGCGATATCGTCGGGCACCGGCAAGAAGCCTCTGGCGAACCGCACCCCCTACTGCGCGGCCAAGATGGGGGTGATCGGACTGGTTCGGAGTTTGGCGCTCGAGGTGGGTCCGAGTGGCGTGCGGGTCAATAGTGTGTGTCCGGGGGCCGTTGACGGCGAACGCCTGACCAGAATCGTGATGAAGGACGCAGCAGACCGGGGCATCTCCGAGAGCGACTCGCTCTCGCAGTTCACGGTGGGCGCAGCGTTGAAGCGCACCCTACAGCCCGATGAAGTAGCCTCCGCCTGCGTTTTTCTGGCCTCGGACCTGAGTGCTGGGATCACCGGAGAAGACCTCAATGTGAGCGCCGGACTCATCATGTACTGACCGGCCGCGGCCGGCGCGTTTGCGGGCATCTGGTCGCGAACGGGACCATTCGGTACGGCGCGGCACTCGCCGCGACGACTTCTGCCGGTCCTGGGTGGGGGGCGCAATCGAGTTCCGAGGAACAAGCTCCAGGTCAACGGTCCCGCTCGAGCGCAGTCACCGGTGCCAGAACCTCGACCACGCATCCGAGTCGCTTGAAGGCGGCACAATTTCCAACGCGGCCGGCGGTCGCCGCCAAAGATCGCGGCGCCGTGGCTCGTCCCCCATGTCGCGTTGGTGACCAGGATGTCGATAGCGTCTTGGCCGGGAACCCCAGTCATCCAGACCCGGTCCGTGGACTGTGCGGAAATGGATTCCCGCTTCCGCGCGGCCATACTATTTGCGTGTCATTCCGAGCCGGTCAACCGGCCGGTCAGCAGGTTTCCGGAGCTGACTCTGGGCGGTCTAGTCAGGCGTGGGGTGCCGTCGATCACTTGGGCTGGGTGGTGAGTTCAATTGAGGCTGCTCGTGATCACTTCGAGCATCTGCTCGGATTCAGATTCATGAGCGCGGAAGAGTTTTCCGGCCTCAAGGTCATGTTCTTCGACGCCGGATCGATCAAGGTCGAGTTGCTGGAGCCAGAGGACCCCTCCTCGGAGATGGGGCGGCTCCTCACCGCCACCGGCGGGGGGATTCACCACCTGGGGATCGCGGTTGCCAACGTCGCCGATGCTCTGGCCGAGGCCGAGCGACGGGGGTTCACCCTCATCGATCGAACGCCTCGGCCGGGATCGAGGGGCACCCGGGTGGGCTCCGCTGATCCCCACCGTGAGGACGGAGTGCTAATCCAGTACGTGCAGTTCGACGAGGGGAACCTCAGAGGGCAGGAGTGAAGGCCAGGCGCCGATCGGCATCGAGCGGACTCCGCGACGTCCTCACCGAGGCACCCAATGACGACGCGATTCAGCGGGCGCCGCGGGCCGCGAGTACCATCCGCTCATCGATGATGGAGGCCTTGCCCGTTGCTCCCATTCCGACGGCATGGCAGGGGTTTCGGAGAAGGTTGTTGAGCATGCAGGTTCGGTGATCCGGGTCCCCCCTAACCACAGTTAAGAGGAGTGCGTGGTGATTGACTTAAACGGACTGATTCCGGCGGCCGCCTTGCCGATGACGGCCGATTCCCGGATAGACGAGCCCGGCTTGCGCCGTTACGTTCGACACCTGGTAGAGGCGGGCTCGAAGGGGCTGGCGATCAACGTCGACACCGGGGAAGGGCCGCACCTTTGGCCTGAGGAACGGCTGCGTGTGCTGGAGATTGTCGTCGAAGAAGTCGGAGATCAAGTTCCGGTGGTGGCTGGTCTGGGTGCGCAGTTCACCGAGCAGGCGGTCCGAATAGGCCAGGATCTGAAGAGCGTCGGCGCATCCGCGCTGCTCGTCTTCCCGATCTCGGCCTACCAGGGCTCACCTCTCGATCCCGAGGTCCCGGTCCGCTACCACGCGGCGATCGGCGACGCCACCGGATTGCCGCTCGTCCTGTTCAATCTCCAGCCGGCCCTGGGAGGCGTGAATTTCGAGCCCGAGACCATTCGACGTCTCTGCCAGGTGGCAGAGGTCGCCGCCATCAAGGACGCGTCGTTCGACGCCCGGTTGTTCGTCGAGATTCGGGACGCGGTCAAGGCCGCCCGGCCCGAGTGCGTCGTCCTGACCGGCAACGACAACTTCATCCTCGAGTCGTTCGTCCTCGGGGCGGAGGGGGCTCTGATCGGATTCGGGGCTGTCGCCACCCGGCAGCAGGTCAGGCTGATCGAGCTGGCGCTTGCCGGCGAGCACGCCGCCGCGCGCGAGATCATGAACCGGCTGACCCCGCTGGTCAGCGCAATCTTCGCTCCGCCGGTTCGCAACTATCGGGCCCGCTGCAAGGAGGCGCTGCTGATGCAGGGGTTGTTCGAGCGAGCGACCGTCCGCGAACCCCTGCTGCCGATCACCGGTGCAGAGCGTCGCCAGATCCGCGAGGCGATGGTCTTCGCCGGAGAGCTGGATCCGTCACTCGCCCTCAAGGAGGCGAGCCGATGAAAATTGGCGTCTTCGTCCCCTCGTACCTGCTACCCGGCCAGGAGAGCAAGCACGGCGAGCAAATCAGGCGATTCGCGATGCGGGCCGAGGAGCTCGGATTCGATTCGCTATTCATCACCGATCATCTGCTGACCGCCAGCCGGTTCTATCGCGTGAGTTGGACGGAGCCGATGATGACCCTCAGCCACGTCGCGGCGGTGACCACCCGGGTCCAGCTCGGGACCTCGGTCCTCGTGCTGCCAACCCGTCAGCCAGTCGTCCTCGCCAAGGAGATCGCCACCCTTCAGCATCTGAGCGGCGGTAGGTTCATCTACGGGATCGGAACCGGCTGGTACCCGCCCGAATTCGAATCGACGGGCGGCACCCGCCAGCAGCGCGGCCAACGCACAGACGAGGTGCTGGAGGCGTCGATGCGGCTCTTGAAGGGTCGCGACGCCACGTTCGAGGGCAAGCACTACAACTATCGCGACATTACGGTCGAGCCGATCTCCCAGGTCCCTCCGGTCTGGGCGGCGGGGGGACGCCAGTACGCACATGAGGCATCGCCGGACCAGCCGGCAATGGCCCCGCGGGTGCTGGAGAGGATCTGCAAGTGGGATGGCTGGATTGCCCGGCCGACCTCGCCGCCGGACCAGATCGTTCTCGACCTCGCCGACATCGATGCCGAGTTCGCGCGCCAGGGCACCACCCGCGCGAAACGCAACTTCGCTGTCGCTCACGAGAACTTCTGCTGGCTGAGCGAGGCGTCGCGCCGTGACGATGTGATCGCCGAGCAGCAGCACTACATGCTTCAAGTGGTCTCCGACGAGCGGCCCTGGGACTACATCGAGGCTGTGTACCTGACCGGCACGGTGGACGAGATCCAGCGCGGCATCCAGCAGCGGATCGATGCCGGGATCGAGCACATGTTCCTGCACACCATGACCGCGGATCTTGGCCAGCTCGAGCTGTTCGCCAAGCACATCCTCAAGCCCTTCCAGTCCGTGCCGGAGACGGGCGCCAGGTGACGCTGGCCGGGAAGACGGCGCTGGTCACAGGAGGGACGCGCGGGATCGGGCTCGCGATTGCCCGCACCCTCCACCGCGAGGGCGCTCAGGTGATCGCGGTCAGCACCTCGCGCGACCAGGTGGAGGCTTTCCGCGCGGAATTCCCATCCGACGGAGCCCGCGCCGAATTGGCGGACGTCCGCGATCGGGAGTCGTTGGAGGCGGTTCGGAGCCGGATCCCGGACCTGGACATCCTGGTCCCCAATGCGGGGGTGAATACGAGGTGTGTCGCCGTCGAGCTCGCAGACGAGGCCCTGCGCGAGATGATCGAGACGAACCTGTACGGCGTGTTCGTAACCTGCCAGGTGTTCGGGCCGCTGCTGATCGAGAAGGGGGCCGGCCGCGTGGTCGCCACCGGCTCGCTGGCTGCCATCCACGGCATGAACCTTCGCGCTGCGTACAGCGCGAGCAAGGCTGGGCTGAGCGGATTGGTTCGCAGTCTGGCCGTCGAGTGGGGCCCTCATGGGGTGACGGTGAATGCCGTCGGTCCTGGCATAATCCGGACCCCGCTCACCCAGCAGTACATCGATGCGAACCCCGATCGGGCTCAGGCGACGATCGAGCACACTCCGCTCAGGCGGTTGGGTGAAGTCGAGGATGTTGCCGATGTGGTCGCCTTCCTCGCTTCCGACGCAGCCAGGTTCGTGACCGGGCAAACAATATTCGTCGATGGCGGCATCAGCGCCGGCAGCGATTGGTGGTAGGGAGGCCCAAATGACCGAATCGGTGGTGGGAGACTCGATCGACGACATTCCGATTGGGCTTCGCACGAGGACCAGCAAGACGGTCTCCGAGTCGGACGTCTACCTTTTCGCCGGTATCACCGGCGATCTCGACGGCAACCACGTTGACGCCGAGTATTGCAAGGGGACGAGTTTCGGGCAGCGTATCGCCCACGGTGCGCTGGTGGTCGGCTACATGTCCGCCGCATCGACGCAGATCCTGCGTGACTTCAAGCGGCCGATGGTGTCAGTCGGATACGACCGAATCAGGTTCTTGAAGCCGGTCTACTTCGGGGACACCCTGACTGTCGACTACCAGATCAGCGAGATTGACCGCGACCGCCAGCGCACGCTGGCCAAGATCGAGGTCACCAACCAGCACGGCGAGCCGGTCGCGATTGCGACGCACATCATGCAGTTGCTGGTGTCCTGATTCTGGAATCAGTGACAGCCTCAGGCAACGACTCAGCTCCCCACTCGCGGACATCCGAAATCGCTACCAGTAGCATCATCGGCGGCTATACAGACGTGGATTCCTGGCCGTGGGTTGGCTCCAAGGCGGAGCGGGGCCGAGGCCAAGCAAGGCCGCCCGGGTCAGCGGACGTGCTTGGCCTCGGAGTAGGCGTGGACCAGGTCAGTGGGCGCAGTGCGACCTTGGTCCGGTACCCGGGCCAGTGTCAGATGGCCAGTGCGCCGGAGGGTAGCCTGGCCGATCGATTCGCGGTCGGTGGGATCGATTCGATCGCGGATGCGGCGGGCCACCAAAGCCCCCGCCAGTTGGCGCTCGACGCTGAGCGCGACCAGCTCGCGGCGCAGGGCGGCTCCGGTCGGCCCAGGTTCGCACTCCGCAACCAGGCGAGTGCCAGCGCGCACCGGTCGGACCACCAATGTCTTCACCGTGCTGGATCCATTGCCGATCGCGCCATCCAGCGCCGCCGGCTGGCCTGCCGCTGCCCGCGCCCCTGCGATGGACGCGTTCGACGTGTCAAGAACCCGGCATCGCGTAGCCGGGTCACTCATTGGACTGGCATCAGGCATCTAGTTCGGGGCAGTCGCGCTCCACATCGGACGCGGCGTAACCTACGCAGCGGGTGGCTGGTCCCTTGACGTTGACTGGCCTGCCTGGAGAGGGGGGGGCCTCGCCGCTGCGTCTCCTGGAGGGGATTAAGGTGGTGGCCTTCACCCAGTTCCTGCTCGGACCGGCGGCGGTGCAGCATCTGGCCGATATGGGAGCGGACGTGGTCAAGGTGGAACCGCCAGGGCGCGGCGCGTGGGAGCGAAGCTGGTCTGGAGCCGACACGTTCCTGAACGGAGTCAGTGCGTTCTTCATGTTGGCGAACCGAAACCAGCGCAGCGTCACCCTCAACCTGAAGAGCCCCGCAGGAGTCGACGCAGCCCGCCGACTCATTGCCGCTTCGGACGTCGTGGTCGAGAATTTCCGGCCTGGGGTCATGGACCGCCTTGGGCTGGGATACGAGGCTGCCGCCCAACTCAACGAACGGATCATCTACGCCCGCGCCTCCGGGTACGGCAGCGCCAGTCCCTTCCGCGCCCTGCCCGGCCAGGACCTGCTCGTGCAGGCGATCAGTGGGCTCGGTGCCATCACCGGGCGGTCCGGGCAGGCCCCGACGCCGCTCGGGGCGGCGGTCGTTGATCAGCACGGCGCCAGCCTGCTGGCGATGGGCATTCTGGGCGCCCTCGTCAATCGTGAGCGGACTGGGGAAGGCCAGATCGTCGAGGTGGTCATGCTGCAGGCGGCCCTAGACCTCCAGCAAGAGCCGGTCGTCTACCATCTGAATGGCGCCCGGCTGGCCCGTCCCGACTCTCCCGTTGCCGACACCTTTCACGAGGCGCCCTATGGCTTCTATCCGACCGCGGACGGTTACGTAGCGGTCTCGATGGCAAGCGTCAAGGAGCTTTCGGAGGTGCTCGGGAATCCCCCCGCACTGGCCGGATACGAGGACCCGGAGGTCGCCTTCACCCAGAGGGACGAGATCGGTTCGGCACTGGAACCCCTCTTCGCCAACCGTGACACCGCGAGTTGGGTGGAGCTGCTTCGCAGCCATGGGATCTGGTGCGCCCCGGTCCAGAACCTTGAAGAGGCCTTCGCCGATCCCGTCATGCAGTACGCGGATCCCATCCTGGAGTTGAACCACCCCCAGGCTGGCAGAGTCCGGGTCCTCAAACATCCCGTCACCTACAACTCGGGTGAGGCGGGGCTGACCCGCATGCCGCCCGAGCTCGGGGAGCACACCACAGAGGTATTGCGGGAGCTGGGTTACTCGGACGCGGAGATCGAGGCGATGGATCAGCGCGGAGACACCTGAGCCCACCAGAACGAACGTCCGACCTCGATGCGGCCACCGAGGCAGTTGGTCCAGCGAGGCTCATCCAGAGACCGCCTCCGAGGCGGAGCTCCCAGTTACCGCTCTCGCAGACGAGCGATCACGGGCGCCAGATCGGCAGGGTGTCAAAGCCGAGTTCCTCCGCTCGCCGACCCTGCTCCCGCCAATCCCGTCCGGGGGTGGTTACGGTGCCGAAGCGGAAGGGGTGTGGGGTCAAACCGCGCTCGTTTCGCGCTCGCGCCCTGCACGGGCCAGGGCCTCCACCAGTCCCACCGCCACGATGCCGACCAGCAGATGAGCGACCTGAACCACGGGGTGCGCTGCGCCGGGCAGGATCTCGGCCTGCGTACCGCCCAAGATCACCATGCCGATGCTCCACAGGACGGCCAGGACGGCTATTGGAATCGGCGCTCCGCGCCGAATCCCGAGCGTGGCCGACACCCAAAGCGTAAGCACGAGCAGGAGTCCGACGACAGCGTGGACGTCGATCAAGCCATCGGCATGGCCGGTCCAGAAGAGGATGCCGAGGGCGAGCTGGACGACGAGGATCGCGCGCGCCAGGTACCGGGTCACCATAACCGTTGTGAACATTTGCTCCCCCTGTATTTGTATGGACAGTATAGCCAATAGAGTAGGCTGAAGAGCGAATGAGTGCTCGCGCCTACAGGTCCAATCTGCGTCGATCGGTGGCGCAGGAGAATCGCTCGCGGATCATCGAGGCGGCCCGGTCCCTGCTCGTCGCCGGGACGCCGGGGCGCTTCACCATTGATGCTGTGGCCGATGCGGCAGGGGTGGCGCGCATGACCCTGTATCACCAATTCGGCTCCAAGCGGGGCCTCATCGAGGCCCTCTTGGACGACCTCGCCGTGCGCGGTGGCGTCGGGCGGCTGCCAGATGCCTTCAAGAGCGCGGACGCCTTTTCCGGTTTGCAAATCCTGGTTGAGGTCTTCACTGGGTTTTGGGCGTCGCAGGGCGCGTTGATCAGTCGCCTCCGTGCATTCAGCGCCTTCGACCCAGAGCTTGGCCAGGGCGATCGCAACTCGTGCCGCCTCCAGGCTCTGAAGCTACTGATCGGACGCCTCTCCGACGAGCGTGGCCAGCCTGATCGAGCTCATCTCGGAGAGCTGGCCGATCTGATTCAGGCGTTGACGTCTTTCGAGGCCTACCTGAGCCTCAACCGGGACGGGCGTGACGAAGATCAGATCGCAGCGCTCATCACCGCCGCCTGCGCCCGGCTGCTGGGCGTCTGAGTCCCTCAGCGGGCGGACATCGCCGACCCGTACTTCTCTCGAGCCTTCCCGCGGAACGTCTGCTGGCGCCGATAGGTAACCGCGACTTTGCATCGAAGTCGGTCGGCTGAGGCCTCAACCCCGCTCAGCGGTCGCCGACCGTCGGGCCAACCCGACGGGAAATTGGCGGCGGTCGGTGACCACGAGATCGTGCCGGTGATCAGACCGGCAGGTCGAGGAGCAGCTGGTGCAACACCGCTCGGGTCGCTTCCACGGCGGGTCCGGGTTGCCATCGATCGAAGGCATAGCCGATCTGGAATTCCGGAAGCGGGCCCCGCAGCCGAATCGTGTGGACTCTACTGCGCTCGTCTGGCCAGGGCTCGAAAGGCACCATGGCCAGGCCCTTGCCAGCGCCCACGAAGGCCCGCTGGTGGCTCGCGGTTTCTACTTCGACCGCGATACGGGGCCTGAATCCGGCCTGGGCGCATGCCTGCTCCAGCCAGACCCGGCCGGGGTTCTGCGGCGGAAAGCTGACCCATCGCTCCTCCGAGGCCTCGATCAGCGCGAGTTCACGGCGCCGCGACAGAACGTGTCCGGGAGGGCAGATGACGAAGAGCGGGCGGGCGGCCACGGGCATCATTTCGATGCCCGGTGTGGGCGGGGTGGGGAAGAAGATCACGGCCAGGTCGAGGGCGGCTGAGGCCACTCGCTCGATCAGTTCCGGCGCCAGCCCCTCGTGGCAGGAGATATCGATTCCGGGATGGCTGGAACCTAGCGTGTGCACCAGCGTGGGCAAGACCAGCGGGGCGATGGTGGGCAGCATACCGACCGAGACCCGCCCGCGCCCCACATCCCGGAGCTCGGATATCTCTCGGACGGCGCGCTCCTCTCCCTTGCTCAGGATCCTCGCCCAGCGTGCCAAGGCCTCGCCCGCCGGCGTGGGGCGAACGCCGCGACGTCGATCAAGGATCTTCACCCCCAACTCGCGCTCGAGGCGGCCGACCGCGTCCGAGACTCCAGACTGGACCATGCCGATGTGATCGCTGGCTCGGGAGAAGCCGCCCCATTCGATCACCGCCAAGTAGATGCGCAGGTCGCGAAGCTCCATCGCTGCTGGCGATGACCTTATCGCATTCCACCGCTTGTCACGATCGATGGCTCGGCCTAGGGTTGGCCGTGGTGGCCACTCGAATCGGCGTGGACGTAGGAGGGACCTTCACCGACTTCGTGGTCTTCGATGAGGCTTCGGGGGGCTTGAGCCAGTTCAAGCTGCCCTCCGACCCACTGGCGCCAACCGCTCCACTGGGAGTGGGGCTATCCCAAATCCTCGCCAACCTCCGCAGCCCCAGCCAGGTGGGCAGCCTTGTCCACGGCAGCACGGTGGCGCTCAACGCTCTCCTCCAGAGGAGTGGAGCGCGGGTCGGACTGATCGTCACCCGGGGCTTCCGCGACGTGCTCCAGTTGCGGCGCCTCCGTCTTCCCGGCGCGCCCGGATTCAACGTTCTCCAACCAAAGCCGCTGGTCCCACGCCGCGACGTGCGCGAGGTGGGAGGCAGGCTCCTGGCTGATGGTCGCGAGGTCCGTCCATTGGATCTGGAGGAGGTGGTCGCTGAGGCGCGCGACCTCCTCGCCTCGGGCTGCGATGTGCTCGCGCTGTGCCTGATTCACGCCTATCGCAGCGATCGCCACGAGGCGGCGGCAGCTGCGGCGATCAGGGCCGCGATACCCGGCGTCGAGCTCAGCGTATCGAGCGAGGTGTGGCCCCAGCAGCGGGAGTACGAACGCACCCAGGTCACGGTTATCAATGCCCACGTGGCACCGGTCATGGAGAGCTATTTGAAGCGTCTTGCGGATGACCTTTCGGCCCTGGGGATCGTCGCCCCGGTCCTGTCGACGAAGTCCAGTGGAGGGATCATGAGCTCGGCAGCGGCCGCTCGCAGACCAGTCGAGACGCTCTTGTCGGGTCCCGCCTCGGGAGTCGTGGCGGCGGCCGAACTCGGCCGTCGATCGGGCTTCGATCGCCTGGTGGCCTTCGACATGGGAGGGACCAGTGCCGATGTGGGGCTGGTCGAGACGGGCCAGGTCCGCATCACTACCGAGGCCACGGTGGGCGACTTCCCGGTCATCCTGCCCTCGGTCGACGTCTCCAGCATCGGTGCCGGCGGCGGATCGATCGCCCTCGTCGACACTTCCGGAGTGCTCAAGGTGGGACCCCGGAGCGCGGGGGCGAGTCCCGGTCCGGTCTGCTACGGCCGGGGCGGGACAGAGCCCACGGTGACCGACGCCTACGCCACGCTGGGGGTGTTGACAGACCTGTTGGGAGGGTCCATGAAGCTCGACGTGGAGGCCGCTCGAGCCTCGCTGGCGGGCTTGGGAGTGCGGCTTGGGCTGACCCCAGAAGATGCGGCCGAGGCGGTGCTTGAGGTGGCCACGGCCAACATGTACTCGCGCCTGCTCCCGCTGATGGCCCAGCGCGGCGCTGATCCGCGCGAATTCGCCCTCCTCGCCTATGGAGGGGCTGGGCCCACCCACGCTTTTCGATTGGCGTCGGAGATTGGCTTTCGTTCCATCGTGGTGCCGGCCGAGCCGGGCACGTTCTGTGCTCTGGGTTGCCTCCTGACCGACCTGCGCGCTGATTTCGTGGCCACCCTCTACGCTTCGCTGGACGCGATTTCGGAGGCAGATCTGCTGGCGGCATTCGAGCGGCTCGCCGGCAAGGCGCGCGTCTGGCTGCAGGAGCAGGCGGTACCGGAGGGCGCCGCCCCGGTGGTCGAATTCAGCGCCGACATGCGGCACGCCGGCCAAAGCTACGAGGTGCTGGTCGAACTGGGTCGTGATTTGGGTCCGAATCTGGCACGGCGCGTCCGAGAGGCGTTCTTCGCCGCCCACCAACGGGTCTACGGATTCGCTGACCGCAGCGCCCAGGTGGAAGTGGTCAACATCCGCTCGCGCATCATTGCCGAGGGCCCCAAGCCGGTTGTCCTGGCGCCCGCGAGGCCGTCTCCCCGAACCCATCGATCCCGTCGAGTTCGCCACGCGGGACGGGATCTGTTGGCACTGGAGGTGGAGCGCGTCGCCCTGGCCCAGGGCGACCGGGTCGACGGACCGGCGGTGATTACCCAGTACGGCAGTACCACCTTCGTCCCGCCCCGGGCCTTCGTCGAGGTGGACCGGGCCGGCAGCCTCATCGGAGCCTTCGAGCGTGGCTGAGGCGATGGCCGATGCGGTCATGGTGGAGGTGATGCGCAATCACTTCATGGGCATCGTGCGGGAGTTGGGTGCGACCCTGCGCAACGCCGCCCGCACCGTCTTCGTGAAGGAGACGGCGGACTTCGGCGCCTACCTGGTCGATGCTTCCGGCGAGGTTTTCATGACCCCCGACGACATGGGCATCTTCATCACCATCGGAACCCCGATGGGAGACGCCATCGCCGCCATTCCACGCTATGAGCGGGGGGACGTGTGCATCACCAACGACCCTGAGAGTTCGGGTGGGATGGTGACCCACCTCCCCGACTACTTTCTCTGGGCCCCGATCTTTGCTCCCGGGGCAGAGCTGCCGATGTGCTTCGCGTTCTGTTTCATTCACGCCACCGACGTGGGCGGCCTGGTCCCCGGCAGTGTCAGTCCGACCGCCGTCGATATCCACCAGGAGGGATTGATCTTGCCCCCCAGCAAGCTCTGTCGAGGGGGTGAACTGAACCTAGAACTGGAGCGAATTGTGCGTGCCAACTCCCGGGTCCCCGATCTCAACTGGGGCGACATCCAAGCCCAGATGGGCGCCTTGGAGGTGACGCGAAAACGCATGGGCGAGCTCATCGACCACTACGGCTTGGAGCCTGTGGAGCGCGGCATCGAGGGGGTCCTGGCCTACTCTGAGCGCCAGGCCCGGGCCATCATCGAGCGCGTTCCCGATGGAACCTACACCTTCTCCGACTACATGGAAACCGACTTCAGGGAAGGCCTCGGGCTGCCCATCCGGATCAAGCTCGAGCTGAGCGTTCGAGGTTCGGAGATGGAATTGGATTTCGGGGCCACCGACCCGCAGGTGGGGCTGGCCCTGAACCTGGCCACGCACGGAAAGCGTGGCCACAATATGATCGTGCCGGCTCTCGTCAACTACTTCCGCAGCTGCGATCCCGAGATCACCTACAACTCCGGGATGGTTCGTCCGGTGGGTCTCAAGGTTCCGCGCGGAAGCCTCCTCAATCCCGAACCTGGCGCCGCACTGGGTGCACGGCAGGCGACCATGTTTCGAGTCCCCGAGGTGATCATGGGCGCCCTGGCTCAGGCCGTACCGGACCAGATCCCGGCCTGTGGTGGTGGCCAGGGGGCGATCATGTTCGTGGCCGCCCCCGAGTTCGAGTCGGGCACCTCCCGGGTCAGCATTCTGCAGCCCCTGGTCGGCGGCTCAGGGGCCCGCCGGGACCTGGACGGCACCGATGGCGTGGACTTTGTGGCCGGTTTCTATCGCAACATCCCGACCGAGGTGCTGGAGAACGACGCTCCCATCCTGATCGAACGATACGGCCTGCGTCAGGACGGGGGCGGCGCCGGCCGCCAGCGCGGTGGCCTTGGCCTCGACTACGCCCTGCGCGTGCTGTCCCCGCTGGCCACCGTCACCTGCCGGGGCATGGAGAGGATGCGATTCCGCCCCTGGGGTCGAGCGGGGGGTGAAGCCGGAACGCAGGGCCGGGCCCAGATGACCCGGGCGGGGGGCCGGGTGGAGCGGCTGGGCAAGATCGACGTGCTGCAGATGCGGCCGGGCGACGTGCTGGAGTTGAACACGCCCTGCGGAGCCGGATACGGACCCGCCCTGGAGCGCGAGCCGGCCCTGGTTCTGGCCGACGTACTCGACGGATTCGTCTCCGTCCAGGCGGCCGAAGCGAGCTACGGCGTGGTCCTGGCGGGGGGTGCGGTGGATGGCGCCGCCACATCAACTCGGCGCCGCCAGCTGGCCACTGAGCGATCGGCTCGGCCCGACTTCGAGGTCGGACCAGAACGTCGGGAGTTCGAGCGCCGATGGCCCAGCCCTCTTCAGGATGCCGTCAACGCGGCCGCCTGGGGCCTGCCGTCGGGGGTGCGGGGCGTGATCCGGGATCTGATCCGGGCGGAGGTGGAGGCGGAGTTGGAAGCCGGGCGCGCGGTCGCGCCCGAGTCAGTGCCCGCGCTCTTGGCCAATCTCCTGGCCCAGCTGCGGGGGAGGCTGTTTGCGTGAGATTGAGGCGGCCGGGGGGCGAGATCACATACCAGGTCTGGGGTCAGGGACCGGCCCTCTTCCTGTCGCACGGTGTGATCGAGAATGCCGATTCCTGGGCCGAGATGGCGCCCCACCTGGAGCGCCATTTTCAAGTCGTGGTTCACGACGCCCGCGGTCGGGGCGAGAGCGGGTGGGATGGCGCCGCCTTTGGATTCGAGGACTTGGCGGCGGACGTGGAGGCTCTGGCCGAGCACCTGGGGGCCCGATCGATCTTCCACGTCGGCCACTCCATGGGGGGTCGGGTAGCTCTGGAACACGCCCTTCTGTATCCCTCGCGGGTGGCTGCGGTGGCCGCCGTCTCGGCCCGTTCAGAGGCCCCTGACGAGGCTGGCCGGTTGCGCCTGCGAGCCCTGATCGACGATGCCGAGAGCCTGGGGTCAGGGGCGGCCATCTCGCTCTGGACGGATTCGTCGGAGTCCGAATACGAGCGCGTCCGCACGGTGAGCGAGGCCAATGGTGTGGCCGGAACCGTAGCCGCCCTGCGGGCGCTGGTGGAGATGGCGCCGCTCCTGCCCAGACTAGCCGACCTGGCCGCACCGACCCTGATCGTAACCGGCGCCAAGGACGCGGCCTACGTTCGCTCGGCCGAACTAATGGCTGCCACGCTGCCCCGGGCGACGCTGCGCATCGTGCCCGGCGTCGGGCACTTTCCGAACTTGCAATGCCCGGAACTGCTCGCCTCGCAATTGTTGGAGTTCTGGAGATCCGTCGCCTCCGGCTGAATTTCGGGACCAGCCGCAGGTTTGCGAGCCAGCCGTGGCGTCGACGGTGGCCGGCGGAGCTGAGGGTTCGGCCCCGACCCGCTTGGGCCAGTTCTCCAGGTGTGGTTTCGCCGCGATCACGCCGTCGGCTGCAGCCGTCGCTCCCGGATCTCATGGGATCAGAGATCCGCATTTAGAATCCAGACTTGGCAGTGCTAGGGGGATGGCCGGATCGAACACCGCAGCCGGTGGTAATTGAGTCGCTGACGCCCCAGGTGGACGCCGGCCGCTTTCCCGCCAAGCGCGTGCTCGGCGACGCGGTCGTGGTGGAGGCGGACGTCTTCACGCACGGGCATGACCTAGTGCGGGCATCGCTCCGGTGGCGCTGCGCCGGCGAGGCGGAATTCGCCGAGGTGCCGATGGTGCGCCTCGGAAATGATCGCTGGCGCGCCCATTTCGTCCCCGTCCAGCTGGGCCCCTTCGAGTACTCGGTGGAGGGCTGGAGAGATGAGCCGGGTACCTGGCTCAGAGATCTGGCGCGGCGGGCCAGCGCCGGCCCGGTGCCAGCGGTGGAGTGGCAGGTGGGGGCCGACCTCTTGAACCGAGCGGCTGCGCTCGCCACCGCCGATCCTTTGGCGGCACAGCGGCTGGCGGCGGCGGCGACGGCGATGAGCGCCTCCTTGACCCCCGACGATTCCCGCCTGCAATCCTGGACCGATGAGGCGGGATGGTACTTGGGTCGCAACCAGGGCACCGTCTCCAATCTGTTGTCGGTGAGCGTGGATCCGCCGCGGGCGCGATTCAGCACCTGGTATGAGATCTTTCCCCGTTCCCTGGGCGAGGCCGGTGAGGGGGGGTTCGCCGCCCTGGAAAAGGAAATTCCCCGCATCGCTGCGATGGGCTTTGACGTCCTCTATCTGCCTCCCATCCACCCCATCGGTCGGTCGCATCGAAAGGGCGCCGGCAATACAGCGCAGGCGGCGCCCGACGATCCTGGCAGCCCCTGGGCGATCGGGTCGGCGGAGGGAGGGCACAAGTCGATCGATCCTGAGCTGGGTACGCTGGCGGACTTCCGCCACCTGCTCACTTCGGCGCGGGGGGCAGGGTTGGAGGTGGCGCTCGACCTGGCCTTCCAGTGTTCCCCCGATCATCCCTACGTGACCGCGCACCCGCAGTGGTTTAGGCACCTGCCGGACGGTGCCATTCGCCACGCCGAGAATCCGCCCAAGACCTACGAGGACATCATTCCCTTCGACTTCGACACCGTCGAACGGGTGGCGCTGTGGGCCGAACTGAAGGACATCTGTGACTACTGGATCGGGCAGGGGGTTCGCATCTTCAGGGTCGACAATCCCCACACCAAGCCCTTCGACTTCTGGGAGTGGCTGCTTGCTGCCCTCAAGGAAGCCACGCCGGACCTGATTTTCCTGTCCGAGGCCTTCACGCGGCCGCGGGTCATGGAGAGACTGGCCAAGGTGGGATTCACCCAGTCCTACACCTATTTCGCCTGGCGAAATCGGCCCTACGAACTGCGGCAATACCTGACCGAACTGACGCAGGGGCCGAGCCGGGAATACCTGCGACCAAACCTGTGGCCCAACACGCCCGACATCCTGACCGAGTACCTGCAGACGGGCGGGCGGGCGGGGTTCGTCGTTCGGCTGGTTCTGGCCGCCACCCTGGCCGCCAGTTACGGCGTCTACGGCCCGCCCTACGAAGCCCAGGAGGGCCGGGCGGCGGGACCGGGCAGCGAGGAGTATTTCGAGTCCGAGAAATACCAGCTGCGACGGTGGCCACGAGGGCAGGAGATGGCCGACCTGATGGCACTGCTGAATCGCGTGCGTCGGGAGCACCTCGCGCTCCAGAGCGACTCGTCGCTCCATTTCCACGAGGTCGATAACCCCGAGCTCCTGGTCTATAGCAAGACCTCAGAGGAAGGCGGAGACGTCATGCTGATGGTGGTGAACACCGATGTCGCCAATCCTCAAGCGGGGTGGACCGATCTCGACCTCTCTGAACTCGGTCTGGATGAAGGGGCGAAGTTCGTCGTGCACGATCTGCTGACGCAGAGCCGTTACCACTGGCAGGGGAGGCGGAATTTCGTCCGGCTGGAGCCGGCCCGGCTGCCCGCGCACGTCTTTCTCGTCGCCTTCAGCGCGGAGCGCTAGCAGTTGGGGGTAAAGGGGGCGCCGACTCGCGCCCCCGCGCGCGTCGACCACCGGCTTGAGTGGTACCGGGACGCGATCTTCTACGAAGTTCACGTGCGCTCATTCGCCGACAGCAACGGAGACGGAGTGGGTGATTTCGACGGCCTCATGGCGCACCTCGATCATCTGAAGCGGCTTGGCGTCGACGTTCTCTGGCTGCTCCCCTTCTACGCCTCACCGGGCAAGGACGACGGCTACGACATCTCCGACTACAACGCGGTGAATCCCCAATACGGGACTCTGGGCGACTTTCGGCGGCTGATCCGCGCCGCCCATGCTCTCAACATCAAGGTCATCACCGAGCTGGTCGCCAACCACACCTCAGATCAGCACGCCTGGTTCCAGCGCGCCCGCCGGGCCCGTCCGGGCAGCGTCAACCGCGACTTTTACGTCTGGTCGGATAGCGCCGACAAGTATCCGATGGCCAGGGTCATCTTCAAGGACTTCGAACCGTCCAACTGGAGTTGGGACAACATCGCCAACGCCTACTACTGGCACCGTTTCTACGCCCACCAACCGGACCTCAACTTCAACAGCGCCAGCGTTCGTCGGGAGATGTTCCGAGTGGTCGATTTCTGGCTCGGGATGGGGGTCGACGGGTTCCGGCTTGACGCCATTCCCTACCTGTTTGAGCAGGAGGGGACCGATTGTGAGAATTTGCCCCAGACGCACGAATTCCTGCGCGAGCTCCGTCGCCACGTGGACCAGCACTATCCGGGGCGAATCCTGCTGGCCGAGGCGAACCAGTGGCCCGAGCTGGCCGGCACCTACTTCGGATCCGGGGATGAGTGCCAGATGGCCTTCCACTTTCCGCTCATGCCGCGGCTGTTCATGGCCATCCGGATGGAGGACAGATTTCCGATCATCGACATCCTGGCTCAGACTCCGCAACCACCCGAGGGTGGGCAGTGGGCGGTGTTTCTTCGCAACCACGACGAATTGACCCTGGAGATGGTCACGGACGAGGAGCGGGACTACATGTACGGCGCCTACTCCGAGGACCCTGTCGCCCGCATCAATCTCGGCATCCGCCGCCGCCTCGCCCCGCTGCTCGACAACAACCGGCGGCGCATCGAGCTGATGAACGGGCTGCTCTTTTCCCTGCCCGGAACTCCGGTCATCTACTACGGAGATGAGATCGGGATGGGTGACAACATCTACCTCGGAGACCGTAACGGAGTGCGGACGCCGATGCAGTGGAGCCCCGATCGCAACGCCGGCTTCAGTCAGGCCAATCCACAAAAGCTCTACCTGCCCGTCGTCACCGGCGGCGAATACCACTACGAAACCATCAACGTTGAGTCGCAGCTTGCCAACCCCAGTTCCCTGCTTTCATGGACGCGGCGCCTGATTCGCCTGCGCAAGACCCACCTGGCCTTCAGCCGCGGCAGCGTGGAGATCCTTCAGCCCAGCAATCGCAGGGTCCTGGCCTTTGTGCGGCAACACGAAGGACAGCGCATCCTGGTCCTCGCCAACCTTTCCCGATTCGCCCAGCAGGCCCAGCTCGACCTCTCGCGCTGGCAGGGCCTGGTTCCTTTCGAACTATTCGGGGAATCTCCCTTCTCCGCCATCGGGTCGGAGCCTTATCAGATGACCCTGGGGCCGCACGAGTTCTTTTGGTTTGATCTGCGCTCCCCGGACGAGCCGGCGCAGCGACCTGGCCTGCCGATCCCGGCGCCGCTGTTGCGGCTACCTGCCGGGCGATGGGGTCAGCCGCTCTGGGGACTGCAGGAGGCGCAGTTGGAAGCCGCGCTCCCGGCCTACATCCAGCGCCAGCGCTGGTATGGAGGCAAGGCCAAGCGGCTCCGCACGCTGCGCATGGCCGACCTGATCGGGCTGCAGACGGATGCTCGCCACTTCTACCTGGCGCTGGCGGAGATCACCTACTTTGACGGTTCCATCGACACCTACATGGTGCCGCTGGCGCTGGTCCGGGGCGCGTCGGCCAGGCATATCGAGGAGGACCAGCCCTGGGCAGTAGTCGCCGCCGTCCGTTCTCCGGTGGGCCGCGAACGCATGTTGATCGTGGATGGCGCGGTGGACGATGACTTCGCACGCCTGATACTCGACGGCTTCGCTCGCCGAGGTCGCTTTGCCGGTCGCGTGGGACGGTTGAGGACGGTACGGAGCGACAGTTTCGAGCGCCTCCGAGGCGGAATCGACACCCTCCTGGAGCCCAGCGTTGGCGGTGTGGAACAGTCCAACACCAGCATCCGCTACGGCGAGAGGATGATCCTCAAGCTGATCCGGCGTCTGGAGCCGGGTATCAGCCCGGAGCTGGAGATGGGTCGGGCGCTGAGCGAATCGGCTTCATTCACGCACATCGCCGCCCTTGCCGGCAGCATTCAATATCAGGACGGGAAGGGCGGCGTGATGAGCGCCGGCATCCTCCAGGCGTTCGTTCCCAACCAGGGCGACGCGTGGTCTCAGATGCAGTCTGAACTGGATTCCTATCTGAGCGACGCCGCGCTCAACGGATGGCCCCAGGAGGCCGATTTGGAGTCGGATGCGGGCGCTTCCATGGGGGCCGCCCTCGGCGCCGCTCAGCTGATCGGCCGGCGGGTGGGGGAGCTGCACCTGGCCCTGAGCGAGCTGGTCGCCACCTCGGCCCTGGCCCCCGAACCGGCGACGCCTCCGCACCTGCGATCGCTGCACCAGTCGATCCGCAGCGGGGCGGTGCAGACGCTCGATCTGCTCAAGGACCGGCTGCCGAATCTGGGTCCAGCCGACCGCGAGTTGGGGGCGCGGATACTGGCCGCTGCGCCCGCCATGCTGGAGTGGTCGCGCCCCATCCTGGGCCTGCCCACCTCATGGCTGCTGATCCGCTGCCACGGCGATCTGCACCTAGGTCAGGTCCTGTTCACCGGCATCGACTACGTGGTGACCGACTTTGAGGGGGAACCCGCGGCCAGCCTCAAGGAGCGTCGTCGCAAACGAGCCGCGTTGCGCGATGTGGCCGCCATGCTTCGTTCCTTCGACTACGCGGCCAGTGTCGCCGTCCTGGCCAGGCCGGAGTTCAGCCCCCGCTTGGCTGATGCCGGCCGCCTGTGGACCAAGCGCACCGGCGCCGCCTTCCTCGCAGCCTACCTGGAAACCTGCGGCGATTCGCCGATCCTGCCTCGGGCGTCGGACGATCGCACGCGCCTGCTCGACGTCCTGGTCTTTGAGAAGGCCTGCTACGAGCTGCGCTACGAGCTGAACAATCGGCCGCAGTGGGCCCAGATCCCCCTCCGCAGCATGGTGCAGATGCTCGATGCCCAGCAGGCGGCGCCCGCATGAGGGGCCGCCCGGGCGCCGGCCTCGCTCCCGGCCGCTGATGAGTCCAAGCCGCACCTCGGCTCCCTCGGGGCTGCAGACCACGATCACGCACGGCGACTGGCGAGCGACGGTGGTCGAGGTGGGTGGGGGAATCCGCTCGCTGACCTGGGCCGGCGAGGCGCTGTTGTCCGGATACGGAGAGGAGCAGATGTGCCCGGCCAGCTGCGGCCAACCGTTGCTGCCCTGGCCCAATCGACTACGCGACGGTCGCTACGCCTTTCGCGGTGTCGAGTATCAGCTGGCCCTGACCGAGCCCCAGCACGGCAATGCCATACACGGCCTCAGTGCTTGGCAGCGCTGGGAGTGTCGAGAGGTTCAGCCCTCGAGGGTGCGGATGGGGCTGGCGCTGCCGCCGCAGCCAGGATATCCGTTCAGCCTCGATCTCAACGTGACCTACGGGCTTGACGGGGATGGACTGTCGGTCCTGTTCGAGGCCCAAAACCGGGGCTCGGTGCCGCTTCCATTTGGTGCCGGGCATCACCCCTACTTGCAATTGGGAGAGGGCGTGGACGCCCTCTCCCTGCGCCTGCCCGCGCACACCGTGCTGACCAGCGACGAGCGCCAGATTCCCACCGGCAGCCTTGACGTGGAGGGGGGCCCCTGGGATTATCGATCGGGTCGGATTATCGGCACCAGCGTCCTCGATACGGGCTTCTGGGATCTCGATCGTGACCTGGACGGTCGAGCCAGGGTGTCCGTCGGTGACGCCTCGGGCCGCTCCATCGAGCTTTGGATGGACAGGGAATTCGAGGGCGTGATGGTCTACACGGGCGACACCCTCGAGGCCCCAAGGCGGCGTCGGGCGCTGGCGATCGAGCCCATGACGTGCCCTCCCAACGCCTTCCAAGACGGGCGTTCGGTGATGGTACTGGAGGGCGGCGAGGCGGTCCAATTTGGCTGGGGTTTGACTACCCGCGGCTTTGCCAAGGGTTCGGTGTGAAACTACGGCGGGCGGTGGGGCTGGCCGGCACCGGCCCCGCTGAGGGGGACAATGGCGTAAAAGTAAGGGCGTGGCCAAAGACCAGGGCGTGATCAAGTCCGAGCAGCCCCGCCGGACCAAGCGAGCGGGAGGCTATGAACGGATTGAGGACTACGGCCTGATCAGCGACTGTCACTCGCTGGCCCTGGTCAGCCGCCGGGGCTCCATCGATTGGTGCTGCATGCCAAGCGCCGACAGCGCCAGCATCTTCGGTCGCATTCTCGACTCGGAGGTGGGCGGATACTGCGCGATCGAGACGGACGCCAAGGACCCCACCTTCACCCGCTCCTACATCGGCGATTCCATGGTCCTCAAGACTGGCATCTCCGACAGTGGTGGAGAGGTGGAGGTCGAGGACCTCTTCACCATGCGTGAGGGTGGTCGTCGCAATCCCCACCGGCAGCTAATCCGGGTGGTGAGGGGCATTCGGGGAAGCATGAGTCTGAGTTTCGCCATCGCCCCGCGCTTCGATTACGGTGCGGTCGCGCCCTGGATTCGCCAGCTGCCGGGAAACGCCGGCTGGGCCGCGATCGGCGGCGCCAACGGTCTTCTGGTCTCGTGCGACGCGCGGCTCCGCCGCCATCGGGAACACGAGCTGCGCGGCGACTTCACCGTTCGTGCCGGGGACGTGGTCAGGCTGTCAATGGTGTGGATGGCGCCCGAGCTGTTGGACGCGCCCGACATCCCGCTCTTCGGTCCCAAGGAGATCGATGACCGAGTGACCACGACCCTGGCCATGTGGCACAAGTGGGTGCAGCGGGGGACTTATGCCGGCCCCGATGCGGCGGCCGCTCGGCGCTCGGCGTTGGTTTTGAAGTCGCTCAGTAGCGCCGAGAGCGGAGCCATCATCGCCGCGGCCACCACCTCGCTGCCGGAGTGGATCGGAGCCGATCGCAATTACGACTACCGCTACAGCTGGGTCAGGGATTCGGTCTTCAGCGCCGATTCACTGGCCGAGGTGGGCTGTGACACCGAGGCCGACTTCTTCCGGCGATTCATCCAGCGGAGCGCTGCCGGTAGCGGCCAGCAACTGCAGATCATGTATGGGTTGGCGGGCCAGAGGAGCATTCCAGAGCGGGAGCTGACCCATCTCAACGGTTACGAGGGGTCAAGGCCGGTGCGGATCGGCAACGCCGCTTCTCAGCAGTTGCAACTGGACGCCTACGGCCACCTGGTCTGGCTTTCCTGGCAGTGGCATCTGCGCGGATACTCGCCCGATGACGATTACTGGCGCTTCCTGATCGATCTGGTCGACACCGCCGCCGAGCGCTGGGAGGAGCCGGACTGCGGGCTCTGGGAGGTCCGCGGCCAAATGCAACACTTCGTGCACTCCAAGGTGATGTGCTGGGTGGCGCTGGACCGGGGCGTGGCTCTGGCCCGCGAGTCGCTGCGTAAGGCTCCCATCCAGCGCTGGGCGAAGACGGCGGCGCGGATTCGCGAGGCGGTCGAGACCAAGGGCTACGACAGCGGGCGCGGTGTATTCGTGCAGTACTTCGGCACCACCAACTTGGACGCCTCCCTGCTCCTGATTCCGATTACCAATTTTGTCGCCTACGACGATCCCCGCATGCTGCGCACGGTCGCCGCCATCCGTGAGGATCTGGACCAGGACGGGTTCGTCGCGCGCTATCGGACCACCTCCACCGACGACGGATTCGCCTCCGGGGAGGGCCGCTTTCTGGCCTGCTCCTTCTGGATGGCCGAATGCCTGGCGCGGCAGGGAGACCTGGAGCGGGCGCGAGCGGTCTTTGACCGCGTCTCCAGCACGCGCAACGACCTGGGTCTGTTTTCGGAGGAGTACGACCCCATCGCCAAGCGGATGCTGGGCAACTTTCCGCAGGCGCTGACCCACCTGTCGCACCTGCAGGCGGCGGTGACGCTCAATCAGGAGCTCAGACACCTGGTCGCGGGGAGCGCGGCGCTACCGGATACCAAGAACCCGGTCGGCCCCGATGCCGACTCCAAACTGGCCCCATCCTGAGCCCAGAGGGTTTGGCTTCTCCGCCCTGGTGTGATCCGGGTTGGACCCCCCACCCAGGTCTTTCTTCCGCAGCGAATCGGAACCTCCTGGCGGCTCCGACGGGGCCATCTCAGCCGATCGCGTCGGAATCGAGGGTGCCGAGCAAGGCCACGTCCGCCGAATAGTCGATTGGGAGGACGATGAGGCTGGGCAGATTCATCTCCAGCGCGCTGCGCAGACGGGATGAAAACTCCCCGGCACCCCGCACGCGCCAGGCCGGCATGCCAAAGGATTCGGCCAACTTGACGAAGTCGGGATTGGCGAAGTCGGTGCCGAAGTTGCGCCCAAACCTCATCTGCTGCTTCCAAACGATGGAGCCGAACTGGCGGTTCTCCCAGACGACGTTCACGAATGGCGTGTGCAGCCTGACCGCGGTCTCCAACTCCTGGGCGTTCATCATGAAGCCTCCGTCGCCGCTCACGGCGATGACCTGGCGATCAGGATGGACGAGTTTGGCCGCGATGGCGGCAGGGACCGCGAATCCCATCCCGGCCAGTCCATTGGCGATCAGTACCGTGCCCGGCTCGTGGGCCGGAAAGAGTCGCCCAATCCAATGCTTGTGCAGTCCGACGTCGGAGATGAGGATGCCGCGCCGGTCCAGGGCGGCCCGGATCTCGTACAGGACTCGAGGCGGCTGCATCGGCGTATCGGGGTCGCCCTGGGCGGACGCAAAGCGATTCCGGACCACATCCTGCAGCCGCCGGGAGCCACCCGCGGATGGGACGCGCTGGCAGTCCAGGCGCAGGCGGGTCAGCATGTGCTCGATGCTGCCCGAGAGTTCGACCTCGGGCATGAAGTAGGCATCGATCTCGGCCGGCACCGAATCGATGCAGACGATGCGCTTGTCGCGCCGGGGGTTCCAGTTCTTGGGGCTGTGCTCGACCAGATCGTAGCCGATGGCAACCACCACGTCGGCCTCCTCGAATCCGGCCAACCGATAGTCACCTGGCTGCAGACCGACCGCCCCCAAAGAGAGCGGATCATCGGCGTCGAGCAGGCCCTTGGCCATGAAGGTTTCCGCCACCGGAATGCCGGTGGCCTGGGCGAACTCGCGCAGGGCCGCGGCGGCGCCGCCCCGGACCACTCCGTTGCCGGCCAAGACGACCGGGCTGGTAGCCGAGCGGATGAGCGCGGCGGCGCGTTCCAACTCTGCCGGCGCCGGTTCGCTGGTGGGCGATTGCCGCCGGGGGAGCGGATCCGCCTCCAGGGCGGCGCCCATGACGTCCTCGGGAAGCTCCAGGTGGGTCGGCCCCGGCTTCTCGCTCTCGGCCACCTTGAAGGCCTTGCGGACCACCTCCGGCACCACCGCAGGATCGGAGACCATGGTGTTCCATTTCGTGATCGGGCGCATCAGGGCGACCACGTCGATGTACTGGTGAGACTCCTTGTGCATTCGCTCCAGCCCGCTCTGTCCGGTCAACAGCACCAGCGGCGCGCGGTCCAAAAAGGCATCCGCGACCGCCGTGGCGGCGTTGGTCGCGCCCGGTCCCAGCGTCGTCAGACAGACGCCCGCGTGACCGGTGAGGCGGCCGTACACATTGGCGATGTAGGCCCCGGCCTGCTCGTGCCGGACGGGCACGAAGGCGATGCTCGATCGCGACAGCGCGTCGCTCAACTCCAGCGTCTCCTCGCCAGGAATGCCAAACACGTGCCGCACACCCTCTGCCTCGAGGCACGAGACGAGGACCTCCGCCGCCGTACGTTCACCCACCGTGCCACCTCTCAAGTCCGCGGTTGTGCGCCCCGGCGCCGTCGATCCGATCCTAGGCCGTTTGGGGACCGGCGAGGCAAATCCGCCCAACTCGGCGGCTGGTCGTGGTCTTGGTACCGATTCCGGCAACCGGCTGCTGCCGAGCAGGAAGGGCTGGGAGAATGATGACGATGGGGCCAGGAAACGGTGGCGATTGAACCTGAGCTCGGGGGCGTCTTATCCGCCCGAGTAGCCCTCCTGACGGGGGCCACCGGCGGCATCGGTCGCGCCCTGGCAGAACGCTTGGGGATGGCCGGCGTAAAGCTGGCAATCGCCAACCAGGCCGACTCCAGCGGCGAAGCGCTGGCTTCGGCCATGGCCCAGCGGGGGTGCCCGGCGCTGGCCTTTCGAGCCGACATGGCGGACCCCGCCGGCCCGCAGAGGCTGGTACAGGAGGTGGAGGTCGCGTTCGGCCCGATCGAGGTGCTGATCTGCAATGCTGCTATCGGTCCCCGCCAGTCACTGGAAGAGGTGACCGCTGGGGACTTCGATGCGGTCATGGCGGTGAACCTGAGGGCGCCTTTCCTGCTCGCGCAAGCGGTGCTACCGGGGATGCGTCGCAGAGGTTTTGGACGAGTGCTGTTCATCTCCTCGGTGGCCGCCTTCACCGGTGGTAGCGTGGGTCCCCACTACGCCGCCTCGAAGGCCGGATTACTCGGCCTGACGCATCATCTGGCGCCACGCCAGGCGTCCTTCGGAGTGACCGTGAACGCCCTGGCGCCGGGACTAATCTCTCCCACTGGGATGGTGCCCAGAGAAGATGCCGAACTCGCCTCAAGAGTCCCCCTGGGCAGGCTCGGTCGCCCTTCGGAGGTGGCCGATCTGGCACTGGCCATGCTGGCCAACGGGTACCTCACGGACAAGGTCATAACTCTCGACGGCGGCATTCATCCGCGGTAGCTTGGGATGCCCGAGCGGCGGCGCCGGCGCCGCTCGGCGCCGGCTGGTCGAACCGCGTTTGGCCGATCGCGGTGGTGAAGATTCGAGGCGCGCCGGCAAACCGACGCTGCGCTATGCTCATTACCACCGTGGCCTCCGCTGCGGTCGCTCGCCGTGGCTGACGTTAGGTTTCTCGAACCGGCCCGGGCGTACGTCAGTGAGTTCGGGAAACAGGAGATCAGGATGGCTCAGGGAACGGTAAAGAAGATCGTTTCGGACCGAGGCTTCGGCTTCATCGCAGCTGAGGACGGTAAGGAGTATTTCTTTCATCGCAGCAGCACGGAGAACTTTGACGCACTGCAAGGCGGCGAACGGGTCACGTTCGAGATTGAGCCGAGTGTCAAGGGTCCCCGGGCGGGCCGCGTTCGAGTTGCCTAGCCGACCCGACCAGTCCTAGGTCGGCTCGTTCGTCGAAGCCTACAACCGACTACTGGTCTGTGCCCACCGGGGGGGCGGACATCCGTGGCAGCCAGGCCGGGCGGCGCGATTCGAAGGCGGCGATCTGGTCGTCGTGCTGCTGGGCCAGGGCGATGTCATCCCAACCGTTGATCAGGCACTCCTTGACAAACGGATCAATCTCAAATCGCTCTGAGAGATCGCCGGTCGAGACCGTCTGCGCGGCCAGGTCGACGACGACCAGCACGCCCGGGTCCTCGCTGGCCAGTTCCATCAGGCGCCTGACCGAGGCCTCTGGGAGTTCGACCGGGAGGAGGCCGATCTTGTGGCAGTTGTTCTTGAATATGTCGCCAAACGAGGGCGCAATCACAGCCTGGAAACCGGCGTCCTCCAACGACCAGGGGGCGTGCTCGCGCGAGGATCCGCAGCCGAAATTCGGGCCCGCCACCAGCACCGACGCGCCCTGATATTCGGGCCGACTGAGAACGAAGTCGGGCTCATCGCGCTTCCAATCGTGAAACAGGAAAGGCCCAAATCCCGAGCGCTCGATTCGCTTCAGGAACTGCTTGGGAATGATCTGGTCGGTGTCCACATTGGCGCGATCGAGGGGGGCCATGCGACCGCTGAGCTCCTTCAGCGCCCGCATCGGTTCAGCCCACCTCCAGCGCGGGCTGGAATTGGCGTACGTCGGTCAGGTGCCCCTTCAGGGCCGCCGCGGCTGCCATCGGTGGGGACATGAGGTGGGTTCTGCCGCCGGATCCCTGGCGGCCCTCGAAGTTGCGGTTGGAGGTGGAGGCACAGCGTTCGCCGGGGCCCAGAATATCCGGATTCATGCCCAGACACATGGAACAGCCGGCGTCCCGCCACTCGAAACCGGCGTCGGTGAAGACCTTGTCCAACCCCTCCTGTTCGGCGGCGATCTTGACCGACGCCGAACCCGGGACCACCAGCGCGCGGACGCTGGGGTGCACCCGGCCGCCCCGCACCACCACCGCCGCCTGGCGAAGGTCCTCCAATCGAGCGTTGGTGCACGACCCGATGAAGACCCGATCCACGCTGATGTCCTGGAGCGCGGTACCGGGTCGCAGATCCATGTAGCGCAGAGCTCGATCGTCGTCTTCACTGCGCGGCTCGGGAACCCTCCCTCCGATGGTGACCGCCTGGCCGGGATTGGTGCCCCAGGTGACGTACGGCTCCAGCTTGGCGGCATCGATCAGGACCTCGTGGTCAAACTCGGCACCGGCATCGCTGGGGAGCGACCTCCAGCTGTCGAGGGCGAGCTCGAAGTCCGGCCCCTTGGGCGCGTGGGGCCGCCCTTCCAGAAAGGCAAACGTCACGTCGTCCGGGGCCACCATTCCCACCCTCGCCCCCCACTCGATGGACATGTTGCAGATCGTCATCCGCCCCTCCATGGAGAGGCCCTGAATGGTGGAGCCGCGATATTCGACCGCGCAGCCACGTCCGCCGCCTACCCCTTCCTGGGCGATCAGCGCCAGGACCAGGTCTTTAGCAACCACCCCCAGCGGGAGCGCGCCCTCCACCGTCACCGCCAGGTCGCGGGAACGTCGCTGGGGGAGGGTCTGGGTAGCGAGAACCATCTCCACCTCCGAGGTACCGATACCGAAGGCGAGCGCCCCAAAGGCGCCGTGGGTGGAGGTGTGCGAGTCACCGCAGACGATCACCATTCCGGGCTGTGAGAGTCCGAGTTCGGGCCCGATCACGTGCACGATGCCCTGATGCCGGCTGCCCATGCCGTAGAGCCGGATTCCAGCCCAGCGGCAATTCTCGTCGAGCGCGTTCATCTGGCGCTGGGAGACTTCATCAGCCATCCGACGGCCTCCCAGAGTGGGGGTGTTGTGGTCCATAGTGGCCACCGTCAGGTCGGGTCGGCGCACCCTCCGACCGGCGCTTCGCAGGGATTCAAAGGCCTGCGGAGTGGTCACCTCGTGGATCAGGTGCAGGTCGACGTAAAGGAGGTCGGGCTCGCCCGCCGAGCTGTGCACGAGGTGGGCGTCCCAGATCTTCTGGGCCATGGTCGCTGCCATCAGGTGTTCGAAATTAACGGCAAAGGGGGTGGCATCAGGTGGGTCTGAGAGACAAAATCAACCGGGCCGAAATTGTGGCCGGGACACTAACGAATTCGAGTTTGAGCCCCGATACTGGGGCCCTGTGATGCAGCGCTCTCTGTTGGTATCCGACGACGTTCTGCTACTTGGCCTAGCCAGGCGGAGCCGAAGCGCGTCTTAGAGAGTAAACCGAAGACAGCGTGGAGGGCCCCCGCCACCAGGCGGGGGCCCTTTTTTTGGATCAACCAAGGCCACGGCCACCACGAGGGAAACTCATGACCGGTGCGGAAATTCTGCTGGAGGCGCTCCAACGCGAGGGCGTTGACGTCATCTTCGGGTACCCGGGGGGGGCGAACCTGCCCATCTATCAGGCGCTGCCCAAGTTCCCCGGCATCCGGCACATCCTGGTCCGCCACGAACAGGGCGGAGCGCACATGGCGGATGGATTTGCCCGGGCCAGCGGCCGCCCCGGGGTGGTCATGGCGACATCTGGTCCGGGCGCTCTGAATCTGGTCACCGGTCTTGCCACCGCCTTCATGGATTCGGTGCCCATGGTTGCCATCACTGGACAGGTGGATTCGATGATGGTCGGAAGGGACGCCTTTCAGGAGGCGGATGTGATCGGCTGCACCCAGTCGGTGACCAAGCACAGCTACCTGATCACCCGCGTCGAACAGATTCCCGAGGCCGTAAAGGAGGCCTTTCACATCGCGACGTCGGGCCGGCCGGGGCCGGTTCTGATCGACATCTGCAAGGACGCCCAAAAGGCACAGGGGGATCCGGTCTGGCCCCAAGACGTCAGCCTGCCCGGCTACCGTCCGAATAAGGAGCCCGATCTGAGCCAGATCGAAATGGCGGCCCGGGCCCTGAGCAGCGCCGAGCGCCCGGTGATTCTGGCCGGCCACGGGGTCATCCTGAGCGGCGCCCAAGACGAATTGCTGGAATTGGCGGAGCGAGCAGCAGTGCCAGTTGGCACCACGCTGCTCGGCATCGGCGCCTTCCCGGTTCGCCACCCTCTGGCCCTCCACATGACCGGTTTCATGGGCACGGGTTGGAATTTGAAGGCGGTGCAGGACGCCGACCTCCTGATGATGGTCGGGATGAGGGTCGACGACCGAGTCACCGCCAAGCTGGACGAATGGGCACCCAAGGCCAAGACCTTCATTCACATCGACATCGACGCCTCGGAGATAGGCAAGAACGTGCGTCCCCATCTGGAGGTCGTGGCCGACGCCAAGACGGCGCTGCAAGCCCTCGCCCCGCACCTGGGTGCACCTCCCGCCAGCCGCGACGACTGGCTGACCCAGATCGATCGCTGGCGAGAGGAGCACCCCCTCCGGTACGCGCAATCGAACGGGCACCTGCAGCCGCAGGACCTGATGATCGAGATGTATCGGCGCTCGAACGACGAGGCGATCGTGGTCGCGGACGTGGGCCTGAACCAGATCTGGGCGGCGCTCTGGTGGAACTACGCCCGACCGGGACTGTTCATCAATTCGGGCGGGGCGGGAACCATGGGCTTCGCGCTTCCGGCGGCCATCGGGGCCAAGATCGCACGGCCCGAAAAGCCGGTCTGGGTGGTGGCGGGCGAGGGTGGCTTCGTGATGACGGCGCAGGAACTGTCGGTGGCCGTTAAACACCAGCTCGACATCAACATCGTCATTCTCAACAACTTCACGCTGGGCATGGTCCGTCAGTTCCAGGACGACTTCTATGGCGGCATCCGATCGGAGATCGATCTGACCGAAATGCCGGATTTCGTCAAGCTGGCGGACGCCTACGGGCTGGTCGGACTGAGGATCGAGAGCGCCGATCAGATCCCCGCCGCCTTCGATCTGGCCGAACGCACCCCGGGACCGGTGCTGCTCGACTGCCGAATCGATCCCGACGCCAACGTCTACCCGATCGTGCCTTTGGGCAAAGGGTTGAACGACTTCTGGGAGTTGCCCGATGAATATGCCTGATCAAACGCCAGCTGCCGGTCCCCGCCGCAGGGTGCTCTCCATGCTGGTCGAGGACCATCCGGGCGTGCTGGCCCGCGTCAGCGGGATGATCCGGCGCCGCGGCTTCAACGTCCACGGCCTCTCGGTTGGGCCCATCGATTCCAGAGGTCGTTCGCGCATGACCCTCTCGGTCGACGCCGGCCACGCCGAGGTTGACCAGATCGAAAAGCAACTTGATCGGCTCATCGAGGTCATCGATATCGAGGATCTGACCGACGAGCCTAACTTCAGCCGCGAATTGGCGCTGCTCAAGATCGAAGTTCCCTCCGCCCGCCAGGCGGATCTGGTCGCGGCCGTGAATGACCAGGGGTGCCGGGTTCTGGAGCAGGGTGACCGGTATGTCGTGGCAGAATTCGCGGGCAAGTTCGAGACGGTGGAGGAGGTCGTGAACCTGTTGCGGCAATTTGGCACGGTTGAAATCGCCCGGAGCGGTCCGGTGGCGATATCCAGGGGAGCTAGAACAAAGTGAAGTCTAAATCCCACGTAGCACCGAGCGATCGCGTATTCATTTTCGACACCACCCTGCGAGACGGGGAACAGTCCCCTGGATACCACATGGACGGGGACCAGAAGGTCCGCCTGGCGAGGCAGTTGGAGGCGCTCGGGGTGGATGTGATCGAGGCCGGTTTCCCGATCTCGTCGCCGGGCGATTTCGAGGCTTGCCGTCGCATCGCGCGCGAGGTTCGGGGACCGGTTGTGACGGCCCTGGCCAGAGCCGTCAAGACCGACATCGATGCCGTCTGGGAAGCGATCAAGGATGCCGAGCGACCCCAGATCCACATCGTTCTCTCCGCCTCGGACATTCACATCGAGCGCAAGCTCGGGCTCACCCGGGCCGAGGTCTGGCGGCGAGGTGCAGAGGCGGTGGAGTACGCGCGCGGACTCTGTGATGAGGTGGAGTACAGCCCCGAGGACGCCGGCCGGGCCGACCCCGACTATCTGGCCGAGACTGTCGAGCGGATGCTGGACGCCGGCGCCACCGTGATCAACATTCCCGACACCACCGGCTACTGCCTGCCGGCCGAGTTTGGGGCTTTGGTGGCCCACGTGATGGGAGCGGTGCGGCGGCCGGAGCGGGCCCTCTTCTCGGTCCACTGCCACAACGATCTGGGTCTGGCGGTGGCGAACACCATGGCCGCCGTCGGGGTCGGAGCCCGGCGCGTGGAGTGCACCATAAACGGCATCGGAGAGCGGGCCGGGAACACCTCGCTGGAGGAGGTCGTGATGCTGCTGCGGGTTCGGCAGGCCACGCTCGGCTTCGAGTGCGGCGTAGATACCACGCAGATCGCCGCCAGCTCGCAGCTGCTGGCCGAGATCACCGGGGTCGGGGTTCAGCCGAACAAGGCGATCGTTGGCGCCAACGCCTTCGCACACGCCTCCGGCATCCATCAGGACGGGGTTTTGAAGGACCGGCTGAACTATGAGATCATGCGGCCGGACGACATCGGGCTGTCCGACAATCGCATCGTGCTGACCGCGCGCAGCGGACGGCACGCGGTTCGACACCGGCTCGGCATCCTCGGCATCTCGGTGCCGGCCGAGCGCGTCGACGAGACGTTTCAGTCATTCCTCGAGGTCGCCGATCGCAAGAAGGAGGTCACCGACGAGGATCTGATCGTGCTCTTTGGATCTCCCGTTGCCTAGCGATCCCAGGATGCGGCGGCAAGCGGCGCCAAACGCAGGTTCTCGCGCCCTCCCGCGGCGCTGCCCGATCGACGGCCGTGAAGCTGACCGCGTTTGCACCGAGCCGTGAGCGAGGCGGTGATCGTGGCGGCTGGGCGCTCCCCAATCGGGCGGGCGTTCAAGGGCTCCCTGGTGGGGATGCGACCGGACGACCTGGCCGCCCAGGTGGTGGGGAAGGTTCTGGCCACGGTCCCTGGCCTCGACCCGAATTCGGTTGACGACCTGATCTGCGGTTGTGGACTCCCGGGGGGCGAACAGGGATTCAACCTCGGCCGCGTGGTTGCACTCCTGGCTGGCCTGGAGGTGCCCGGGGTTACGGTTTCTCGATACTGCGCCAGCTCCCTCCAGGCGGTCGCCATGGCCGCCCACGCCATCAAGGCAGGGGCGGGAGACGCCTTCATCGTGGTCGGGGTGGAGTGCGTTTCTCGCTACGGCAACGGTATCAGCGACCTGCCGCAGGCCCAGAATTCACGCTTTGCGGCGGGCAATCTCGAGGGGCTGCCAGACGTCTACATCGCCATGGGTGAGACGGCTGAGAATGTCGCCCGTCGCGAGGGCATCGGACGCGAGGAGCAGGATCGATACGCGCTCAAGAGCCAGAGCTCGGCCGTGCTCGCTCGCGACGGCGGCTTTTTCGACGCCGAGATCGTGCCCATCGACCTTGCCGGCGGCGGTCGATTCGAGCGCGATGACGGCCCCCGCCCGGGCACGACCATGGAGGTGCTGGCCGGACTCCCGCCCGCATTTCGGCCCGACGGCACCGTTACCGCGGGCAACGCCTGTCCCCTCAACGATGGGGCGGCGTGCGTGGTGGTGATGAGCCAGGCCCGGGCGGCCGAGTTGGGTCTGACGCCGCTGGCGCGTGTCCTCTCCACCGGGCTTGGTTCGCTGGCCCCCGAGTTCATGGGCATGGGGCCGGTCAACGCCTCGCGCCAGGCGATGGCGCGCTGCGGGATGAACATCGACGATATCGACTTGGTCGAGATCAACGAGGCGTTCGCCGCCCAGGTCATCCCCTCGGCGCGCGCGCTCGGCCTGGACCCCTATTCGCCCAAACTGAATCCCCACGGTGGAGCCATCGCCCTGGGTCACCCTTTCGGCATGACCGGGGCTCGTATTCTTTGCACCTTGATGAGCGAACTGCGCAGCCTGGATCTGACCTACGGACTGGAGACCATGTGCGTTGCCGGCGGCCAGGGCATGGCGCTGGTGGTCGAGCGACTCAGCTAGGCAACCCGAGTGGTCGAAGATGTAACCGCGGCCGAGCTCGACGACATCCTACGCACCGAGCCGAGGCTGGTGATGATCGAATTCTGGTCGGACGGATGTGCTCCCTGCCGGCGGTTGCGACCCGATCTGGAAAGGCTGGCCGAACAGGAGGGGCAGCCCTGCCGGATCCTGGCCGTGAATGCCGGGACGGAGATGGCGGCGGCGGAGCGCTACCACGTTCGATCCCAGCCGACCCTGGTCTTCGTAAAGTCCGGGGTCGAACTGCATCGCCTTCACGCCGGAGCACTCTAGCCTCAGGCCGGGGCTTGATCAGCCGCCGCGCTCGACCTCGGTAGCCCGCCAACAGTACCAGGCGGCCAGCGTGCGCCAGGGTCGATAGGGTTCTCCCAGGCTCGCCATCTCCGCCACCGTCGGAGGCTCGGCGCGCCCGTGGATAAGCCCATAGCCGCGTCGCACCCCAAGATCGCCCACCGGCCAGACGTCGGGTCGCCGGAGTTGGAAGATCAAGAACATCTCTGCCGTCCAGCGGCCCACGCCGCGGACCGATGAGAGGCGCTCCACCAGGTCGGTATCGGAGTGTGCCTCGAGGCCGGTCGCCGGCACCGTGCCGTCCTGAAAGCGCGTCGCCAGGTCGCGAATCGAGGCCGTCTTGGCGCCCGATAGACCAGCGGCGCGGAATCTCTCCTCGGGCAGGGCCAGGACCGATTCCGGATCGACGCCGCCCGGTAACTCGGCCACAAAGCGGGCGTGGATGGCGCTGGCGGCACGCCCGGCCAGCTGCTGGAAGGTGATCGAGCGAACCAGTGCTTCGAAATAGCCAGCCTGCGCGGGCCGGATCAGGGGCGGTCCGATCCTGGCCATGAAACGCCCCAATGCGGGGTCATCGGCGGCCAGCTGGTGTACGGCCTCCGAGAAGTCGGGGTCAGGCGTCAGCCGAGCTCGCCCATGAACTTCTCGAATTCGTCCCGACTCGGTCGTAGCTCCGACTCCCCAAGGTCGCGGAGCGGAGTCCGGCTCAACCCCTCTCGGGACGAAAAGTCGGACATGGCTTCATCCAGATAGAGCAGCCCCGTCACCAGCACTCCCTTGTCTCGATTTTCTTCGATCAACCGCATGGCGCCCAGGCGATCCCCGGGGTCGTGGTCTTCAGCCAGCTTCTTCAGGACCAGGTGCGAGCCATCGTGCATCTGCACTTCGCGGGTGGTGCCTGGTTCGTAATCGACCGTTATCTCCTCGAAGTAGGGGATGAAGCTGACATCCTGGATGATGCTCTCGTGGTCCTTGACGTAGGCATAGCTCTTGGTTGAGCCCTCGTGGTCGTTGAAGGTGACGCACGGGGAGATCACGTCCAGTACCGCCGTGCCCTGATGGGCCAGCGCCGCCTTCAGCAACGGCACCAACTGCTTGCCGTCCCCGGAGAAGGAGCGCGCGACGAAGCTCGCACCCAGCGTCAGGCCGAGCAGGCAGGGATCGATGGGCTGGAATTCGTTGACCGATCCGCGCTTTTGCACCGAACCCAGGTCGGCGGTAGCCGAGAACTGCCCCTTGGTCAATCCGTAGGTGCCGTTGTCCTCGATGATGTAGGTGCAGTCCACGTTGCGCCGGATCAGGTGCATGTACTGGCCGAGCCCGATCGACACCGTGTCACCATCGCCGGAGATGCCGAGCAGGACCAGTTGGCGGTCGGCGAGGTGGGCCCCGGTCGTCAAAGACGGCATCCGTCCATGGACGCCGTTGAAGCCGTGGGCCTGCTCGACGAAGTAGGCCGGCGTCTTGGACGAGCAGCCGATGCCGCTCATCTTGGCCAGCCGGCTGGGCTCGATCCCGAGCTCAAACAGGGCTTTGATCAGATGATTGGTGATCGAGTTGTGTCCGCAGCCCGCGCAGAGGGTGGTTGCCGCCCCCTTGTATGCGTCGCGCACGAGTCCAAGCCGGTTCAAGGTGGCTGACATCAGACGGGAACGGCCTCCAGTTCGAGTAGGGGACGGGTCACGGCTTCGGCCGGTATCGGCTGCCCGTCGTAGTGGCGGATCGATCGCAGACGACCCGCCAGGTCGGTTGGAACCTCCAACCGCAGGATGTCATAGACCTGCCCGTCGCGATTCTGCTCCACCACATAGACCCGGTCGTGGGCCTCCACGAATCCGGATAGCTCGGGGCTGGCGGGCAGAGCCCGCAGGCGCATGTAATCGACCTCCATGCCTCGTGCCCGGAGCAGATGACGCGCCTCCACCACCGCATGATCGGTGCTGCCGTAGGCGATGACGCCAATCTTGGATCCGACGAGATCGATCTCTGGCGCCGGGAGCACCTTCCGAGCGGATTCGAACTTCCGTACCAACCGGTCCAGGTTTCCGGCATAAACCTCAGGGTTCTCGCTGTAGCGCGCGTTGCCATCGTGACCTGAACCGCGTGTGAAGTAGCCTGCCAATGGATGGTCGGTACCGGGCAGCGTGCGGTAGGCAATACCATCGCCGTCGACGTCCCGATAGCGGCCCCAGTCCGCAGATCTCTCCAAGTCCTCTTTCGACAGCACCTTGCCGCGGTCGAAGGGCCGCTGCGGATACTGGAGTTTCGGTGTCATCCACAGATTCATGCCCAGGTCGAGGTCGGAGAGAACGAAGACCGGGGTCTGAAAGCGGTCGGCCAGGTCAAAGGCGGTCTGGGCCATCTCGTAGCATTCCTCGACGTTGGCCGGTAGCAGCAGCAGGTGCCTGGTGTCACCGTGCGAGAGGCTGTAGGCGAATGCGACGTCGCCCTGGGCGGTCCGGGTCGGGAGACCGGTCGAGGGTCCGGCGCGCTGGATGTCGAAGATCACAACCGGAATCTCGACGTAGTAGGCGAGACCGGTGAACTCTGCCATCAGCGAGATTCCGGGACCGGAGGTGGAGGTCATGGCCCGGGCGCCCGCCCAGCCGGCTCCAATGGCCATCCCCAGCGCCGCCAGTTCGTCCTCAGCTTGGACCACCGCGATTCGCTTCTCTCCGGTCTCGGGGTCGACGCGAAAACGGTCGGAGTAGGTGATCAGGTTCTCACACAGGCTGGAGGACGGTGTGATCGGATACCAGGCGGCGACGGTGCAGCCGCCCATCACGCAGCCGAGGGCTGCGGCCTGGTTGCCGTCGAGCAGAACCAGCCCGTCCGTCTTCCCGCTCATGGCCTCCAGTTTGTGGGCGATCTGGCGACCGGCAAAATGCTCATTCCAGTAATCGATTCCGACCTGAACTGCGTCGAGGTTGGCCTGCCAGGCCTTGGGCTTGGTTTGAAATTGGTGCTGGATGCCCTGCTCCAGGGCCGCGTAGGGAATCTCGAGCAGCCCGGCAACCAGACCCACGTAGATCAGGTTGGTGAGTTGTTTGCGCAGCGCGTCGCTCTGAATCCGAGACTTGGCCAGCTTGGAAAATGGGACCGGGAAGTACTCCACGTCGCTGCGCGCGTCCAGCGTCGAGTAGGCCTCCTCATAGAAGACGGCTCCACCCGGCTGGAGCGATCGTAGGTCGGCCGCCCAGGTGGACGGATTGAGTGCCACCAGGACGTCCGGGTTCTCGCCCTGCCGGCACTGATAGCCCTCGGGGCTCACCCGTAGGTGATACCACGTCGGTAGTCCCTCGATGTTGGATGGAAAAACGTTCTTGGGGGCGACGGGTATACCCATCGAAAAGACCGCCCGGGTCAGAACCAGGTTGGCGCTCTGGCTGCCGGATCCGTTGACGGTGGCGGCGGTAAACGTCAGGTCGTTGACTTTAGCTTCCACTATTCCGGCACCCAATGCTACTCGTTTAGCCAGCTCGACCTCTTGACTCCGGGGCCCGGCCCGCCTGCCCGAGGACTTGGAAATCCGGATCGCCAGACCAGCTCGGCGGGGTTCTGGCGAGGGCGCCCGCGGCCGGGCGATAACATGCGAGTGGTGAGAATCGGAGTTCCGGCCGAAACCCTGCCTGGCGAGAGGCGGGTCGCCATGTCACCCGATGTGGCCCGAAAGCTGATCGGGGCCGGTCTCGAGGTCGCGGTCCAGGCTGGCGCCGGCCAGGCGGCCGGGTTCGGGGACCGGGACTATGAGGCGGCGGGGGCGCTCATCCAACCCGGCGCCGCCGAGGTTCTGGGCGCGGACGTGGTCTTCAAGGTTCAGGCGCCGGATCTGGGCCAGGTGGCGGCGATGAAGGAAGGCGGAGTTCTGCTCAGCTTCCTCCAGCCGGCCACCCAGCAGGACGTCATCGATGCCCTGGCCAAGCACCAGGTGAGCGCCTTTTCGATGGAACTGGTGCCGCGTATCAGCCGTGCCCAGTCCATGGATGCGCTTTCCTCGCAGGCCTCCCTGGCCGGCTACAAATCGGTGCTCATGGCCGCGGTTCGATTGGGCAAGTTCTTTCCCATGCTGATGACCGCCGCCGGCACCATCGCGCCGGCGCGGGTGCTGGTGCTGGGGGCGGGCGTGGCGGGGCTGCAGGCCATCGCCACCGCTCGCCGCCTGGGCGCGGTGGTAGAGGCCTACGACGTGCGCAGCGCCGTCAAGGAGGAGGTGCAGTCGCTCGGTGCCACTTTCATCGAACTTGAGTTGGAATCGCAGGAGGGTGAGGGCGGCTACGCTCGAGCCCAGAGCGAGGAGTTCCTGGCCCGGCAGCGCGAGCTCTTGAGCGAACGTGTGGCTGCCGCCGACGTCGTCATCACCACCGCCAGCATTCCCGGCCGGCGGGCGCCGGTGCTGCTGACCGCAGAAATGGCGTCCCGCCTGCGAGCCGGATCAGTGGTCGTCGACCTGGCCGCCGACAGCGGTGGCAATTGCGAGTTGACGCGGCCTGGCGAGGTCATCGAGGTGGGGGGGGTGACCATCGATGGAACGCGAAACGTTCCCGCCACCGTGCCCTACAACGCGAGCCAGCTGTACTCCCGCAACCTGGCCAACCTGCTGCTCCACCTGCAGCAGGACGGCGCAGTGAGGTTTGATTTTGAGGATGAGATCACCCGCGGGTCCTGCGTGACGCACGGCGGCGAGGTGGTTAACGAGCGGGCCCGGCAGATGATGGCCGCCCCATGACGGCGCAGCTCATCGTCGAGTTCACCTACTTCGTGCTCGCCGTTTTCATCGGCATCGAGGTCATATCGAAGGTTCCGACCATTCTGCACACGCCCCTGATGTCGGGTTCGAACGCCATCCACGGAATCATCTTGGTGGGCGCCCTGGTGATCGCCTCCACCGCCCACGACACCCTCACGGTCGTGATCGGCTTCGTGGCGGTGCTGCTCGCCAGCACCAACGTTGCCGGTGGTTTCGTGGTCACGGATCGGATGCTGGAGATGTTCAAGAGTCGGCGCCCGGGCGGTCCGAGCGACGCGCCGTGACCACCGCCACCTCTCTTATCTACCTGCTGGCGGCAGTCCTGTTCATCCTCGGGCTGAAGCTGCTCTCCTCCCCCAAGAGTGCGCGTCGCGGTAATCGGCTGGCGGCCCTGGGGATGCTCATCGCCGTCATCTGGACGGTGGTCCGGCTGATTCCTCACGTCACCCCGGCCGGAGTGACCATCTCGGTGCTGGGTGTCGTTCTCGGCGGCGCCGCCGGAACCATCGGCGCCCGCCGGGTGCGCATGACTGCCATGCCGCAGATGGTCGCGCTCTTCAACGGGGTGGGCGGCGGGGCGGCGGCCCTGGTGGCGGTGTCGGAGTTGCTGCGCCTGGGCGGATCTCGCCCTCAGCTGGCTGACGGCCTCCCCAGCCTCTTCGCCATCGTGGTCGGTGGACTCTCGTTCGCCGGCTCGGGCATCGCCTTCGCCAAGCTCCAGGAGATGATGACCGGACGGCCCATCACCTACCCCGCCCAGCAGGTGGTCAACGCCCTGATCGCCATCGCGATTGTGGCGCTGGCGGTGGTGGTGGTGGTGGTCGCCGACGGCCCCGTCGCCCTGGCCGTGCTGCTGGGTCTGGCGCTGGTGTTGGGGGTCGCCTTCGTGCTCCCGATTGGAGGCGCCGACATGCCCGTCGTCATCTCACTGCTCAACGCCTTCACGGGGCTGGCGGTGGCCGCCAGCGGCTTCGTACTCAACAATTTCGCGCTGATTGTGGCCGGCACGCTGGTCGGGGCGAGCGGGACGCTGCTCACCAAACTCATGGGCGACGCCATGGGACGCTCGATCGGAAACGTGCTTTTCGGCGCCTTCGGCAGTGTTCGGAGCTCCGTTGGCGCGGTCGCCGGTGCCGAGGGACGGGCGGTTCGGGCCGGCAACGCCGAGGATATCGGCACCATGCTGGCCTACTCCCGGAGCGTCATCATCGTGCCCGGCTACGGGCTGGCCGTGGCCCAGGCCCAGCACGCGGCCCGGGAACTGGCGGACGCACTCGAGAAGAAGGGCGTACAGGTCCAGTACGCGATCCACCCCGTGGCCGGGCGCATGCCCGGTCACATGAACGTACTGCTGGCCGAAGCCAACGTTCCCTACGATCAGTTGAAGGAGATGGACCAGGTCAATGACGAGTTCAAGCACACCGACGTGGTCTTGGTGGTGGGCGCCAACGACGTCGTCAATCCCGCGGCCCGAACGGCCCCGGGTAGTCCCATCTACGGGATGCCGATTCTGAACGCCGATCAGGCCAAGCAGATCGTCTTCCTGAAGCGCTCGATGCGGCCCGGCTTTGCCGGGATCGACAATGAGCTTCTCTACGACCCCAAGACGACGATGCTTTTTGGCGACGCCAAGGAGTCTCTGACCAAGCTGGTGGCGGCGGTGAAGGCCGCCTGAAAGGCCACCCTCAGCGGGGGTAGGTCCCGAACAGACGAACCTCTTTGGCCTTGGACTCCAGGTCCAGGAGCGCCGCCTCGGCGGTGGCCGGCTGGGAGACCTGGGCGTCGACGAAGAAGCGATATTCGAAGGGCCGCTCCGGAATCGGCCGTGATTCGAGTCGGGTCAGGTTGACCCCGCGGTCAGCAAAGCACCGCAGGGCCGAGGCGAGGCTGCCCGGTTCGTGCGCGGCCACGAAACAAAGTGAGAACTTGCTCGGGGGGCGCGACTCTTTGGGTCGGAGCGGGACGCCCAGCTCCACCACCAGGAACCTGGTCTGATTCGAATCATCGTCTTGGATGCCCCGCTCCAGAACCTCAAGGCCGTAGATCTCGGCACTCCGGGCCCCCGCGATGGCCGCCAGCCCGACCTCCGGGTGAGCGGCCAGGTGACGAACCGCGCCGGCCGTGTCGAAGAAGGGTTGTGCCTCGATCTGGTGACGCTCCAACCAGCGTCGCGTCTGGGCTAGGGCCTGAGGATGGGAGATGGCTCGCTTTATGGGGCCGTCGCGGCGTCCGATCAGGCAGTGCCGCACGGGATGCGCGTACTCAGCGATGACGCGCAGGCCGGAGCGCTCCCAGAGGAGATCGTTGACCTCCTGAACGATGCCCCCCAGGGTGTTCTCCACCGGCAGTACGGCAAGATCCGACTCGCCCCCGAGGAGGGAGTCGAGGGCGGCCGCGAAGCTGGGATGGCCGCTGCTGATCCCCCCCGGGTAGAGGGCCAGCGCCGCCTCCTCCGAATAGGCCCCGGGCTCGCCCTGATAGGCGACCCTGACCTCAGTCGTCCTCGGTCCTGGGCTGGAGCCAGGCCATCATGCCACGCAGGTCCGCGCCGACCGTCTCGATGGGGTGCTGGGCTCGCTCCGAGCGAAGACGCATGAACTCGCCGCCTCCCTTTTGGTTTTCATCGATCCACTTCTCAGCGAAGGTGCCGTCCTGGATTTCAGTCAACACCTGCTTCATCGACTGCTTCACCTTCTCGTCGATGATCCGGGGCCCAGACACGTAGTCGCCGTATTCGGCGGTGTCAGAAACCGAATAGCGCATGAACGAGAGACCGCCTCGGTACATGAGGTCGACGATCAGCTTGGTCTCGTGGAGAACCTCGAAATAGGCCATCTCGGGCGGATACCCGGCCTCCGTCAAGGTCTCGAAGCCAGCCGTGATGAGGGCCGAGATACCTCCGCAGAGCACGGCCTGTTCCCCGAACAGATCGGTCTCCGTCTCATCCTTGAAGGTGGTTTCCAGGATTCCAGCACGGCCGGCGCCCAGGGCCCGGGCGTAGGCCAGCGCCCGCTCGCGGGCGTGCCCGGTGGCATCCTGCTCGACCGCGATCAGCGCCGGCGTGCCATTGCCCTCGGCGTAGGTGCTGCGAACCAGGTGACCCGGGCCCTTGGGGGCGATCATGGTGACGTCCAGCCCGGCCGGAGCCTGGATGGTGCCGAAATGAATCGCGAAACCGTGCGCGAACATCAACATCATGCCCGCGCGCAGGTGGGGTTCGATGGATTCGCGGTAGAGCTGGGCCTGACCGACGTCCGGAGTCAGGATCATGACTACGTCCGCCTCCTGGACGGCATCGGCTACGTCGAGTACGCGCAACCCATGGCGTTCGGCCTTGGCGCGGGACTTGGACCCGGGGTACAGGCCCACCCGTACGTCAACCCCGCTCTCCTTCAAGTTCCGGGCGTGAGCGTGGCCCTGAGATCCGTAGCCGAGGATGGCGACCTTTTCATCGAGGGTTGGCGGGCAATCGGCGTCGTAGAAGATTTTTACGGTCATATCGCAATCATCGTCGAATTGCCCACTCCCAGGCGGAGAGATGGCGCTCGAACAACCATATCCCTGCGCGCCGGCGGTGGAGCGGCCGGGCCGGAACACCGCCGGCGGCGCCCGGGGCTGACGCCGGCGACGCTAAAGAGGCCCGTCCAAGTCGGATGTTGGCGCGTCCATCACTCGTCGGTTGTGCTCCATCGCACCAGCGCCGACCCCGGTCTTGGTGGGGCTACAGCGTTCCCCGTCTGGGCGTGGCTTGGAACCCCTCCTCGGTGGGCGCCAGCGCGGGACGGGGGCCGGCTGGGGCCTTGTCGCCTGGCTCGACAGGGGCTGCAGGAGACCCAACGCCCACCGAACATCCGGGCCGAATCGGGTTGACAGATGAATAGCGAAACAATCCCTGCGCATCGCGCGTTGTATGGACGCCGGCGCTGCCGGAGAGAGGGCACGACACTTCCCCCCGTCGGGGCGGTCGGGCGACCGACCGCCCTGCCCTCAACCCCCGGCGGTCACTACCACTTCGGGCGGGTGACTGCGCCGTCGGCGGCAGAGGTGACCGAGGCTGCGTACTTGGCCATCACTCCGCGCAGGTAGTTTGGTTTCGGCGCCTGCCACCCGCGCAGTCGCTGGTCGAGGTCGACGCCCTCGGCATCGATCCGGCGGTTGGGCACGTCGACGGTGACGATGTCACCCTCACGCAGGGCCGCCAGGGGACCGCCCAGGGCCGCCTCTGGCGCCACGTGGCCAATCATCAAACCCTGCGTCGCGCCCGAAAAGCGTCCATCGGTGATCAGGCAGACGGAGTCCCCCAGCCCTTGTCCGACCAAGGCCGCGGTGACCTGGAGCATCTCCCGCATGCCGGGACCGCCGCGCGGCCCCTCGTAGCGGATGATGACCACGTCGCCGGCGTGTACGTGGTTGGAAAGCACCGCATCCAGCGCGTCCTCCTCCTTGTCAAACACTCGGGCTGGCCCCCGGTGGACGGTGGGGGAGTGGTGGGCGACCTTCAGGATTGACCCCTCCGGAGCCAGTGATCCTCGCAACACGACCAGGCCGCCCTCGGGGCTGAAGGGGTTGTCGAGTGGCCGCACCACCTCCTGGCCAGCCGTCTCCACGGCCGACTGGCACTCCTCGCCCAGGGTTCGCCCGGTGACGGTGAGCACGTCGGGGTCGATGTGGCCACCCTCGATCAACCGATTGGTGAGGACTGCGATGCCACCCGCGCGGTGCAACTCCTGGGCGGCGAAGCGGCCGCCCGGCTTCAGGTCACAAAGGAGGGGTGTGCGCCGGGAGATGCGATCGATGTCGTCGAGATCCAGGGGAACATTGAGTTCTCGGGCCAGGGCGATCAGGTGGAGGGCGGCATTGGTCGAGCCACCGGAGGCGGCGGTGGCGGCGATCGCGTTTTCAAAGGCCCGGCGGGTCAGGATCTGGGATGGTCGGCGGTCCGCCTCCAGCGCCTCCACCGCGGTCTGCCCAAGCTTGGCGATGGCGGTCATTTTGGCCGGGTCCATGGCCGGAATGGAGTTGAAGCCGACCGGGGAGAGCCCGATCACCTCCATGACCATGGACATGGTGTTGGCGGTGTATTGACCTCCGCACGCCCCGGCTCCGGGGCAGATGGCCAATTCCATGTCGAGTAGGTCGTCCTCGGACATCTTGCCCGCCGCCACCGCGCCGATCGCCTCGTAGATCTCCCCCACCGCCAGCTGCCGACCGCGCCAGGACCCGGCCGCGATGGAGCCCGAGTAGAGCAGGATGGCGGGCCGGTCCAGCCGGGCCATGGCCAGGGCCAGGCCCGGCAGGGTCTTGTCACAGCCTCCGATGCAGAGCAGACCATCGAAGTAGTGGCCACGGCTCACCAATTCGACCGAGTCGGCGATCAGCTCCCGGGAGACGAGCGAGGTCTTCATCCCCTCCGTGCCCATCGTGATGCCATCCGAGATGGCGATCGTATTGACCTCCATCGGGGTCGCACCGGCGGCCCGGATCCCGTCCTGCGCCGACCTGGCGAGATCGCGGTGGTTGAAGTTGCAGGGCATGGTTCCGATCCATGAGTGGTGAACCCCGATCACCGGCTTTTCCAGATCGGCGTGGGTGAATCCGATTCCGAGTAGAAACGACCGTGCGGCGGCCCTCGCCGAACCGTCGTAGAGGGTGTGGCTGTATCTTCTCGTCGCCTGGCTCATCGCGTGGAACTCCTTGGAGCGTGTTCATCCGGCCGCAAAAAGGATCGGCCGGGCGCTTTCGGAGTGTATCCACTCCGGCCGGCCCGGAACGATTGGCCGTGACCCCGGCCGAATTGAAATTACGCCCCCGGCGACCCTGAACCTAGCTCGTTAGCGCGTGCCCAGTGGGCGTCGGCCGCTAGGTGGAGAGTCTCGCGATGACCGCACCGACCGGCGCCGCCTGACCCTCCGGGACCAGGATCTCCTCGAGGATGCCGTCGCTCGGGGCCTCCAGTTCCGAGTTCACCTTCTCGGTCTCCACCTCGACCAGGGGTTCGCCCGCCGCGCAGTGATCGCCCGGCGCCTTGAGCCATCGCGTCACGAGCGCGGTCTCCTGCCCGGCCGCCAGCAGCGGCATCTGGAAATCCATGGCTTCCGATCCTATCGCCAACCCTGGGCGGCCCGGGACTTCCAGGCGGACTCCAGGGCCAGCGCCACCTCAACCAGCTCGGCGTCTCTCCCGAAGTGACCGACAACCTGGATGCCGACCGGCAGTCCCGGTACCGGAACCGGCATCGCGATGACGGGGTGGCCGGTCAGGTTGAATGGCCGAGTCAACCCGCTGAGGTCAGATCGGCGGTAATCCGCACCCACCCGGGGAGGCCGGACGCGGGTGGCGGGGACCAGCAGGGCATCCCATTCCTCGAGCCGGTTCTCCGCCTCGCAGCGCAGGCGGCTCTGCTCGAAGAGGGCCCTTGAGTATTCGGCGCGCGAAATCGCCGCGCCGGACTTGAGCAGGGCCAGTACATCGTGGCCGTACTGCTCGGGGCGCGTTTCGATCCAGTGGCGGTGGACCGCAAAAGCCTCCGCGAGGAGGATGGTCGATCCTGGCGCCGCGAAGATGTCGGGATCCGAGAAGTCGATCTGTGGCAATCCCACCGTGACCATCTCCCAGACCCGAAGCAGGTCCGGCTCAATGGTCAGCGCCCAGTCGCGCGCGGTCGCCAGCCGCAATTGCGCCAAGGACCGGGGCCGGTCGGGGATCAGATCGCCCAAACCGCTCATGGCTTGCAGGGCTCGGGCGGCGGTGGTCACGTCCCCCGCCAGCGGACCAACGGTGTCAAGGGTCCGGCTCAGGGGAAACACGCCCTCGGTTTCCACGCTCCCCACGGTCGGCTTGAAGCCGACCACGCCGCAGTAGGCGGCGGGGACCCGGATCGATCCTCCGGTGTCGGTGCCGAGGGCCCAGTCGCACATGCCGGTGGCCACCGCCACCGCCGATCCCCCGGAGGAACCACCCGCCACCCGCTCGGGGTCGCTGGGGTTGCGCACGGCTCCGTAGTGGGGGTTTTCGCTGGTCAGGCCCAAGGCCCACTCGTGGAGATTGGTCTTGCCGATGATCACGCCTCCGGCCTTCCTGATGCGCTCCACCACCGGAGCGTCGGCCACGGCCGGAACCGCCTCCAGGAGGGTGCCGCCGCCGGTGGTGACCATGCCCCGCACGTCGACCAGATCCTTGATGGCGACGATGTCGCCGATCTCGTCGGTATCACTCACCGAAATGAACGCCCTGAGGTCGGCGTGGGCCGCGATCTCGGCCCGTGCTTGGGCTGGCGTCACCGCCGGAAGGCGTGTTTGACGCGGTCCCCGAGCACCGAAAACAACAGTCCCAGCGCGTTGACCGGCTTGACCTCAGGCTGCGCCGGGCTTGGCGCCGCCCCCCGGGTCGGCGCGGACCCGGGCGAAGACCAGGCGCCCGGGTCCCCGCTGGCGGTATCCGGTGACTGTTCGGGGGCGTACTCCAACTGCTGTTTGATGGCGGTCGCCATCTGACCGACGAGACGTCGCGACACGTCCTCCATCATTCCGCGCCCGAAGTTGGCGACCCGGCCGGCGACGGTGAAGTCAGTGGCCAGGTTCACCAGCGATCCCTCTCCGGAGGCTGTCACGGTCATGGTGGCAGTGGCTCGAGCCGAACCCGAGCCGGTGGTCTCCCGGCCGTCGGCCTCCAGTACCGCCAGCCGCTGGGCGGCGTCGCGCTGCGCGATCCGGGCGGTGCCGCTGTAGGAGACCGTCACCGGTCCCACCTTGATCTTGATCTTGCCCTTGAAGCGGTCGGGATCGATCACCTCTGAGAGCTCGGCTCCGGGCATGCAGGCCACGACTTTGTTGACGTCCAACAAAAAAGCGTAGACGCGATCCGGGTCGGCAGCCACCTCAAACTGATTTTGGATTTGCATCTCAGCCGCAATATAGCCCGTCTCGCCCGCCGACCGGGTTGTGCCCGAAGTCTTCAAGCCACCCCAAGAACTTCGATGATCCCTCGCGCCGCCGCCGAATTGGACGCGCGTTCAAGCGCCTGGGACGCGCAATATACTCACTCTCTGAAGTGACCTGTCCGTCGCCCCCGATTCGTCGACATGTTGGTCAGGGCGGACTGATTTGGAGTTGCGCATGAAGCACAGGGTCAGAATGACCATCAACGGACAGCCCCGTGAGGACGAGGTGGAAGCGCGGCTCCTGCTGGTCCACTACCTACGTGACGTGGCCGGACTGACCGGGACCCACATCGGCTGCGACACCAGTCAGTGCGGGGCGTGCACGGTGCTGCGGGACGGGCAGGCGATCAAGTCTTGCTCCATGTTCGCCGTCCAGGCCGACCAGCACGAGATCAAGACCATCGAGGGGATGGCCTTCCCGGATGGAAGTCTGCATCCCATTCAGGAGGCCTTTTGGCAGGAGCACGGGCTCCAGTGCGGATACTGCACGCCGGGCTTCATAATGGCCGCCGCCTACCTTCTGGACCGCAATCCCAATCCCACCGACGACGAGATCAGGATCGGCCTGGAGGGGAACCTCTGCCGCTGCACGGGCTACGTCAACATCATCAAGTCGGTGCGCACCGCGGCCCGGATGATGAACGGACAGGCCGCCGCGGCGGCGGAGCCGGCCCCGTGATTCCAGCCGCATTCGAATACGCTCGGGCGAGCTCGGTGGGGGAGGCGAGCAGCCTCCTCGCACACTACGGCGAAGACGCCAAGATCCTGGCTGGCGGACAGAGCCTGATCCCGGTCATGCGGCTGCGGCTGGCGCAGCCAACCGCAATCGTCGACATCAACCCGATCCGTGAACTCAACTACCTGGTGGTCGAGAACGGCCGCTTGCGGATTGGGGCGCTGGTTCGTCACGTGGAGCTCATGTCGAGCCCCGTCGTGCGCCAGAACCTGCCCATCCTGGCCGACGTGGCGACCGAGGTCGGAGACAATCAGGTGCGCAATCTGGGCACCATCGGAGGTGTGATCGCCCACGCCGATTCGGCCGGAGACTACCCGACCCTGGCCCTGATGCTGGACGCCGAGATCGTCACCAACCAGCGCCGGCACCGCGCCCAGGACTTCTTTCAGGGCTTGTTCACCACTCCCCTGGCGACCGACGAGGTGGTATGCGAAATCACCTTCCCGGTCACCAGCGGACCCCACAAGTACATCAAGTTCCGGCGCCGTCGCTTTGACTGGGCGATCGTCGGGGTGGGCGCGCAGCAGACCGTCGACGGTTGGCGGATCGCCCTCACCAACGTCGGTCCAACCCCGGTTCGGGCGACCGCGGTGGAGCGGGCGCTGGCGGCTGGGGAGAGTCCTGCAATCGCCGCCGAACTGGCCTCGGAGGGCCTCAATCCCAGCTCTGACATCCGCGCCACGCCCGACTACAAGCGGCACCTGGCCCGGGTTCTGACCCAGCGCGCGATCGAGCAGGCGCAGCCTTAAGCGGCCCCGGTCGGGGCCTCGGGGCTGGGCCGCAGAGCAGCCGGGTCGGCGCTCCGGTCTACTCTTAGACGGTGGCGGAGATTCAGTCGCCGCAGAGCATTGACGAGGTGATCGCCCGTCTCCGCGACCAGCACTACCTGGGCGACCGCCGACTGGCGACCGCGATCTATCTCGGCATCCGCCTCGGCCGGCCGGTCTTCATCGAGGGCGAGCCGGGTGTTGGCAAGACCGAGGCGGCCAAGGCCATGGCGGCGGTGCTGGGCGCCCGTCTGATTCGGCTGCAGTGCCACGAGGGCATCGATCTGGCCCAGGCGGCATACGAGTGGAACTACGCTCGCCAGCTCCTTCACATCCGTCTCCTCGACGAGGCCGGCGACCGATCACGCGCCGAAAGGGACATATTCGGCCCCGAGTTTTTGCTCCGCCGGCCTCTGTTGGAGGCGATCGACAACGATGATCCGCAGCCGCCGGTGCTGCTGATCGACGAGATCGACCGCTCCGACGAGGAGTTCGAGGCCTACCTGCTGGAGTTGCTCAGCGATTTCCAGATTTCGATCCCCGAATTGGGGACCATCACGGCCCGCCGCCCCCCCTTCGTGGTCCTCACCTCCAACCGCACCCGGGAGATTCACGATGCTCTCAAGCGCCGCTGCCTCTACGTCTGGATCGACTATCCCGACCTCGAGAAGGAGGTTGCGATCGTCCGGGCCCGGGCCCCGGAGGTGGCCGGACAGCTGGCCCGAGAGGTCGCCGCCCTGGTTCACGCCCTACGGGAGCAGGACCTCTACAAAGTCCCCGGCGTGGCGGAGACGGTGGATTGGGCTCGAGCCCTGGCTGCGCTCGGCGCGACCGCGCTCGATCCGGTGCTGGTCGACGCCACCCTGGGGGCCGCACTCAAATATCAGGAGGATCTGGAGCGAACGCGAGGACTGCTGCCGAGCCTGATCGCCCAAGCTCAGGGGCGGCCGCGTGACTGAGTCCGGGCCCGACCTGCTGGGCCGGCTCGCCGCCTTCGGGCGGCTCCTGCACGAACTGGGGCTGGACGCCGGGCCGGGCCGGCTGATCACCGCCGGCCGCGCCCTGGCGGCCATCGACATCGCCGACCTGGAGGCATTCAGAGACTCACTTAGAGCCTGTTTTGTGGGTGGCCACGCCGAAAGCGACGTCTTCGATGCCGCCTTCGACTTCTTCTGGCTGCCAGCCGACCTGAGTGGCCGCGACAGTGGCGGCCGTGGTCAATTGCGCAGTCTCGATCCCCCGGCGGGGTGGGATCGGGCCAGGCCGCCCACCCGCGGCCCCGAGCCGGGTTCGGGTGAGGCCGAGGCCGATGACCGGGGAGATCGGTCGGGCCAAATCTTCAGCGACCGCGAGCGGCTCCAGAACAAGGACTTCGAGGCCCTCACCCCGGAGGAGTCGGAAGAGGTGGCGCGGCTCTTGCGGCGGACCCGGTGGAACCTCGCCCAGCGCCGGACACGGCGACGGCGCCGGGCCCGGCGGGGCACCATCGACGCCCGCGGCAGCATCCGAGAATCGATTCACGCGGGGGGTGAGATGATGCGCGTCCTGCGGCGCCAGCGGGTGGTCCGGGAGCGACCCCTGGTCCTCATCTGCGACGTGAGCGGATCCATGGCCGGCTACAGCCGAATGCTCTTGATATTTGCCCACGCCATAGCCTCCCGGTCCCGCGTCGAGACCTTCGTTTTTTCGACCCGACTGTCTCGGGTCACGCGCGCCCTGCGCGTCCGCGACATGGACCAGGTGCTGGCCAACATCGGCCTCACCGTGCATGACTTCAGCGGCGGCACCAGAATCGGCGACGCTCTGGCTCAATTCAACCGCCGCTGGGCGCGGCGGGTTCTGGGACATGGCGCCGTTCTCATCATGATCAGTGACGGTTGGGATCGAGGTGACCCCACCCACCTAGCCCAGGAGCTGAGTCGGCTGCGCCGCACCGTCCATCGCCTGATCTGGCTGAATCCACTCCTGGGTTCCAAGGAATACCAGCCGCTGACGCGCGGCATGGCCGCCGCCCTGCCCCACACCGACGATTTTCTGCCCGCCAACAACCTGCGGTCGCTTGACCAGCTGGGGTCCACCTTGGCCAGCATCGGTTCGCGGCGGGATCAAAGGCGTTGAAGCGGCGGTTGGAGGTAACGAGATGCGGGAGGTGATGAGCGAGCTTCGAGAGTGGCTGTCGGAGGGTGAGCAGGTGGCCCTGGCGACGGTGGTGGAGACCTGGGGATCGAGTCCTCGCCCGGCCGGGTCGCGCTTGGTGGTCACGGCGTCCGGCAAGATGGCCGGTTCGGTTTCCAACGGCTGTATCGAGGGGGCCGTTTTCGAGGTCGCCCAGGAGGTGCTACAGGAGGGCCGCGGCCGCCTACTGGAGATCGGTGTGGCCGATGAACTGGCCTTTGAGGCGGGGCTGGCCTGCGGCGGCCACATTGAACTCTGGGTCGAACCGGCGGGCCCCATGCACACCCGCGCCCTGGAAGCGTTGGAGACTGGTTCGCCGGCGCTTCTGGCCACCAATCTGGTCACCGGCGAGGTGAAGGTGGAGGCGGGCGTGCCCCCCTTTGAACTGCCCCGGCGCAACCAGGACTGGTTTGAGGAACCCCTGGTGCGGGCCCCCAACATGGTCATCATCGGCGCCATTCACATCGCCATCCCCCTCCATCACATCGCCAAGACGATGGGCTACACCGTCACCGTGGTGGATGCGCGGTCTCAGTTCGCGACCCGCGAGCGATTTCCGGTCGCCGACCACATCGTCGTTGCTTGGCCCGACGACGCGATGCAGGGAATGGTGTTGGACCGGTCGTCCGCGATCGTGATCCTCACCCATGATTCCAAATTCGACCTTCCAGCGCTCCGTTTCGCGCTCAATTCCACGGCCGGATATATCGGGGCCATCGGATCGCGCAAGACCAGCGCCAACCGCCTGGCCGTGCTGGCCTCGGAGGGCATCCAAAAACGCGACCTAGATCGTATCCACGGACCGATCGGGCTTGACTTGGGGGGCCGCGACGCCGAGACCACAGCGCTCGGGATAATGGCTCAGGTGGTCGCCGTGCGCTTCGGAAAGGCTTAAGGGAGGCCCCGAGGGCACGACCCAGGACGGTCTCAGGGTTGGTCGGAATTGCGCCCTGGGGCTGGCAACCAAGTCGCAGACCAGAAGGCCGGCGGCCTCGCGCATGATCCCGGCCGCCCGACGAGGTCGCCCCGAGTGCGACGGGCGGGGTTCCGGCCCCGGCGGCGTATGATCCACCCAGCGGCAACTGGGCGCGCCAGCTAGCCGCCGACCCGGCAGTATTCAGGCAAAAACGGGCACTGGCATGAGAGCGGTGCTTCGCCACTTGCGCGTCGGACGCGGCGGATTCCATGGTCCCAGCGCGCAGGGTTCATGGCTCGGCCCGAATCGGCTCGCGTTCCGAGGTCGCACGACGCCCATGGCCCGACAGCCGACACCCAATCCAGCCCCAACTCGTAGCCTGGCCCCCTCTCCTTATGCGGAACTGAAGCGTCGTGTGGAGGCGGCGGGCCTGCTCGGCAAGCGCCCCGGGTACTACGCGCTGATGCTGGTCACCAACTCGGTTGCCTTCGTCGGCTGCTTTGTCGCCCTCGGAGTGGCGAGGGGCGTGGGCGAAACCATCCTGATTGCCGTCATTCTGGGTTTGGTCTCCGGCCAGCTGGGCTTTCAACTCCACGATTCCGGTCATCGCCAGATGTTCTCAAGTCGGCGACTCAATGCCGTGGTGGGCGTGGTCACGGGCAATCTGCTCCTCGGTATGAGCCACGGATGGTGGGTGGACAAGCACAACCGGCATCACGGCAATCCCAACCACGTCGATCTGGACCCGGACATCGGCGTGGGCGTCATCGCCTACTCGCCCGAACAGGCGCTGGCCAAGCGCGGACTGGCGCGCTGGGTTGTCGCGCATCAGGCGGGGTTGTTCTTTCTGCTCACCATCGGACTGGGCTGGGCGATGCACGTCGCCACCGTCAAATACCTCCTGCGGGCCAGGTCGTCGGCGAGGTATCTGGAGATCGCAACCCTGGCCTTGCACGTGATCATCTATGTGGGCCTGCTGGTGGCCTTGGTGGGACCGTGGCGAGCCCTGCTCGTGATCGTGGTCCAAAAGTGCGTCGCGGGAGCCTACATGGCCAGCGTGTTTGCCCCAAACCACAAGGGGATGCCACAGATTGAACCCGGCCAGGAGCTGGATTTTCTGAGATCGCAGGTGCTCACCGCGCGCAACGTGCGCGCTCATCCACTCACCGACTTGCTCTACGGATCCCTCAACTATCAGATCGAGCACCACCTCTTCCCGACCATGGCGCGCGGCAACCTGCGCCGCGCTCACGCCCTCATTCGGGGCTATTGCTCGGAGCTCGAGGTGCCCTATTACGAGACGTCGATCGTCACCTCCTATCGGGAGATCCTCGGGTTCCTGCACGCCGTCGGGGCGCCGCTGCGGCGGGTTCCCCGCGATCTGGCCCCCCAACCGGGTTCGTAGGAGGGCATCGGATGCGATCGGTGACGGGATCGGCCCCCGGCTGGGGAGCCGTCGGCGCAGCTCGGCTGACCGTTTTCCGCCCAGTCATCTAATCGGCGCGGTGCGGCCTGCCGTGCTGGGCGGTTCGCGGTCTTACGTCGCCGACCTCGATCCTCCCGCGGGCTGACCGGTCCAGGAATGAGGGGCCATATCATACGGCCAAGTTGTCGGGGGTCAGGTCAGTGCCGCTCGCCTCCTCTCCGAACTTCGGAGGCAGCGTCCAACGCCTATCGGCCGGCCCAATCGAGGGGCCAACCCGCCGGCCTGTCTCAGTCCGGTGGGCGCCCCGCCAAGCGGCGCAGTATCTCGAGGTTCTGACGATCAGGCCCAAAGCCGTCGAACCCGGGTACTTCCAGAATAAACGGCAGCGAGCTCAGGCTCGGCTCGCTGAGCAGGGTTGCGAATCCGGTCTCCCCGATTTCGCCCTGGCCGATGTTGGCGTGGCGATCGCGATTTGAGCCGAGACTGAATTGGGAATCGTTGCAGTGGATGGCAAGGAGTCGATCGGAGCCGATCACGCTCTGCCACTCGGCCAAGGTGTTACGCACCTGCTGGGGGGTGCGCAGGTCGTATCCGGATGCAAACGCATGACAGGTGTCGAAGCAGACGCCCACGCGCGGATCCTGGACGGCGTCCAACATCATCCGGACCTCCTCGGCGCGGGCCCCCACGGAACCCCCCGATCCGGCGTTGTTCTCGATCAGGAGGCGGCAGACCTGGGGATCGGCGCGGTCCATCACCCCCTTCAGATGCTCGGTGATGGTTGGAAGGCGCGCTTCGAACCCCGCCCCCTTGTGGCTGCCGGTGTGAAAGATGACGCCCGAAATGCCGAGTCGATCGCCGGCCGCCAGGTAGCCGGTGAGGGTGCTTTCGGAGCGCTTGCGCAGGGTTTCATCGGGACTGGCGAGATTGATCAGGTAGACGGCGTGAAAGTAGAAGGGAGGGTTGCCCGCCGCCGCGGCGGCCGACCGAAACAGTTCGATCCGCTCATCGTCGAGCTTGGGCGAGCCCCAGAAGCCGGCCGGGGTGGGGTGGACCTGAATCGCCTCGGCGCCCATCTCGGCGGCGCGCGCGAAGGCGTTGTGGAGTCCTCCCCGGGACTCGACGTGGGCACCCAGTTCCGGCATCAGTACAGTTTGCCCGCCCGTCAGGAGAAAATGCCCGGCGTGATCCTTTTCCTCTCCGACCTCGATCTCCGCCTGCGCGGCGGGACCCGGGTGGAGCCGCCCGGCCGCCACCTGGCGCTGGTTTCGGGGCAGAACCTGGACTTGGCTCTGGACCATCTCGAGCGCCGCCCGGACTGCGGGGCGCTGGGAATCCTGGGCGACCTTCGGTCCCGGCCACCCTCCCCGGCTCGACTCGCGCTATTGGGCAACCGCCGAGTCTTGCTGGCCAGCTCTGACCGCCGTCTCCTGGAGCTCTACACGCGCTCGCTGAAGGAGGTGGGGGCGGAGCCGGAATGCATCGTTGGTGACCACCTCGACGGCGACCGGGTCGCCGCTTGGGCCCTGCCCGTCTACGCCCTGATCCTGGCCGCTGGCTCTGGTTCGCGGATGGGCGGCGACAAGCTGCTCTTGGACTTGGGCGGGAGCCCGATCGTATCGCACGTGGTCCAGGCCGCCCGGGGGGGCGGTTGCGACCAGGTGCTGGTGGTGTTCTCCCAGGATGGTGTGGCCGCCGCGGTGGCGGATCGCGCCATCACCGTTTTCAACCCCGATGCACAGAGCGGCCAGGCATCTTCGCTTCGCGCCGGGCTCCAGGCGGGCCCCGGAAACGCGGCCGGAGCCCTACTCATGCTTGGCGACCAGCCCCTGGTCGGTTCCGAGACCGTCCAGCGCCTGCTCCAGGCCTGGCGACTGGAGAGCACCGCGCCGGCTCTGGCCGCCAGCTACGATGACCCGTCGGCTTGGCTGCCGCCGGTGCTGGTGGCCCGAAGCCTGTGGCCAGATCTGATCTCGCTCCAAGGCGATGCGGGCGCCCGGCAGTATTTCAGCCGCCACCCGGAACTCATCGCAGCGCTGCCGGTCGGAGGCCGAGCCGAGGACGTTGACACACCCGACGATTACAAGCGAATCGTGAGTCTGTTCAAACCCGGGCGCCCCGACTGATCGGATCGCCCCCAAAGAGGAGCGCCGGCCGCTTCCGATCCGAGGATCGGGCCTGGCCGGCGCCACCCAGTCGAGTCCGGTAAATCCGGTTGCGGTCTCCGCGCTAGCGGCGGTCTCCGTGCTGGTCACTCTGGTGATTGCCAGAATCGTGGTCACCGGCTCCCGGCCCAGCGCAACTGGCGCCGGAGCAGACCGTGAAGCCGTCATCGCGAATCGGCATCGAGGCCGTGTAGATGGGAGCCCCAGTGTGCGCGTTCACCATCGTGATCCGATTCTGTAGCAGGCCGAGGTGGTCGTTGAATCCGGTTTCCAGGAACCTGATCGGGCTCAGATTCGGGGTCGTCGCCAGCACCCCGTTGATGCGTGGCGCCTCCACTATCCATTCCGCCGAACTGCTGTCACCGCTGAACTCGAAGGTCTTATCGAAGCGCCGGCCGGTGCTCCAATCCGCGATCCGGTAGTTCACCAAACGCGGTCCCACTTCGGTCACCACGACGGAGAGCCGATCCCCAGGCCGGACGGCCAACTCGGGCGCGTTGAACAACGAGCCACCTTGGCGGTTCAGGCCCTCGATGAAGGCCGAGTAGGCGGCGTGTCCGCCCGGCTCCACCTGAATGTGAATGCCCGCCTGTACCAGGGCGGTGGTGCCTTTGGTGATGCCGCCGATCCCGTCCCAGATCGAGGCGAACTCCGCCTGGCCGGGGTTCCGCTGCGTTGCGGTCGGTACGATGAAGGTGCTCGACACGGAGTTGAAATGAGTTCCGGCATCGAAGTAACCAGCCCAGTTGGTGCTGAGAACGTTGCCTCCAGCGTCGACCCAGTCATCGACCCAATCGTCCGACCAGCTGGCCAGACTGGAGCCAGAGAGGCTCATGAGAGCCAGCAGTGCGAGGGCTGTTCGCCCAACTTTTCCAAACATGGTCGTCACTCTAACCGAACAGTCCGCATTTTCATACGGGTTTTAGTCATTCGGTGCGGGTTTTCCCAAGCTGCGACGCGAGACCTTCCCGTGTTCGCCCCTCGGAATGGCGTCGACCACCGCCCAGTGTCGGGGAATTTTAAAGCTGGGCAGCCGCTCGCGACACCACGCGTCGAGTTCTTCCACGCTTGCCTTACCCACGATCCAGGCCCCCACCCGCTGGCCCCAGAGGGGATCGTCGACGCCCGCCACGGCGGCATCGTCGACGCGGGGGTGGGCTTTCAGAACCGTCTCCACCTCATCGGGCTGGATCTTTTCCCCACCGCTGTTGATGGCGTCGTCGAGGCGCCCGAGAGCGTAGAGCAGGCCGTCCCGCAGCTCCCCCAGGTCGCCGGTGTGGAGGCGGCCGGAGCGAATCGGACTCGCCAGGGCCGGATTCACGTATCCGGCGCAGACCGTTGGCCCTGAGACCACTATCTCACCCTCGACGATGTCCACGTGCGCGTGCGGGCCGACGCGCCCGGCCGCAGCGGGGGCGCCGGCCGCGCTTCCCGGGGGCATGATCGCGATCTGGGAGCAGGTTTCCGTCGAGCCGTAGGTCGGACACACCTTGAGGCCGCGCTCAGTCCACGATCGGACTTGATCGGGGCTGGATGGACCACCCCCGACCAGGATGGCACGCAGCCGCCGAAGCCGGGACTCGCCGCCGGCCGTCAGCAGGCGCTCCAGCATCGTCGGCACCACCGAGAGCAGGGTCGGTCCGTCCTCCTCGATGGCCTGGAGCACGTCGTCCTCGACAAAGCGCGGCACGATTACGACCGAACCGCCGATCAGGGCCGCCCGGATGAAGATGGCCAGTCCCCCGATGTGGTGAGGAGCCAGGGTCAGCAGCCAGCGGTCACGCTCGCTCGCCTGCAGCTGCTCCAGGCACCCGCGGGCCGAGGCGAGGTGGTTGGCAAGCGTGAGGCGAACCCCCTTGGCGCTGCCGCTGGTACCCGAGGTGTAGCAGACGGAGGCGTCCCCCAACTCGCCGAGCTCGGGGTCAGGCAGGCCGGACACCTCTCCGTCGCTGACCAGGAGGCTGGGCCGGCTGTCGGCCAAGATGCGCTCGAGGTCGTCGGGGGCCGCCCGGACCGGAATCGGGACCAGCGCCAGCTCATTGCGCAGGCACGCGTGGAGCAGGGCGGCGAAGCGAATTCCGGCCGGTTCCCGGACGGCCACACGCTGGCCCGGGCGTGCGCCGGCATCGTGAAGTCGCCGTGCCCACTGCTGGGCCAGTTCGTCCAGTTGCATCCAGCTGATCCAGAATCCAGCCCCGCGGTCGATGAGGGCTCGTCTGTTCCCGGCCGTGGCGACGATCTCGCGCAGCGGATCCTGCATCCCTCGATGATGCATCGCCGCCCCCTGCGGGTGCGGCCCCCGGCGCCTTAGCATGGACCCCTGTCAGCGTCGGCTTTGGGGAGTTAACGGTTTGAACAGTTGGACGCGCAGCGGTGACTATGACGACATCTGGTACGAGACCACCGAGGGCGTCGCCAAGGTCACCATAAATCGGCCTGAGGTGCGCAACGCGTTCCGGCCTCGCACGCTGTATGAGATGAGTCGGGCCTTCGAGGTGGCCCGCGACGATCCGCAGATCGGGGTCATCATCCTGACCGGAGCCGGAACCGAAGCCTTTTGCTCGGGCGGGGATCAGAGGGTGCGGGGTGACGACGGCTACCGGGACGAGAACGGCGTGGGGCGGCTCAACGTCCTCGACCTCCAGATCCAGATCCGGCGCACGCCCAAGCCCGTCATAGCCATGGTCGCCGGCTACGCCATCGGGGGCGGGCACGTGCTGCACGTGGTCTGCGATCTGACCGTAGCGGCCGACAATGCCCGCTTCGGCCAGAGTGGTCCGCGCGTCGGCAGCTTCGACGGTGGCTACGGATCGGGCCTGTTGGCCCGGATCGTGGGCCAGAAAAAGGCGCGCGAGATCTGGTTTCTGTGCGAGCAGTACGACGCCCAGGAGGCCCTGCAGATGGGGCTCGTCAACCGGGTGGTACCGCTCGCCGATTTGGAGGCGGAGACCATGGCCATGGCGCGGCGGATCCTCCAGCACAGCCCGCTGGCGCTGCGGCTGCTGAAGGCCAGCCTCAACGCCGCCGACGACGGCCTAGCCGGCATCCAACAGCTTGCCGGCGACGCCACCCTGCTCTTCTATCTCACTGAGGAGGCCCAGGAGGGCCGAGACGCCTACGTCGCCAAACGCCGGCCCGATTTTGGCCGCTTCCCCAAGCGCCCCTGAACCCGGACCGGTCGCGGTCTGGTGGCTGGCGGCGCGTCCGGCCACGCTGGCGGCGTCCGTCTCGCCGGTTCTGGTGGGGGTGGGAATGAGCGTGGAGCAGGGCGGACATCGACCCTTGGCCGGGCTCGGGGCCCTGCTTGTGGGACTGGCCATGCAGGTCGGTGTCAACTATGCCAACGACTATTCCGATCATCGGCGTGGCACCGACCGGGATCGGGTCGGACCCTGGCGGGCGGCGGCGTCGGGGGCGGTGACGCCGGGGGCGGTGCGTACCGCGGCCATCGCGTCATTCGCGATCGCCGCCCTGGTCGGCCTGGCCCTGAGCCTGGCCACCAACCCCTGGCTGCTCGTGGCCGGCGCCGCGGCGGTGATCGCCGGCTGGCTCTACACTGGCGGTCCCAAGCCCTACGGTTACCTCGGATTGGGCGAGGTCTTCACCTTCGTCTTCTTCGGGCTCATGGCCACGGCCGGCACCGTCTACGTGATCGACCTGGCGGTGTCCGCCCCCACCTGGTGGCTGGCGATCAGCATGGGCCTGTTTCCATGCGCAATCCTGGCCGCCAACAACCTGCGCGACATCGAGGGCGACCGGCGCTCGGGGAAGAAGACCCTGGCGGTCCGCCTGGGGCGGACCCGGGCGCGCTACCTGATCGGGGCATTCCTGGTCGCGGCCCTGGCGGCGGTGTCGCTGGCGGCGTTGAGCCTGAGACGCCCCGGTCTGCTGCTGGTGGTGCTCACCCTTCCGCTCGGGGTGGCCGCCTTTCGAGGGCTCGCATCCACAGCCCCCAACCGGCTCATCGGGGCCCTGAAGCAGATTGCGGTGATGGAGCTCGTCTCGGCCTTGCTGATCGTGGTCGGGCTGCTTCTCTGAGGTGGCGGCGGTGAGCGACGATGAGGTTGAGGTCTGGCCGCTGGTCATCCCCATGGCGGTGGGCGAATTGCGAACCGCCATCCTGGTCCTACATCGAGGCGGTCTGACGGGCCTCGGCGAAGCCCCCGCCGTGGCCGCCCGAGGGGACGATCTGGCCGCCCTCTGTGCCGATCTACGCTCCCCACATCCGCGCTCCAACTCGGCCCGGGCGGCCTGGGCCTCGGCCGAGCTGGACCTGGCCGGGCAACGCCGAGGCCTCTCGGTGGCCGAACTCCTGGGGGGGCCCAGACGACGCCGCGTGGCGTGCAGTTATCTAGTGCTGGCCCGGACTCCGGCCGCCGTTGAGGCTGAGATCAGCCTCCGCCGCGACGACGGCTTTCGGACCTTCAAATTGAAGTCCGAGGACGCGGGCGGAGCCCTGGACCAAGAGCGCTTGGGTTACGCGCGCCACGCCGCCGGCCCTCAGGGACGGCTCCGCCTGGATCTCAACGGTCGGTCGCTGGTCGCCGCGCCGGCCCGGCTGGATGGTTTCGACCTCGAGTTCGTGGAGCAGCCGCTGGCGGCCACGGCGCCGGCGCGCTGCTGGCGGGAGCTGCGCCTCAGGGCGGCCGCCGATGAGTCGCTGGCCGACCCCGAGGCCGCCCTCGAGCTGGCCCGGATGGGCGTCACGCTGGCCATCAAACTGGCCACCGTGGGCGGACCTGAGGCGGCCATCGGACTGGGTCGGGCGGCCTCCGGCCAGGTCTTGCTGGGCTCCTCCCTGGAAACCTCGATCGGATTGGCGGCGGCCGTTCACACTGCCTGTGCCCTGCTCCACGAGCCGCTTGACTGTGGTCTCGCCACGGCCTCCCTGCTGGACGCCGATGTGAGCTCCGGATGGCGCGCCGCGGGCCCCTGGCTGGACCTGCCAGTGGGACCGGGGCTGGGGGTCGGCGTTGACCGGCGGCGCCTCTTGCGCTACCGGATCGAGCTCTGATTGAGATGCCAGTCCAGGACCCTGGCCACCGACCCTGGTTGCTCCAGGTGGGCGGCGTGGCCGGCCTGCGGGATCAGTTCGACGCGGGCGCCGGTGATGCGTTCAGCCAGCGCCCCGGCTCGGGCCGAGTAGGCCGGGTCCTCCATGCCGGCCAGGAGCGTGGTTGGGACGGCAATCGCGCTCAGCCGATCCCAGAGCGGCTCCATGGCTCCAGCTCCCATCCCCTCCAGACTGGCCGCCAGCCCCTCTGCCGAGTGCTGCAGACGCCAGGCCCGGGCCTGATCGATGAAGTCCGGGCCGCGCCGGGCCAGTCCCTGGAACAGGGGCAGAGACGCCCAGTAATCGGAGAACCATTCCAGGCCCCGCTCGCGGATCTGCTGGGCCAGCTCGCCATCGGTCTGGAGCCTGCGCTGGCGGGCCGCTCGGTCCGCGATGCCGGCGTGCGCACCGATGGTCATCAGAGAGAGAATTCGCTGGGGGTGGAAGGAGGCGAGATGCAGTGCCAGGCGGCCACCCAGCGAATAACCGACGAGGTGGCTTCGATCGATACCGAGCTGGTCCCAGAGCCGCACGATCTCCGCGGCGGCGGCGGCCATGGAGGCCGCCTGATGGCTGGCCAAGCCGTGTCCGGGCAGGTCGGGCAGGATGTAGCGGTGGCGGCCGGACAGCATTTGGGCCATTTCACGCCAGCTGGCGCGGCCTTGGCTGAACCCGTGCAGGAGGGTAACCGCCGGGCCTTCCCCGTAGACGTCGGCGGCCACGGAGGGGGAGGCGGCAGTGGGCGGGTTGAATGACATCGGTCGCGGCGCTCCTGGGTCCCAGATTACCCATCGTTTCGCCGCCACGTTCGTCGATGAGCTGGCCCGGTGCGGATTGGTGGCGGCCTGCATCGCTCCGGGATCCCGCTCGGCTCCGTTGGCCATGGCCTTCGCCCGCCATCAGGCCATCCGCGTCTACATGCACGTGGACGAGCGGAGCGCCGCCTTTTTTGGGCTGGGGTTGGCCAAGGCCACCGAGCGACCGGTCGCCCTTCTCTGCACCAGCGGCACCGCCGCGGCCGAATTTCACCCGGCCGTGATCGAGGCCTTCCATTCCCGAACTCCGCTCCTGGTCCTGACCGCCGACCGCCCGCCCGAACTGCGCGAGGTGGGCGCCAACCAGGCCATCGACCAGGGTCGCCTCTACGGGGCGGCGGTGCGCTGGTATTTCGATCCCGGTCCCCCCGACGAGGAGCCGGGCTGTGCGAGCCGCTGGCGCCGCCTCGCCTCCAGGTCTCTGCAGGAGGCCGGGGGGCCGCCGGCCGGGCCCGTCCACCTCAATCTGCCCTTTCGGGAGCCCCTTACTCCGGAGGTGGGGGAGGTGGTGTCGCCCGACCCCACGGCCCTCCCACCGCTACTGGTCGAAAGGGGCAGCACCGCTCCCAGCGAGAGGGCGGTGCAGGTGCTGGCCGAGGCCCTCAGTCGATCCCACCGTCCGCTATTGGTTGCCGGAGAGATGAGGGATGGCGCCCGGCTGGCCGACCCGGCCGGCGCCCTGGCCCGGAGCGCGCGCCTCCCCATCCTCGCCGAGCCGACCTCCAATCTGCGCCGGAGCGGGACCAGCGGGCTCGTCGAAGCCTACGATCCGCTCCTGCGCGAGCCGGAATGGGCGGCCGCCCATCAGCCCGATTTGGTGGTCCGGCTGGGCGGCCCGCCCACCTCCAAACCGCTCTCCGAACTGATCGCCACCTCCGGTGCGGTCCAGATCGTGCTCGATCCGGAAGGTTGGCGGGACCCCAGCCAATCCGCAGCCGCCTTCCTCCGAGGTGATCCCGAGGCACTGCTGAGCCTGGCCGCGGGCCGGATTCAAGGCGGCGATGCGCGGGCGGAGTGGGTTCAGAGCTGGCGTGATGGCGGAGCCATGGCGGCGGCCGCCGTCGGTCGAGCCCTGGACCGGGCGCCCCTGCACGAGGGCCACGTGGTGCGCGCCCTGGCCGCCACCATGCCCGGCCAGTCAACCCTGATGGTGGGCTCCAGCATGGCCGTGCGTGACCTGGATTCCTTCTGGCCGCCCTCTCGCCCGGGACCGCGGATTCTCGCCAACCGAGGGGCCAGCGGAATCGATGGCGTGGTGTCGACGGGGCTGGGAGCCCTGGCCGCCTCGGCCGGCCCGGGTGTGATCCTGATCGGCGATCTGAGCCTCTATCACGACATGAACGGGCTGTGGTCGCTGGGCCGGCACGGCCTCAATTCGACCATCGTGGTGCTCGACAACAACGGTGGTGGGATCTTCGAATATCTGGCCCCAGCCCAGCACCCCGACGTCTTTGAGGAGGTCTTCGCCACCCCCTTGGGGCTGCGCATGGAGGACGTGGCCACGCTCTACGGCCTCGATTTCCAGCTCGTGACGCAAACCTCCGAGATCGTCCGGGCCCTGGCCGAGAGCGTGGCATCGCCACGTCCCACCCTTCTCTGCGCGCGCTTTTCGAGGGCCGACAGCGTCCGCGGTCACCGTGCCTGCTGGGCGGCGGTGTCGGAAGCCATGCTGTAGGCAGTTGGCGCCGGCCAAGGTCCTCGAGTCGGAACGGCGCCGGAGAGTCGTTCCTTGCCCCCGCCGCGGTCGCCCGGGCCGGGCGCGCCTCAGCGGGCTCCCGAGAGAGCCCCGATCAGGGCTCGGAACTTGAGTTCGGTTTCCGCCAGCTCTTGCTCGGGGTCGGAGTTGGGCATCACGCCGACGCCGGCGTAGAGCCTGGCGGCATCCTCCCAGAGGAGGCCGCAGCGAAGGGCCACGGCCAGCTCTCCATCGCCGCGGGCGTCCATCCAGCCCACCGCCCCGGCGTACCAGCCACGCTCAAAGGGTTCGATCTCGTCGATCATTCGCCGCGCCGCCGCGGCCGGGAAGCCGTTCACGGCGGGGGTGGGGTGGAGCCGATCGGCCAGCTCCAGCAGGCTGGGGGCCGGCTCGCGCAGGTGGGCGGTTATGGTCGTGGCCAGATGCTGGATGTCGGCGAACCGCGCCACCTCGGCCGGCGAGGCGGACACCGACACCGCCGCCGCCGAGAGCACCCGCAGGACGTGGTTCGAGGTCAGGGCATGCTCGGAAGCATCCTTGGGGCTTCCCAACAGCTGCTGCGCCAACACCTCGTCATCCTCGTCGCTGGGGCCGCGGGCGGCGCTCCCGGCCATGGGTTGGGAGGTTGCTAGAAGCCCGCTCCTGCGGACCAGAAGTTCGGGCGAGGCACCGACCAGCGCGGTTCCGTCCGCCCCCGAGATGAGATAGGAAAAGCAGGACGGGTGGGCGGCCCGGAGTGAGGCCACCACCGTGGCGGCGGCCAGGACCCCGTCGGCGCTCGCCACCAGCTCTCGCGCCAGCACCACCTTCTCTGCCTCGCCCGTCCCCAGGCGGCGGGCGGCGACCGCAACGCTCTGGCAGAACTGGTCCTTGGAGCGCGATTCGGCTAGAGTCAGGGTGCGTGCCCGGGGCCCCCGAAAGCCGGGCTCGAGCTCCAGCAGGTCCAAGTTCCCACTCGCCCAGGAGCGGCCACGAACCCTGGTCAGAGTCAGCTCTGGAACCCGGAACAGGACCGCCGGGAAACCGTCCCAGGGCGGTGCCGGCGGGGCCGAGGGGTCGAATGCGAAGCCTCCGATGGCGATCGCACCGCTGCCGGCGGGGCCGCCCTGGGCGCCCCCCAGACGCGCCGCCAGGCGGACCCAGAGTCGGGCCGCCGCCGTCAGCGGGCTGCCGCTCGACTCGCGGTCGACCACGGTTCCATGCGCGTCCTCGAGCACCGTCCCATCGGGCGAGGCGATGATGTCCCACGCCCGCCCGATGCCGAGGACGCTGACCGCGTCGGGCATCGGGCGCTCGATCAGCATGGCGGAATAGCCAGCGTCCCGGGCAGCGCCGGCCAGCGCCACCAGGTCCGGGCTGTGAGCAAGCGCGATGGAGGTCAACGGGGCCGTTCGATGCGCTCCCGGGCGGCTCTCAGCAGGGCTCCGGCGAAGTGGTGGCGGACCAAGGTGGCGCTGGCGGCGAGGAGCTCTTCAAAGCTCACCAGCAGTTCCGCCTTGGTCTTTTCGGAGACCTGGGCCGAGCTCTGGAGCGGCTTCCGCACGTGGCGGTCGAAGAGCTCGACCGCCTCCAACGCGGTTTGCTCCACCGCTCGTGCATGCCTCACCCCCAGGTCCATCAGATCGGCCACTGGAATACCGGCCTGGACCAGTTTCAACCCGGCCTCCAGTACCTCCAGATCAGAGGCCGGGTAGCGTTCCTCTTCACCCCGGGGCCCGGTCGTCAACAAGAGCCCGCTGGCGGCCAGACGACGCATTATCGAAATCGCCACGCCGGAGCGCTGGGCGAGTTCTTCCAGCGTCAGCGCCGGGCCCCGGGGGGCTGTCGTCACCGCCTCCACCAGGGCCTCGTCGGAGGCCGCCAGTTCGCCGTCCAGGAAGCGCCGGATCACGTGCAGGGCGAAGCCGCGCTGATGCAGCTCCTTGATTCGATTCAAGCGCTGGAGGTGGGCATCGGAATACCAGGCGACCCGCCCCTCCCGTCGGGGAGGCTCGATCAGATGCTTGCCCTGGTAGAAGCGGATGGTGTCGACGGCGACGCCTCCCGCCCGCGCCAAATCCTCAATGCGGTACTCGATCAGTCGATACTTGCACAAATCCCCGGCTGACTGAACCGGTGGCGGGGGCTGGCCGGGGCCGCCACCGGCGAGCTCCAGCTCAGGGCTGGCAGGTGCCGCCGCCGCCGGCGGGCCGGTTGCCCAGGGTCAGCGCGATGGTGGTGGGGGACCCAGATCGAATGACCTTCACCTGCACGGTGTCGCCGGGGTTGTGGTCCTGGAGCACACCGCCCAGCGTCTGACCGTTGTTGAGAGGGGTGGAGTCGATCTGTTCGATGACATCCCCGGTCCTCAGTCCGGCTTTGGCTGCCGGGGACCCGGCCACGGTACCGCTCACCACGTCGCCGAAACCCTCCACCTGTGTGGTGCTGCTGCCCAGCACCTGGTCGATCGACTCGAAGCAGATGCCCACGTAGGGGTGGCCGGCGGTCTTGCCCGCGATCAGGTCCGCAGCGATCCGCCTCACCACCGCGCTCGGTATGGCATAGCCGATGGAGTTGGCGCTGGTCTCGCCAGCGGCGTTCATCCCGATGACGTGGCCGGCGGCGTCCGCCAGCGGGCCTCCGGAGTTGCCGGGGTTGATGGGCGCGTCCGTCTGCAGCACGTCGGCGAGGCTCTCGCTACCGCCCTGGCCGTTGCCGACCGCGCTCAGCGTGCGATGGAGCGCGGAGATGATTCCGGCCGTGACCGAGCCCTGGTTTCCCAGCGGGCTGCCGATGGCCACCACCGGCTGGCCGACCTGGATCTTGGTGGAATCCGCGAACTGGACCACCGGCAGGGCGGCCGGTATCTTGATCACGGCCACGTCCTCGATGGCATCGGTGCCCTGAATCTGAGCCACCCAGTGGCTTCCGTCCTCCATCAGCACCTGAACTCGGCTGGCGCCCTCGACGACGTGGTTGTTGGTGACCATGTAGCTGACATTCCCGCTGCTCTGGATCACGAATCCACTCCCGACACCGCCTCCACCGCCGGCGCTGTTGACGATGATCATTCCCACCGAGGGCAGCAACACCTGGGCCGCGGTGACGGGGTCGAAGTTGGTGCTGATGGTCGGGGCAGTGTGGGGAAGCGTGACCGGGGTCGATGGGGTGGGGGTGGGGGTGCCACCGGCGGTTCGGATGCTGGGAAGTTGGACCGAACACGCGGTCAGGGTGACGAGCGCGGCCAGGACCGTACCCGTGCGCAGGAGGTGCGGGGTCAGGGCCCGCGAAGCAAGGGATTTGATCGTCATGTAATCCATTAGACCCCCACCAACGGTGGCGATTTGTCAAGCAAACGTTATCAATCCAAACATATCCTGAATCGGCGTTCCCGGGTGCAGGGCAGCCGGCATGACCGCCCCCCGAGCGGCGTGGCCGAGCGCGGTGCCGACCGGGTACGGGCGCGCTCCGGCCGCCCGCGCGTGGATTTTAGGGGTGGTCAAGAGCTGGCCCGGAGGGTGCGGATCAGCCGGCTCGGTCGGGATCGAACCGTCGCTGCCCCCGCAGGCAGCCCCGTTGCCAGACGGTGGGGCCTTGCACGGTGCCAGAGAAGGTCGAACCGGTGACGACCGTGGTCGCCATGTCAACATTTTGGCGGGCGTAGACGCGAGGCCCTCAGCCTGGTCGATGCTGGGCGCGTCGGGTGCGGGGTCGGCAGAGCCAGAACACCATCCCCATCAGCCCCAGGGCGGTGATGAGATCTCCGACGCTGTAGGCCTGAGGAAGTATCTGACCCAGCCGGCCCGGCAGCAGGATGGTGTCGCCGAGCCAGTTGAGATGAGAGCTGGGGGTGGCGATCATGTACTGACCCCACACGCCCCGCTGCAGGAGCTGGGGTGGTCCGCGGTGGGCGAGAGCCGCCCGAACCGGCATATGGCCACCGTTGACCAGTACAACGAAAAGGTTCATACCCATCCCCAGAGCCACCATCCAGGCCAGCGGTAGGACCTTGTGGTGGGCGAGCACCCAGGCGATCAGGGCGAGGGCCGACGCCACATACAGCCAGGGCCCCAAACCGGCCGCGGCCAGGGGACCGAAGATGCCGAGTTCTTTGACCACCAGCGCCGCCGGCACGATCGCGATCCAGCGCAGGCGGAGACTGGCCAAGGGGGCCAGGGATCCCCGCGCGGCGAGTCCGCCGAGCAGGCCTAGGGCCGCCCCCACCAGCAGAAGCAAGGCTCAGCCTGCGCTGTGGCCGGTGGCGCGACCGGCAGGCCCGGGCGGGGGGAGGAGAGGGCTCGCTGAGGAGGCGCTCAGACGACGGGTCCGATCGAATAGCCCCGTGCCGTCGAGTGGAGAAATTTCGATCCCAGCTCGGGCTCCAACTCGTCCAGCTTGCGGCGCAGGGTGAGGAGAGCGGAGTGGACGGTGGATCGGGCCGCGTTGGGTCGAAACAGTCCCACCTCGATCAGGTCGACGGCGGTGGCTGATTTGGATCCCTGGGCGAGATGAACTACGAGCGCGGTCTGTTGGGAGGTGAGCCGGATCTGGCTCTGGCCCAGGGTCATGGTGCGGTGGGTGGGATCGAAATCCAGGCGACCAAATCGGTAGTTGCCCGCCCGCCCGGTGCCGCCCTCCACCAAACGGGCGGCCAGATCACTGTAGATGTGAGCCATGGGTACGTTGCCCTTGACGAAATAGCTGCTGGCGCCCAGTTCGTAGGCGCGCCGGATCGCAGCCGAGCTCACCTGAGCCGCCGATAGAACGATCACGGGCAGTCCAGGATGGTTCTGGCGGATCCAGCGCAGGAGCTCGAAACCGGATTCCTCGCCCTCGTCGAGGACCAGGTCGAGGATTACGCCCGCCAGGCGTTCGCGGCTCAATACCTGCAGCGCCTCCTCGGCCGAGCCAGCCACGCTGGGCTGGTATCCGAGGTCGTTGAGGTCCATTCGAAGCTGCACCTGCATCGGCACTTCGTCTTCGACGATGAGCACCGACGAGCCCAGCACCTCGACCGGACGGTAGACCTCCAGCCCCGGGGGAAGCGGGGGGGGGGCGCCCTTAAGCCGGTTCCTAAGAATGGGAGGCATCAGACCCCTGGCGTTTCAGTAGCACCGCAACTCCAAAGTCTGGCGTGCGCGCCGCGACGCTGCAATGTGGCTGCGCAGGCCTTGGTTTTTCAGGGCCATTCTTGCAAGCCTTTCCTGGGATCTTAACCATTTAGGGTCGCGCCGGGCGATACTCAAATTCCAAACAAGGTGAGAGCAATTGGTGGGCGGGGCCTTGAGCCATGAATTCTTGCCGTATTCTGCGCCAGATGGCTGCGTTTGTTGGTCCTCCCGAGCCCTCCCGTGCCGCAAATCAGGGATAGACCGCAGGCGGCCTCTCCAAGTCGGGTCCTCCGCCGCCGAGTTAGTCGGAGCGCCGCTCCCGGGTGCGCCGGATGGCGGGCGGAAGGAGGGCGTAGAGATCGGCGCGATCGACCGCCTTGCTCATGTACCCGATCACGTCCGGGTCTTCGGTTCCCGAGGGGAAGACCGGATAGGCGGTGTAGAAGATGACGGGAATGGACATGCCCTGGGTTCTGAGTTCAGACAGCAGCGCCCAACCGTCCATGGGCTCGGGCAGCATCAGGTCAATAATGGCCACTTCAGGCAGGTGTGCCCGCGCCTTCTCCAGCGCCTCTGATGCGTCCTGGGCGACCATGACCTGGTATCCCAGCATCTTGAGGTCCGTTTCGAGAATGACTCGCCAGGCCCGTTCGTCATCGACGACGAGCACCGGGGCTCCCTTGAGCTCGTCTGGCGGCGGATCGATTGGCTTTGGTGGTGTGAACGGCACTACTTTCGCGCAGTATACGGAGAGCCATGGCTAGTCCAGCGCCCAAGATCAGGAATCCGCCCTCGGATTTGGGCCATGACCTGACCCAGGCGCTGGCCAGCTGTGCCACCGAGGCGGACATCGTGCAGGTGCTCTACGCCGACCTCCACCCCCGATTTGGATACGACACCATCAACCTCCAAGTGCTCGAGAGGGAGGGTTGGTACCACTCCGTCCCGATCGACCGAGGGGTGCTGCAGGACGTTAGGCGCCGCCTCCTCGCGGAGTCGAACTTTGCTCGCAACTACGAGGACCCCAAGATCACCGTGATTCGGGCCGAATCCGAAGGGGTGAGCTACGAGCGGGGCCGCGGCCCCGGCGTCAGTCGCCAGCCCCAGGTCCTGATCTGGGTCCCGATCATGCATCGCGGCCAGGCCATCGCCGCCATCAGCTACCAGACCTACGCCCGGCGCAAGGTTCCTGACCTTGAGCTGACGCTCTTGGAGCAGGTGCACGCCCAGCTCGGCGTGGTGGTGAGCAACGCCTACCTGAATGAGATGACCCGCAACCAAGCGGTCAGTCTCGGCGCCCTGAACGCGATCGCCCGGGCGCTCTCCTCCACCCTGGAAGAGAAGGAGGTGGCCGCTGCCCTGCACACGACCATCGCACCCCTGCTCCCGCTCGAGTCGCTGGAGCTGATCGTCCCCGAGCCGGCTGCGGTGGGCGGAGTTCGCGCGCTGCGCATCGGGCGCGAGGGCAAGGTCAGGATCACCCGCCATTCCCTGCGCGCCCGCCGCCTGCAGACGGCCCAGGAGGTCCTGCTGACGGGCAAACCGATCTTGGCCACCCAGACCAGCCCGGGCGGTGGATCGGCGATTTGGGTGCCCATCCTGGAGGGTGAGCAGGTGCGCGCGGTGCTGGCGCTGCACGCCAGCCAGAGCGAGGCCTACGAGGAGTCGACGGTGCGCTTCCTAGAGCAGGTCGCAGACCAGGTTTCCCTGGCTCTGCGCAACGCCTGGAGCTTCGCCGACAGCGAGTCACAAAGGCGCCGCATGGAAGTGGTCAACGCGGTCGGGCGGCGCCTGGCCTCGAGCCTCGACCGCTGGGCCATCATGCGCACCCTGCGCGACGAGCTGGCGCGGCACCTCGACTTCGATCTCTTCTCGCTCGCCACCGTGACCGAGACCGAGTCCGGACCTTTCGCCGAGGGCTACGTCTTTGATTCGGGCGAGGAGGGGACCGTCCCGGCCGTGCCGCTGGCCACCGCCGGTCCGTCGCGCGAGGCTTACGAGAGCGGCTTGCCGGTGCTCATCCGCCGCTCGCCCTGGGCTCGCCGCGCCGAACTCGGGAGCCGCGAGGGCAACCGCCTGCTGGGCGAGGGGGCCCTCATCACCGTCACCCGGCGGGGCGCGGCCCGAGTTGCCACAAGATCGATCGTCTGGGTACCGGTTCGCCACGGAGAACGCATCAGCGCCCTGCTCTCGCTCCAGTCCTACCGCAGCGATGCCTTCGACGAGTGGCACGTCCAACTCCTGCAGGACGTCGCCGCCCACGTCAGCCTGTCCCTCGCCAATGCCGACTATTTCGCCGCCCTGCAAACCGAGCGCCGGCGCCTGGAGGCGCTGCACGTGCTCGAGTTGGGGGTCGCCGGGGCGGCCGACGAGCGCCAGATCGCGGAGGCGGTCTTCTCGGCCCTGCGCACCTTCATCCCCACCTCGCACCTGGTCCTGAGCTGGATCGACAACCAGGCTCGGGTGACCGGCTATGGCAGCGAGAACAAATCCGACGTCGTGGTGCTCCACCCGGTTCCGGTGGTGGACACCGTCTTCTTCAAGCGGATGAGCGAGTCGGCGGCGACACTGGTCGAGCCGGTGCCGTCCGATCTGCGCGCGCCGGAGCCGGGTCGATGGTGGCCCACCGAGGACCGCCGAATCCCCTCCCAGGTGGTCTGGGTGCCGGTTTTTCAGGGCGGCCGAGTGGCCGGGGCCATCTCCGCCCAGCGCTACGAGGACGTGGCCTTCAATCAGAGCGAGGTGCAGCTCCTGGAAAGCGCGGCGCCAGTGGTCGGCATCGCCCTTAGAACCGTCCGCCTGCACCGCGCCAACGAGATGGCGCTGACGCACTCGGTGCGCATTCAGGAGGTCGCCGCCCTGGCCGGGCATGCGCTGGAGGGGGTCGTGGCCAGCATCGCCGACCAGGCCCGCACCACCTTTGAGTCGTCGGGGGCGGCCTGCTGGGCCTTCGACGATGAGGGCCGGGTGGCGGCCCAGGCCAGCGACGGCGACATCTTCGCCAGCCGGGTGCTGAACTGGTCGGGGCGCACCTCGGAGCGGAGCTGGCGCACCGCCCCCCGCGCCGACCTCACCGGCACGCAGCGCAATCTCGCCTGGCGGCTGATTCCACTCTGGTATGCGGACCGCCTGGTGGGGGCGATCGGGGCCGTCCAGGCGGCGGGCGCAGCCGAAGAGTCGGGCCTGGCCCCGGTCGACTTCGGCCGCCATGCCGCCATCGCCATCGAGAACGCGCGCCTCGCCGCTGAAACCCGGGGCCGCATTCACACCCTGGAGGCGGTCGCCGCCTTCACCGACCTTGACATCACCCGCCCGGAGGTGACCAGAGATGAGATGGGACGCCAAATCGAGAAGGCCTTGGCGGTGGCGGTGGGCGCCCTCTGGTTGGTGGCGGGCGAGGACATGGTCCGCCATCCTGCATCCCCATCCGGTCTGAACCGGATCGCGATCGCCGACGCGCCCCGGTTCAAGCCACGGGCCAAGCTGCGCTCCCGCGCCGCCCGCGCCGCCCGCTCCTTGGCGCATCAGGAGTTGGTGGCGACACCGATCATGCTGGATGGTCAGCTGGCGGGCATGCTGACCGCCGAACAGATGGGCTCGTCACCGGCCGAAACGCGGCGCCTCATGGGCGTCTTGGCGGGCCAGGCGGCGGTGGTGCTGAGTCGGGTGAGGTTGGTCGACGCCCTCGACCGCCAGGCCGGAATGTTGAATGCGATCTTGAGCCACTCGCCGGTCGGGGTGATCTTGGAGGACCAGCAGGGCATAGTGGTCTATGCCAACCCTGAAATCGAGCGCATCTACGGGGTGCCCGCCCAGGGATTGGTCGGCAACAGCTCGCAACGTCTGCTCGACGAGGCGCGGGCGGTGATCGAATCCGACCCCGAGGCGGCGCCCGATGCGCCGCTCGAGCTGCGCTTGGCCAATCGCGACACGGTGGTGGAGTTGCGCCGGGTACCGATTCCGGGATCCGGCCAGCAACCCTCTGGAATTCTCACCCTGCACGAGGATGTGACCCGCGAACGCGAGATTTTGGAGGCCAAGGATCTGATGTTGCGGGCCATCGGACACGAGGTGCGAAGCCCCGCCGCGGCCATGAAGTCGACCATCGCCGGACTGCTGCAGTGGGACCTGGTGATGGAGGCCGAGCAGCGCCATTCGCTGCTCGAAGAGGCCTACGACCAGTCCGACCGCCTGCTGGGCCTGGTCGAAAACCAGCTCATCATCGCCAAGCTGGAAGCGCACCGGTTTGAGCCGAATCCAGTCCCGGCCAGCATCGAGCGGGCCACCGAACAGGTCATGGCGGTGCTGCGCAGCCGCTATGGCTCTCGCGTCGATGTCATCCGATTCAGCTTCGGACCGGGTCTGCCGTCCGCTCTCTGCGAGCCGAGCCACCTGGACCAGGTGCTGACCAACCTGATCGGCAATGCGCTGGAGTACACCGAGGCGACATCGATCGAAGTGTCGGCGTCGGAGTCGGGTGGCTGGCTGGAGGTCACCGTTGCGGACAACGGGTCTGGGCTGCCCAAAGATCGTCTTGAGGGCCTCTTCGAGAAGACCGGGCCGGCGGGTCAGAACCGAGCTCACGGCGGCCTGGGTTTGGGGCTTTACTTTTCCCGGCTGATGGTGGAGCAGTCATTCGGCGGCCACGTCTGGCTGGAGCGGACAGGTCCCGAGGGGACCTGCTTTAAGTTCACCGTTCCGGCCGCCCCCCACCGCTCACGCCCCGCCATCGGCGTTCGTGCCACGGCCAGCCGGTGATCGCCTCGGGCCCTCTGCCCGACTTTTGGGTTCGTGTCGGGGGAGGTCTGGTGGAGGTCCACGACGGCCATCGCCACGGGCCGGCCGATCTTGACCATCCGCCGCCCGGTGGCTCACTGGAGCCGATTCTGGCCGGGGATGTCCTGGTCGGTTGGTGTCCGGCCCCGGCCCCACGCCACGCCGCCAAGCGCGCTCGGGAGGAGGCCGGCCGCATCCATTTCGAGCGCCGCGCCTATCTCCTCGGCCGGCTCGGCCACAAGCTGCGCTCGTCGGTGCTGGCGCTGCAGGAATCCGCCCGCCAGGCCGCCTTTGGACATGACCAGTTGCTGCACCAGATCTACGATCAGGCCCAGGAGGTGGGGCGTCGTGCCGCCGCCCTGGAATCGGTGGCGCTGGATCCCAAAGACGATCCTCGGTCGGTGGTGATCGGTGCTGTCATCAACCTGGCTGCGCCCGAAGCCAGGACTAGCCTGCCCGGCAACGCGGTGGTGCGTGTGGCCGAGACCGTCCTGGTCGATGCGCTGACCAGGACCTATGAGTGGATGGGCGGACCCGGGGTCGCCATCAGCGTGGAGCCGTCTGGTCCCTGGTGGCGGGTCGGGTACACCGCCTCCGCCTCGCCGGGCCCGATGGCCGCCCCCGAGCTGGGGGAGCCGCTGGTCAGGCTGCTGGTCGAATCGCGCCTCGAGGGCTGGCTGGAGGTGATCGACAGCACGCGCGTGGCCATCTTCCTGCCCGCCGCCACGCTCTGACCCCCAAGGCTCAGAGAGGATGGCCACCGTACGCCGGGTGCTGGCGCCCAATCCCGGTCCCTTCACCGGTCCCGGCACCAACACCTGGCTGGTGGGCGACGGGCCGGCGCTGATCCTGATCGACCCTGGCCCGGACTCGTCGGAACACCGGAGCGCCATCGCCGAACGGCTGGGGGCTGCCGCCCTGGGCCTGATCCTCGTCACCCACGGCCATCCGGATCACCTGGAGGGTGCCGAGCGACTCGGACGCGACCACCACTGCCGGGTGACCCGATACCCGGAACTGGCGGACTCGGATGTGGTGCGCGTGGGCGGCCTGGCCCTGACCGCGATCTTCACCCCTGGCCACGCTGGCGATCATCTCGCCTTCTGGATGCCCGACGATCGGGTGCTCTTCTGCGGCGATCTGATCTTGGGCCAGGGCAGCTCGGTGGTGGCCTGGCCGGAGGGTGACATGGCCGCCTATCTGCACTCCCTGCAGCGGGTCATGGAGCTGGCGCCCCGAATCCTCTTTCCCGGCCACTTCGATCCGGTCCTCGACGGGCCCGCCAAGATCGCGGAATATCGCGCGCACCGCTTGCAGCGGGAGGCGGCGGTGCGCGCCGCCCTGGACCCCGCGCCGCGGGACGTGGCGACCATCACGGAGTTGGTTTACGCCTCCGAACTGGCCGGCCATGCCGATCGCGAAGCACTCATGAGGGCGGCTTCCGCTTCGGTCCGGGCTCACCTCGAAAAACTGGTTGCCGAGGGGGCGGCGCGGGCGGTCGTTGCTGAAGGCGCGGATCTGGCGTGGGTCTCAACGTCCGCCCCCTCTGATCCTCCCTCTGGCGCCCTGCCGTCGGGGCCGGCGCCGGCGCATTCTCCGTCCCCCTGATCCGGGGCCCCTCACATGCGAGCCGGGCCATCTCCTGGCTATGGTTGAGCCGTGCTGGCCGATTCCGCCCCTCCGGCCCTGCCCGCCATCTCGCTGATTGACGACGGTGCGCTCCTGGAGTGGCTTCAAGCCGGGGGACAGCCCACCTACCGGCTGAAACAGATCCGGCAAGCGCTCGCGGCGGGGGCAGGGTTCGAGCAGATGTCGACGCTGCCGACCGATCTTCGCACCCAGCTCACTCAGCGATTTCGGCCTCGCGCGCTGGCCGAGATCGAGCGTTGGGACTCGGACCAGGGCCTCACCACCAAGATCCTCTACGGTCTCGACGGCGGCTACACGGTGGAGTCGGTGGTGATGCGTTACGAGCGCCGCTCCACCCTCTGCATCTCTTCCCAGGTTGGCTGTCCCATCGGGTGCCCCTTTTGCGCCACCGGCAAGGGTCCCTTCGGCCGCAATTTGAAGGCCGGTGAGATCGTCGATCAGGCCATCGCCGCGGCCGCCCTTCTGGCCGCCCGCGGGCGCCGACTGACCCACGTCGTGTACATGGGTATGGGCGAGCCCCTGGCCAACTACGAGGCCGTTGTGCAATCGGTGCGGGGCATCGCCGACTCGTCTGGCCTGGGCATCAGTCCACGGCGGATCACGGTCTCCACCTCCGGCTTGGTGCCGCGCATCGACGAGCTCGCCCAGGAATCGCTACCGGTGACTCTGGCCATCTCATTACACGCCGCCCGCGACGAACTTCGCGATTTCCTGGTGCCCATCAATCGCAAATACCCGCTGGCCGACCTGACCCAGGCGGCGGCCCGATTCGCCAACCGGACGGGGCGCCGGGTGAGCTATGAATGGGTTCTGCTGGCGGAGGTCAACGACAGCGATCAGGACGCCCGGGAACTGATCGAATTGACCCGCCAGAGTTTCGGTCACGTCAACCTCATTCCCTTCAATCCGGTCCCGGGCACCGATTTCAAAGAACCCGATCCGGGCCGCATCGCTCGCTTCGCCGGCCTGCTCCGGGAGGGCGGCGTGCAGGTCACGGTGCGCGACACCAGGGGCCGGGAGAATTCCGCCGCCTGCGGACAGCTCCGGGCCCGGGCCATCGGGGCGGGCGTCATAACCGCGTGAGGGCCGCCGGGGAGAGCGGTCGGCTAGATCTGGTCGATGTCGTCGGCCAGCGCAAAGTCGGCGGCGGTCAGCCCCCCGGCGCTGTGGGTGGTCAGGCGCACCCCCACCGCACCCCAACCCACGTTCAGGTCGGGATGGTGCGCCCTGGCTTCGGCGAGCGGAGCGACCTGGTTCACGAATCCGACCGCGCCCATGAAGTCCTCGAACTTGAAGGTTTTGGTGAGTGTGGAATCGGCCACCGTCCAGCCCTGCAGGTGGGCCAGGGCGGCCGCCACTTGGGCATCATCCAGTCGTCTCGCGGCTTCGGTCATGGCGCTACCTCCTTAGGGGCCGCGCCGGGGATGGATGTGGTGGCCCCCACCAGCGAAGAATAGAGCGATCGGATCCGCTCGGACGGGCATAAGCGCCACATAACGCCACATTCAAAACCCGCCCCGCTATCGTGGCGGGGTGAGCTGGAGTCTCATCTGCCTGGATCTGGATGGCGTCATCGCCGACTCCAGCCTGGCCATTCCGCGGACCATAAATCGTGCCCTGGTCTCGATGGGGCTGCCGGAGCAGCGCGAGCGGAGTCTGCTCCACTTCATCGGCCCTCCACTGCTGCCCTCTTTTGGGGCCCTCTTGGTGGAGCTGGGCGAGGATCCCGACCTGGCCTGGCCGTGCGTCCAGGCCTACCGGCAGCTGTACGCCGACGAAGCCGCCCGCAGCACGCGGCTGTACCCCGGCATGGGCCCCGTCCTGGACCAGTTGGCGGAGAGCGCCCCCCTCGTCGTGGTCACCTCCAAGCCGACCCGTTTCGCCTGGCCGATCCTGGCTGACATGAGGGTGTTGGGTCAATTTCACGCCGTCTTCGCGCCCCCCCTGGAGGAGACCTCCGAGCCCAAGCAGAGGACGCTCGAGCGGGCCCTAGCATCGATGCGGAAGCGCGGCATCGGGGTCGGTCCGGTGGTCATGGTCGGGGACCGCGCGCACGACGTGCGGGCCGGCCGAGCCGCCGGCGTCACGACGGTGGGCGTGCTCTGGGGATTCGGATCGAGGCCGGAGCTGGAGGGCGCCGGAGCCGACCACATTGTGCAGAGACCCGATGACCTCGCCGCCGTGCTGATTGCGGGCGGGGTTGCCGCGCGCCGAAGCTAGCCGCCGTGGGCCACATCGTCGCCGGTACCTCGGGATTCAGCTATACGGCCTGGCGGGGTGATTTCTATCCCGCTGATCTCTCCCCCTCGGGCATGCTCGAGTACTACGCGGCGCGGCTCAACGGGCTGGAATTGAATGGGAGCTTTTACCACCTCCCAACCAGTTCGGCGCTGCTCGCCTGGGCCTCGTCGTCCCCGCCCGGGTTCCAGTTCTGTTTCAAGGCGCCGCGCGGTGTTACCTATTCCGGCGCCGCCTTCGACAAGGCCGGGCTGGCCGCCCTGACCCGCCAACGGCTGGACGTCCTGGGAGCGAAGTTGGGGCCCGTACTGCTGCAGTGGCCGCCCACGCGCCCCCGCCAGGATGAGCTGCTGGAGGAGGTTCTGCAGGCTCTCGCGGTGCCCGCGGCGGTCGAATTCCGTCACCCCTCCTGGTTTTGCCAGGCGGTTTATGCGCGGCTCCAATACCACGCCTGCGCGCTGGTCGTGACCGATGACGAGAAGTGGCCGATGGCGCCGCGCATCGAGACCAGCGGCTTTTCCTACTATCGGCTGCGCCGCGATTACTCACCGATTCAGTTCTCCGACTGGCAGCGGGAGCTCTGGGCAGAGGCGCGATCCAGGGAGTCGGTGCACATCTATTTCGAGCACTCGGCGGGGGGGCCGGCGCGGGCGCTCGCGATGCTTCAGGGGGCGTGAGGCGGCCGGGCCTTGCGGCTCAGGGGTTGGGGTCCAGGCTGCGCTCCATCCGGGCCAGTGCTTCGGCCTGGTCGAGCAGCGCCAGGGTGTGATGCAATGGCGGTGAGATCGAACCCGCCACCGCCCGCCGGATCGGGGTGAAGAGCTTGCCTCGGCTCCATTGCCGGACCTCGCGCAGCGTCTCCAGCGCGGTCTCGATGGCCTCCGGGGTCCAGGGCGAGGTGGCAGCGAGCACCTGGCCCGCCAGCTCCAGCATCTGACGCTGGCCGGGGTCGAGATCGGGAGGGGTCGGAGCCTCCTTCAAGAAGGCGAGCAATTCGGCGGCCTGGGCCAGCCGCGGGAGCCGCTCTTTCAGGGCCGGCGCCGCCGCCCGGACCGTGGCCGGGGGCAGATCGGGCAGGAAGGGGAGCAGGCGCTGGCTGAGGTCGTCATCGCTTAGGGAGCGAATGTAGTGGGCGTTGACCCAGTCCAGCTTCTCCCAATCGAACATGGCGCTGGCCCGCTGGACGCGTTCCAGGCGGAAGCTGTCGACCAGCTCGGGGAGGCTGAAGATCTCCTCCTCGGTGCCCGGGTTCCAGCCCAACAGGGCGAGGTAGTTCAAGAGCGCCTCGGGCAGGTAGCCCATCTCCCGATAGAGCCCCAGCCGCGCCTCCGGATGACGGCGTTTGGAGAGCTTGGCGCGATCCTTGCCCACGATCACCGGCAGATGGGCAAAGGCGGTTGGGCGCTGGTAGCCCAAGGCCTCGAGAACCATCAGCTGGACGGGGGTGTTGGAGAGGTGCTCTTCGCCGCGGATCACGTGCGAGATCTCCATCAGGGCGTCGTCGATCGGACTCGAGAAGTTGTAGAGCGCGACTCCGTCCGAGCGAACCAGCACGGGGTCGCCGATGAGGTCGTTGTCGAACTCCAGGTCGCCCCGCACCAGGTCGGTGAAACGGGTCTGGCCGGCGGGCACCAGGAGCCGAACCACGAACTCGGTGCGCCCGGCTGGGGGTTGGCGCAAACAGCGGCGCGAATACCGGTAGGGCAGCTTGGCCGCGGTCGCGGTCGCGCGTTCTTGGCCGAGCTCCTCCCGGGTGCAAAAGCAGCGATAGGCGGACCCGGCGGCGAGCAGTCGGGCGGCGTGCTCGCGATAGATGTCGAGGCGCTCGCTCTGCCGGTAGGGCCCGTGCTCTCCGCCCACGTCGGGGCCCTCATCCCAGCCCAGTCCCAGCCACCGGAATCCGTCGTAGATGGCTTCCTCGTAATCACGGTGATTGCGCCCGGTGTCGGTGTCGTCCACGCGGAGGATGAATCGGCCTCGATTCTGACGCGCAAAGAGGAGGTCGAAGAGGGCGGTCCGAGCGCTGCCTAGGTGCACGTATCCGGTCGGGCTGGGCGCCATCCTGACCCGAATCTGGGAAATTGGCACGGGTCACATACTAGTTGCGTGCCAGGGGTGATGCTTTTGAACGGAGGCGCCGAATTCGGTCCCGGCAACGAGACTCAGGACCGGTTTCTCATCGCCGCCGCCAAGCCGGGCCGGGCCTTCGTTCTGACCACCGCGGTGGCTCGCCACCAGCCCCAGCTCGCCGCCCAGGAGGCTCGGGCCTGGTTCAAATCCCTGCACCTGGCGGTGGAGGATCTGGGCCTCTGGGATCCGGAGCGGGCCGACTCGCCGGAGATGGCAGCCCGGGCGGCAGAAGGTGGGTTCTTCTATCTCGCCGGCGGCGATCCGGACGTCCTGCTGAGTGTGCTGCAGGGCACCGCGACGTGGGCGGCGATACGGCGCTCGTGGCTGGAGGGAGCGGCTCTGGGCGGGTCGTCGGCGGGAGCCATGGCTCTTTGCGCGTCCACCCCCGTGCCCGTCTCGGGCGGAGGCTGGCGACTGGAGCGGGGGCTGGGCCTGGTGGCGGGGGCGGCGGTGCTGCCTCACTTCGATAGCCCCGGCCGGGGCCTCCTTGAGGCCCTGGGGTCCACTCCCGATATCGCCTTCATCGGATTGGATGAACGGACCGCCCTCTGCTGGAGTGGCGGCCCCTGGATGGCACTGGGTCGGGGCCGGGTGACCCTCCTGCGCGGCTCGCGGCGACAGAGCTACGGGTCCGGATCGGCCGTCGACGGCTTGGCCGATCCGGTCTCGTGACGACGGCGGGCGAAATCATCGAGGTGGGTTCCCTGCGCATCCACCACACGGTGGCGGGAGAGCGAGGGTCACCGCTTCTGCTGCTCCACGGATTGGGCTCGTCGGGCTACCTGGAATGGGGGGCCAACCTGGATTTCCTGGCTTTTGAGAACCGGGTGTTCGCGCCTGACCTGCCCGGCTTTGGACGCAGCGCCAAGCCCCCGGCACCCTACGGCGTGGCTTACTTCGCGCGCTTCATCGACGCCTACATGGACGCCGTCGGTCTGGATTCTGCGGTGCTGGTGGGAGCTTCAATGGGCGGGCGGGTGGCGCTGGAGGTGGCGCTGTCGAATGCCGCCCGGGTGGACAAACTGGTGCTGGTTGATGCGCTCGGGTTGGGTCGGCCGAGCTTCCGCCCCTACTACCCGCTGCTGGCCCTGCCCAAGGTCGGGGAGGCAATGATGGGGGCCATCCGGCTGGCCCTGAACAGACTCCCGCCAGAACTCGTGGAGCGCCTCCGCCGCCGCTGGGGCAGGGCCGCCGCTTTGGACCCCGCGCGTGACGATGACTACGTGGCGCAGATGAAGGAGATCCTGACCTCGGACGGATACACCCGCTCCTACCTCGCCACGCTCCGCTCGCTGGCCGCGCCGGACTTGCTGGGGGGCTCCGATCTGGCCACCGTGCTGGCGCCCCTGACCGTGCCCGTACTAATCATCTGGGGCGCCAACGACCCCCTCTTTCCGCTTCAGCACGCCCACGCCGCCCACGCCCTGTTGGCCGGCTCCCGGCTGGTGGTGATCGAGGGGGCCGGGCACTCCCCCCAATCCGACCGGCCCGGCGAGTTCAATCGCGCCCTGGTTGAATTTGTCCGCTGACCGCGAGCGCTACCTCGGCCCCGAGTACCTGGCCGCCCTGGCGCGGGGTCACATCGAGCCGCTGCTGCATCGTGATCCGCAGCGGCCGCCCCGCCTCTACCGGCTCGTGACCTGGTTGGCGGCCAGATTGATACCGATCCTGTTCCGGTTCCACGTCCAGGGGCTGGAGAACCTACCCCCGCCGCCCTATCTGCTGGCGGCCAACCACCAGGCCTGGTTCGACGCCCTCTTCCTGCTCGCGGCCCTGCCGTCTAGGCCCATGATCTACACCATGGGTCGGCGGGAATCCGTCTTCGACCGAGCCTGGAAACGCTGGCTGCTGCGACGCATGGGGGTCTTCCCGATCTCTCCTCAAATGGGCGAACTCGATGCCACCGCGCTCGTCAGCGTCTACCAGCTGCTGGGTCTGGGGGCGGTGGTGCTGATCTTTCCCGAAGGCCGCTACTCGGTCGGTCGCACCCTCCAGCCGCTGAAACGCGGGGTCGCGCATTTCTCCCTCCAGTCGGGGGTGCCGATCGTGCCGGTGGCCCTTGCAGGCCTGGATCACTGGCGCCTGGGGGGGGTCATCGAGGTCTCGATCGCGCCCCCCCTGAGCCCGGATCCGCCCCGCTGGTGGAGCCTGAACCAGCGCGTCAGCGAGCTGGTCGAGACCGTGCGCGAATCCATTCTCGGGGCCTTTGGCCGCCGCCGCGGAGCCGCTGCCGGCGGCGGCGGGCTGCTCGAATCGATCCGTACCCGGGTGTCGGGTCGGCGCCGACGACCTTAGACTTCGCCCTCGTGCACCTGATCGCGGGGTCGGAGAGCTGGGCGGGGCGCCACGTGTCCGCCGCTCTGCGAGCGCGCGAGCGGGTGCGCGAGTTGGCGTGGGGGACCCCAATCGGACGCTCACTACGGGGCGTGGGCGTCATTCACTACGTTGCCCAGCGACGCTCAGCCCTCGGCTCCCGGAAGCCCGATGCGGTACCGGATCCGTGGCTGGCGGAGTTGCTCGGGGCGGCCCGCGAGCAGCACGTCAAACGCGTGGTGTATCTCTCATCCTCCCGCGTCTATGGACCCCAGATACCGCATGGCCCGGGGGCTCGGATCGACGAATCGACCCTGATCCGCCCCCGGCACGAGAACGAGCACGGGTTGGCCGCCGAAGAGCAATGGCTGCGGGCCCAGCCCGATCTGGAGGTCGTTGTCGTGCGACTGGCCCAGGTGCTGGACGCAGAGGAGCCGGTGGTGGCCGCCTTCAGCGACCGCCTGGGGCGGGGCGACCTCTGGCTGCCCGGGGGAGGGCGCGCGGCGCGCACCTTCCTGGCCGGAACCGACGTTGGCCACCTGGCCCTGGCCGCCGCCGACCGGGGCCGGGCGGGCGCCATCCACCTGGCGGGCGGCTTCCGGTCGTCGTGGCTGGAGGTGGGGGGGAGGATCGCGCCCGAGGCGCGGATTCGGGGGCTGCCCTACGACCTGTCGCGGCTGCTGGCCGGGTGGCACCGTCTCCAGGCCGACGCCGGCGCCGACCACTGGAGCGGTGCGGAGATGGTCGATCTGCTGGCTCGGCCCCAGGTCCTCGACGATGCACGGACGCGCCGCGACCTGGTCTGGTCGCCGCTCGTCACCACCGCCGAGGAATGGGTTGCCGACTCGACTCCGGCCCCCCGGCCGCGGCGGCGGGGAAAGAAGGCGGGGTGAAGGCCAGCTAGGTCACGACCAAACAGGTGATGGTCTTGAAGACCCCCTCCACCCGCTGGATGGTGTCGACGATGAGCTGGCCGACGGCGTTGACGTCAGCCGCCTCACAGACCGCGATCACGTCATACTCGCCGGTGATGGCGTCGGCCGCACTGATTCCGGGCTCTCCCTGGAGCCGCTGAGCCACCTCCAGAGCCCGCCCGGGCGAGGTGTTTATGAGCACGTAGGCCTTCATCGATCAACCTCCTGGCGCGCTGCTTACGGCCTCCAGACTAGGCAACTAGCCTAGCGCGCCTGAAGCGCTCTGATCATCACCTCGTCGGTCATGTTGGCCCCGGAGAGGATGACCACCACGCGCTCGTCGGATTCCGGCGCGTAGTGGTAGAGCAATGCGGCCAGGGCGGCCGCCCCGGAAGGTTCGGCCAGCAGGTGCTCCCACTCGAAGTAGAGCCGGACGGCGGAGAGCATCTCGGCCTCGGAAACCCTGATCATGCGGTCCACGCAACGCCGGGCGATCTCGAAGGTCCGGATCCCGGGGGCGCTGGCGGCGAGGCCATCGGCCATGGTCTGGACGCTGTCCAGCGTCACCACCGAGCCCGCCTCAAGGGAACGGGACATGGCGTCGGCGCCGGCCGGCTCGATGCCGATCACGCGCACCTGCGGACGCTTGTGCTTGAGGTAGAGGGAGAGGCCGGCGATCAGTCCGCCGCCCCCCACCGGCACGATCACCGTGTCGAGGTCGGGAATCTGTTCCAGCAGTTCGACCGCGATGGTCCCCTGGCCGGCGATGACGTCCGCATCATCGAAGGCGTGAACGAAGGTGGCGTCGGTCACGCCCTGGACCCGAACCGCCTCCTGAAAGGCGGCCTGGTAGTCGCGCCCGTGGGTGATCACGTGGCCGCCGAGGCGCTTGATGGCTTCGACCTTGAGCTGATTGGCGCTGGCAGGGACGTAGATCGTGGCTGGTACCCCGAAAACCTGCGCCGCGTGCGCGACCCCCAGACCGTGGTTGCCGGCCGAGGCCGTGATCAGCCCCGCCTCTCGCTCGGCCGCGCCCATCCGGATCAGTTTGTTCAGTGCGCCCCGCACCTTGAAGGCACGGGTGGGCTGCACCCCCTCGATCTTGAGGCTCACGTGGCATCCGGTCTTGGCCGTGAAGGCCCGCGAATACTGGAGGGGAGTCGGGTCGAGGTAGGGCGCCAGCGCCCGGGCCGCCTGCTCGATCATGTCAGGGGTCACCGTCAGTGTTTCCGAGGCCCCTTCCGTCACCGTCAGCAAAGTTTAGATTCGTGGGGTGACAGAGGAGTCTGACCCACTTTCGGATCGGGAGAGGCAGCGCTTGCGCTCGCGGGAGAGAAAGCTGTCCCGGGGCAGGCTGGTGGTCGACAACCCGGGGCTCAAGAAACTGACCCTGGACCTGGCCCAGAAGCGCCGCCAGGAGACCGCCGAGTCGGGCTCGAAGCCAAAGGCGATCCGCCCATCCAGGATCAGGAAGAGCGGATCCAGCTGAACTCGGCGATAAGATGTTCGGGCATGCGTGCCAGGCGGGTGACCAAGGCCATATTCCCCGCGGCCGGGCTCGGGACCAGATTCCTGCCCGTCACCAAGGCCCAGCCCAAAGAGATGCTGCCGCTGGTCGACAAGCCGACCATCCAGTACGGGGTGGAGGAGGCCATCGCCTCCGGCATTGAACAGATCTTCATGGTCACCGGCGGCGGCAAGCGGGCCATCGTCGACCATTTCGACCACAGTGAGGAGCTCGAGCACTACCTGAGGGAGAGGGGCAAGGACGAGCTGCTCCAGATCGTCCGCGGCGTCGACTCCCTGAGCGATCAGGTGGACATCACCTACGTGCAGCAAAAGCAACCGCTGGGCTTGGGCCACGCGGTCTGGACGGCGCGCCGGCTGGTCGAGGGTCAGCCCTGCGCGGTGCTGCTGGCCGACGACGTCATCCTGGGCGCTGTCCCCTGCCTGCGCCAGCTGATCGACGCCCACGTTGAAACCGGCGCCACCATCCTCGCCTGCCGCCGCGTGCCGAGGGATCAGATCAGCCGCTATGGCGTCATCCAGCCGGGAGTCGGCCGGGGTCGCCTGCACGAGGTGCTGGACATGGTCGAGAAGCCTCGATCGAGCGATGCCCCCTCGGATCTGGCCATCTTCGGCCGCTACGTGCTGGCGCCCGAGGTGTTCGAGGCCCTGGACGACACCGATCGGGGGGCGGGGGGCGAGATCCAGCTCACCGACGCCATCAAGCGCACCATCGGCCCGGGCCGGGTGGTGGCGCTCGAGTTCGAGGGCGATCACTATGACACCGGGACGGTGCCCGGTTATCTCAAGGCCAACCTGGCTCTGGCTCTAAAGCGAGACGATTTGCGCGAAGAGATGTTGGAGGTGATCAGGGGCTTGGTCTCCGCTTCGGAGATCGCCGCCGGATAGCCCGCCCCAGACCCGCTTTCTGGGCTCTGGAGTTCGTGGATGCGCGGCTATAATCGGGTCACGCTCTATGCGCTCGAATTTTCCCCCCCAGGATTTATGGCTATGGCAGTATCAGGTAAACGACGTTTTGACGACGACCGCGTCGTGCGCTATGAAACACTGGAGCACGACTTCGAGGTTGAGGTGGCGCGCACCCTCAGCAAGTGGTGCGTCACCGTCTACCAGCTGCCCGACAAGGACATTCTGGCGCAGGACTTCTTCCCCGAGCGCTGGAAGGCGTTGGCTCGTGCGCAGGACTTCCTGCGCCTGCTGAACCAGCGCAAGAGGGACGGCGAGACATCCCCGGAATGATTCGGCCCGGGTGCTGAGGCAAAGCTTCCTTCGCCGCGAATGGGGTGCTGTCAGTTTCGTGCTGGCGGTCCTGGTGGGTGCGGTGGTGGTGCCCTTGGCGCTCACCTTTGGTCATCACTCGACACCGCCACCGGCCGCCGCGACCACGCCCGCCAGCGCCGCCAGTTCGGCCCGCTGAGCGCGTCGGCGGGGATCTCTCGAGGGGGGCCCGCCTCGGTCGGACACCGTGGTCACTCCATGGACCCGGCTCAACGCGGGCCGCGGGTCTCGAATTCACGCCAGACGTCCTTCCAGACCGCTTCCGTCTTCCCCTCCAACTCGCTCTGGGGGCCGTCGTTGTGGATCACGTGGGGCGCTAGGCGTCGGCTCTCCTGGATCGGCATCTGAGCGGCGATGCGAGAGCGCGCCGCCGCCTCGCTCAGGCCGCGCTCGGCAACCAGCCGCCGGACCCGCTCGGTGGGGGCGGCCTGGACCAGGATGACGGTGTCGAACCAGTCCGCGCGGCCGGTCTCGTAGATCAGGGGCGATTCCACCACCACCACCTCGCGGCCCTGTTCACGGGCCGCCGCCAGCAGCTTGTCGATCTCCATCCCAACCAGGGGATGGATGATCTGGTTGAGCTGCTGCAGCCGGGCTGGGTTGGCGAAAACGATCTGGGCCAGGGCCGCTCGATTGAGTTCGCCGCCGGGATCGACGATCTGAGGACCAAATGCCTGCGCCAATCGGGCCAGTCCGACCGTCCCCTTGGCCTCCACCTCGCGGGCGACTCGATCCGAATCGATGACCTGGATACCTCTGGCCGCGAGGATGCGTGCGACCGTGCTCTTGCCGCTGCCGATTCCGCCGGTCAACCCGACCACCCACATCGCAGCCGGATTATCGGTTCCGGGCTCGATCCGCGCACCCCAGCGGGACGCGTCACTAGGATTGGTGGCCATGTCTGACGAGTATCGGCTCGACGCGATCGTGATCGGGGCCGGCCCGGCAGGCAGCGCGGCCGCCCTGACCATGGCCCGAGCCGGGCTCCAGGTGGCTCTGATCGAGAAGGGTGTCAAGCCCGGCTCCAAGAACGTGATGGGTGGGATTCTGTACACGCATCAGCTGGAGCGGGTGGTGGGCCCAGCCTGGAAGGACGCCGAACTGGAGCGGCCCATCATCGAGGAGCAGCGCTGGATGCTGACGCCCGAGGCGGCCATCCGGGCGCTCGGCTACAAGAACCTGCGCAATCGGGAGAACCCACACTCCTACTCGGTCCTGCGCGCCAAGTTCGACCCCTGGTTTGCCGCCCAGGCCGAAGCCGCCGGGGCGATGTTGATACCGGAGACGGTGGTCGAGGAATTGATCGTGCGTGACGGCCGGGTGGTGGGTGTGCGGACGGGCCGTGAGGGCGACCTCATGGCCGACGTGGTGGTGGTCTGTGAGGGCGTGGGGCTGGGCCGCGAGCTGCTCGTCAAGGCGGGATTGAAAAAGCCCTTGCGTGCCAACCAGGTGGCGATGGCGGTGAAGGAGGTCATCGCTCTGGATCCGGCCCGGATCGAGGATCGCTTCAACTGCGAGCGGGGCGAGGGGGCCTCGATCGAATGCTACGGCTGGGCGACCAAGGGTCTTTCCGGCTTCATGTTCATCTACACCAACAAGGATTCGCTCTCGGTCGGAGGGGGTGCCCTGCTGAGCGAGATGACTGACACCCACCTCAGCCGATCGGAGCTGGCCGAGCGCGCTCCCAACGCCCTCCTGAACCACTTCAAGAGTCACCCCGCGGTGCGGCCCCTGCTGGCCGGAGGCGAGACCGTCGAGTACCTCGCCAAGCTCATCCCCGAGGGCGGTCTGGGCGGCATCCCCAAGCTCTACGGGGATGGTTACCTGGTCTGCGGAGACGCCGCCGGACTCTCCAATCCGGTCCACCGCGAGGGTTCGAACCTGGCCATGGAATCGGGCCGGCTGGCCGCCGAGACGGTCATCCACGCGGCCGAGGTGGGCGACTTCAGCGCCCGTACCCTGGCCGAGTACAAGGGCCGCCTTGACCACAGCTGGATCATGGCCGACATGCGTAAATACCGCGGCGCGGTGCCTCTACTTGAGCACAACCCCCGGCTGATGGGAGCCTACGTGGGCCTGATGGATCGGGCTTTGGACGAATTCTTCCGGGTTGACGGGCTCAGCAAGTGGGAGAAGCAGAGGCGGATCCTGGCCATGGTCCGCGCCCAGGGTGCGTTCCGCCTGGCCCGCGACTCGGTCCACGCCGCGTGGACCCTGCTCCGGCCGCTGGGGCGCTGATCCAGATCCCCCTGCACGGGTCAGCTGATCCACTGCGTCGGGCGTGCGCTTGGCAGCGACGAGGACCGCTACATGCTTCTCCACGACGGCCGACCATGTGGGGGAAGAAACAGCATGTTCCCTTGACTTCAAGTCGGCTTGAAGTCATATGGTGACGTTATGACCCATGTGCGACACGAACACCGTCATCTGACCGTGGCCTGCGACCTGGACGTGGCCGACCTCAAGACCCGAGCCGCCGAGTGGCAGGTGCTGCGCGACAGCTACGGGCTCAGCGCTGAGGCAATCCCTGGCGGCACCCGGCTATGGCTTCGGGCTGACGCCGAATCGGTCGCCGAGAGCCTTGTCCAGCAAGAGGCCCAGTGCTGCGGCTTCTTGGACTTCGAGATGACGTCGCAGGGAGAGCGGGTTCGCCTGGACGTCACCTCGCTGGCGCCGGAGGGTGCACAGGTCGCCGCCTTCCTGGCCGGAATCGATCCTGACCCGTCGCTCCTATGTTGCTGATCGGGGAAGTCTCGGAGAAGTCCGGGGTTGCTACCTCGGCGATCCGCTACTACGAGGAACTCGGCCTCGTACGACCGCTGCGACGCGAGTCAGGTCGCCGACTGTTCGGCGACGAAGCGGCGGCTCGCCTGCGAGCAATCACGGCGGCTCGAGAGGCTGGTTTCAGCTCAGCCAGTCAGAGGGAACCGGAGAGTGGCGGACACTCGTCGAAGCCAAGATCACAAGCGTCGAGGATCGCGTCGACCGCCTCCGAGCCGTGGCACAAATCCTTCGCGACAGCCTCGAATGCGGTTGCCACGCCTGGGACGAATGTCCGATCGTGACTCTGTAGGGCTCGATTGGCCGCCATGCGCCTTGTGAGAACAGGGCTCGCCACGAAGGCCTGAACCGGCGGGCGACTCATCGTCAACCGCGCCTACGGCTTCCACTCGGCCAACGCCGCAACCCGGCTCATCATGCACACTCTCGGACCCATCGAACACGTCCTCCCGCACGGCGTCGAGGCTCAGGACCCCTGAATCGCCCCACATTCATTCTGGGAGGTCCAAATAGAGCGGTGTTGCGACGACCAGCAGAATCCGCCCATCCTGCCGGGACCAAGATCCACGACACCGGTCTCAATCGGTCGTCGCAACACCTCGATGACGGAGGTGCGCAATGCGTGTTCGAGATCGGCAGCGGAGTGTACAGCGCTATCGCGGTCAGGTTCCCTCACCGGGACGACCGACCGTGGCATAAGGCGCTGGACGGCGGGCCGTGCGTCTGCCGCGCCTGTGCGCCTGTGCGCCTGCACTACTCAACATCTGCGTGCCGCGGTCGGAGTCCGCAGAAGCGCAAGCCGCCCACCGATCGTGTCGTCTTGACCTACTATGACTGACTCAGTCATAGTTGTTGAATGGCAGGGTTGATCGTAGAGTGGGTCGGCGCGCTGGCGTCCGCTGTCGATGTTGAGGTGGCGCTGGCGGTCGGCGAGTGCGGCGCCACGGAGCTGGGCGCGCTGCTCACGTGCCTGTCGTTTCGAGAGGTGGGCGTCGGCGAGCTTGGCGAGGTGCTCGGACTGACCGGCTCGGGAGCCGTGCGCCTAGTCGATCGTCTCGAACGCGACCGGCTGGTCACTCGACAGGCGAGGCAGGGGCGCTCAGTGACCGTTCGTCTCAGCGCCCGTGGCCGCCGGCTTGCCGTGGACCTCGAACGTCGACGCCTGGCCGCGATCGAGGACCTGCTGGCACCCCTGTCGGCCAAGGACCGGGCCATCTTCACTGACCTGCTCGACAAGGTGCTCCACGGCGCTGGCCTGGACGCGCCGGGAGCCCGGACGGTCTGCCGGTTTTGCGACCATCGGCGTTGCGACGGTGACGCGTGCCCGATCGGGCGTTCCCTACGAGAGCATGACGAGCCAACCGTCAGGGCCACGTCTGGAGCACGCTGATGGCAGACGCACGCTCCGATAGCGACGACCGGACTGTGCTCGATGGTCACGCGCGCGTCGAGCTCACGCGAGTACCGACGCCGCTGCAACACCTACCACACCTTTCCGCCAGCCTCGGGGTGCGGGTCGCGATCAAACGAGACGACCTGACGGATCTGGCTCTTGGAGGCGACAAGCCCCGCAAGCTGGAGTACGAACTCGCGACGCCAGTACGCGAAGGCGTCGACTGGCTCGTCGGGTGTGGCAGCGCCCAGAGCAACTTCGCCCGACTGCTCACGGCCGCCGCCCGCCACCTCGGCCTCGGCTGCTCCCTCGTGCTCGCCAACGGCGACCATCCCGAGGACCAGGGCAACCTGCTAGTGGTGAGGCTCATGGGCGCTGACGTGCGTCTCGTCGAGACCGACGACGTCTGGGACCTCGAGGCCCAGTGCCTCGCGGTCTGCGATGAGCTTCGCCAGGGTGGCCACCGGCCGCATTACGTGCCGGTCAGCGGGACGACTCCCATGAGCTGCCTGGGGTATGTCCGCGCCGGCTTCGAGCTTGCCGCGCAACTCGGTGACGCCCGTCTTGAACCCGACGCTCTGTACCTCCCGTTCGGAACCGGCGGCATAGCCGCCGGGCTCGCTGTCGGACTGCACGGGGCCAACAAGGACCTCCGGTTGGTCGGTTGCAGCGTCAACCGCCCAGCGCAGGAGTCGTGTCGAGCGCGGACGGCGCACGCTGGCTGAGGGAACGGTGGGGGCGGTGGGAGTTGTAATGCTCGACGTACTCGGCGAGCACGGTCTTCAGATGGCGGCGGCCGAGGATGAGTGTCCGGTCGAGGATGAGTGTCCGGCCTCGGCCCTCGGTGTGAGCCGCCGCGTGACGCCTGCGGGGCCGCCGACCGAATTCGTACACTGCGATCATCGAACCCGGTGGTTGCTGCCCCGGGGTTGACCCTTTCGTACACAGGCCTCGTGCCCTCAAGTGGATCTGTCGCTCTGGGGTCAGCGACCCACCAGAGACACGGCGCCGAGCAAACGGTGACCTGATAGGAGGCTGGCAAGAGCCCCTTCGCAGTGCTGTCCCGCCCGCCCGGCTGCCGATCATCAATCCGCCATGTCGAGGAGGCCGATGACTGCAACCAGTATTCCGATTGGTGGAATCATGGAGTGGGGCTCCTATTCCGTGCCCGAACGGGCGGCGTGCGAAGAACGTGCGTCCTGAATGGTCACAACTACGACTCGATTCTCGGCCTCGAGAAAGACGTAGACGACAAGCATCCATCGCCAGGGACCGAGCACGAAGCGAAAGCCTGACCAGCGCCCGCCAAGCTCTGGCCCGAGCCGAGGAAGGCGACCGAGTGGGCGCAGAGCGCTCTTAAGTTCTGTTTCGTGGTCCTCGGCAGACTGTGACTTCGGATCAACTGATCCAGGTCGATCGTGGCCGAGTTGGATACCTCGACCCGCGCCACGCGCTAGAGGTCTTCCAGGCTCATCGTCCGACCCGCGTTGGAGTCCGCGAGTCCCTGCTGGGCGCGCTCAAACGCACCGGGTAGGCCGTCCAAAAGGGCCGCGGCGTGGCGTGGATCAGGGTCGGCTTCGTCAAGCGCTTGTGAAAGTAGTGATCGCGCCAGCGTGCCCTCGTTCACGTGCGTTCGCTCAGCTAGCTTGGCGAGCTTGGCGGCATAGGTCTGATCAAGGGTGACGTTCAGTCGGCGGCTCGTAGCTGGCATGATCCAAGAGTACACGAATCAGCACGCCACGTGCATGTGGCGTGGTCATCCGAGGCGATAGCTGAACTGCACATAGCGCTTGGTACTCGGGGCTTGGTCCCTCACGCCCCTCGCCAAAGAGCGAGCGCGCATTGAAATATGTACGTCTCTGACGGTTAATATGTACGTATGACTAAGCGAACGACAATCGAAATTGACGAGGGACTTCTTGCGCGTGCCAAGAAGGCACTCGGGGCCACGACTACTCGCGCAACGGTCGAGGAATCGCTGCGCCTTGCGGCGCAAGCGGGGGAGGGCGCGCGCTCGGCGCGCGCAAGTGGGCAGCAGGATTATCTGCAGCGGCTCAGGAAACGCGTGGATCTCAAGGTGCTGAGCTCGGAGGAGATGTGGCGGTAGGGGGCTGGATCCTCGACAAAAGCGCTGCAGCCCGCATAGACAATCCTCACGTTGCCTCCCAATTGCAGGAGATGGCAGGGTCGCTGTTCGTATGTCCCGTGGGCGAACTTGAACAGCTGTATTCGGCGCGATCGGCCCAGGACTACGACGCGCTGAAGGCCGATCTTCGTGCGAGCTTCGACATCGTCCCTGCTCCATCTGATGTGTTGGACCGCGCCCTGCGGCTTCAGCGAGACCTGGCGCGCCATCACGGCATGTGGCACCGGACGCCGATCCCCGATCTGCTCATCGCAGAAACTGCTCTGCATCATGGCCTTGGCGTGGTTCATGTCGACGGCGACTTCGAGCGAATTGCCGAGGTTCGTCCCCTCACCGTTCGCCGACTGGCCCATGGCCGGGTCCAGCGCTGATCGCTGAGGTACACGCAAACCCGCGCATGCGTACGCGGGCCTCGGCCAGGTTCGAACAAGCGAACGTGTGGTGCTCCACCTTTCTGACTCAGAACCAGGTGGACCCGAGCCCACTGCTGATTTCAGCCAGCGCAGAAACGACTCATTCGCGTTGCCAACTCTAGTTTCGCGGTTAGGCGTCCTGGGTCCTGGTGCGCCATGCCCCGGCGATGGTCGGTATCACCATCCAGGCGAGGATCACGAGTACCGCTACGGCGGTGGCCATCGGCAGATCTAGATCAGTCAAGGCGCCGGACGAGCCGGGGGAGTCGGGGGAGCCGTAGTGCTTTCCCGGTCGCAAATGACTGAGCGCGATCAATAACACTCCGTCACGGGCGGAGCCGAGGTTGCCTGAGCCTGATGTCCGAAAAAGACTCTGGGATCGGGAGCCTCCAAGGTTCCGGCAGGCTCGGCCGCCGGCACCAAAAGTGGTCGATGGTCAGTGCTTCGTCGGTGTGCTTGTGCCGAAAGTCCTGCGACTTCGACTTCGGTACCCCTTTACGAAATACGGGGCGGGCAGCAGGCATCACCGCGGGCGGCTGGAATTTCATCCAGTTCTGGAGGGGGCTCTCGATCGGGGTCAGGCGCGGGGCCCGGAAAGCAACCCGGAGACCAGTTCCCGCCCGGCCCCGACAGGTAACGCAAACGCAGACTCGGCGAGGCTTACGAGTCCACTGTTTTGGGGGCCGCCAGAGCACTCCCATGGCGGTGTCAGGCCCCTGCCGGTTTGTTATTCTCAGACCCTCATGCGAGCGCTCCTCGATCACGAATTGCTGCTGACCCGGCGGCGCGTGGTTGATTTTGTTCGCGGCCCCAGCTGCACCTGTAGCGACTAGCAGGTTTCGGTCGGCCCCACCCGCCCAGGCCCCGCGCGGTCGGGGCTCCGCGCTTCGTCAAGTCGGCTTGGCGCATTCCTTTCCCTGGAGCATCAAATGCACACCGGTTACGTAACTTCATCCTGCGATCCGGCCCCCGGTGGCGCTCGTCGCCGCCTCGGCGACGGCCCGAGCAACTCCGTCCCGGCGGAGGATTTGAGCTGATGTGCGCCACCTGCGGCTGCCATGAGGCGCCCGACTCCGGAACCCCGCTCTCCAAGGTCGAGGTGTTCAAGGGTCAGAGCCGGGGACTGCGAGGCACCGTGGCCGAAGAGCTTGCCGAGCCCACCCCGGTCTTCAGCGACGGTGCCGTCCAGGTTCTGAAGTTCCACGGAATCTACCAGCAGGACGATCGCGACCGACGCAAGGAGGCGCGCAGCCGGGGCCTGGACAAGCACCACCAGATGATGGTCCGGACGCGCATTCCGGGCGGGGTGGCTTCGGCGGCGGCCTACCTAGCTCACGACCACATTGCCGAGGTCTGGGGCAACTCCACCATGCGCATCACCACCCGGCAGGACTTCCAGCTTCACGCCGTGCTCAAATCCGACCTCAAGCGAGCTATTCAAGCCATCAATGCCGGATTGCTGACCACCCTGGGCGGATGCGGCGACCAGGAGCGCAACATCATGAGTTGCCCCTCGCCCCATCGCGATCGCCTGCGCGAGGACCTGGCCCCAGTGCTGGACGGGCTGGCGGCCGCCCTGGCCCCGGTCACCCACGCCTACCACGAGATCTGGCTGGACGGCGAACTGGCCTGCAGCTCAGGGCCGGATCTCGAACCAGACCCCCTCTACGGGTCGCAATACCTACCCCGAAAGTTCAAGACCGGGCTGGCCCCGGAGGGCGACAACTGCATCGACGTCTACGCCAACGACCTCGGTCTGGTCGCGCGGCGCGGCCCTGGAGGGGGCCTGGCGGGATTCGAGATTCTGGTCGGGGGTGGGTTTGGCCGCACCAACCACAAGCCCGACACTTTCCCCTCCGTCGCTCAGCCGCTGGGATTCGTGCTGCCGGACCAGGTGACGAAGCTGGCGCTGGCGGTCGTGACCGTCTTCCGTGACCAGGGCAATCGCAGCGACCGTCGTCACGCGCGGCTCAAATACCTGATCCACGAGCGCGGGCTGGACTGGTTCAAGGCCCGGGTGGACGCACTCCTCGACTTCCCCATCCAACCCTCGACCCCCCTCAAGTGGGAGCGCATCGATGATCACCTGGGATGGCACGAACAGGGCGACGGCCACTTCTTCCTGGGCATCTTCGTCGAAAACGGCCGCATCGCGGACACCGCCGAACACCGCCTGCGGAGCGCTCTCCGCAAAATCGTGGACGGCTTCCAACCTGGCGTCCGGCTCACCGCCCAGCAGAATCTGATCCTGACCGACCTGACGGCCGAGAGCCGGGATCGGATCGACGCCATTCTGGCCGCCCACGGCGTGCTCGCCGCCGACCAGCTTCCATCGGCACTGCGCACCTCCATGGCCTGCCCCGCCTGGCCCACCTGCGGGCTGGCGGTGGCCGAGTCCGAGCGCGTCATGCCGCAACTGATCCGGCGCTTGTCGCAACTCCTCACCGAACTGGGACTGGCCCAGGAGCAGATCAGCTTCCGGATGACCGGCTGCCCCAACGGATGCGCCCGACCCTACCTGGGTGACGTCGGATTCGTGGGCACCACCCTCGGCAAGTACGACGTATTCCTGGGCGGTGATTTTGAGGGCACCAGGCTGAACGAGCTCTACACCACAAATGTGAGCTTGGAGGACATCCCCGATCTGCTCCGGGCCCCGCTGGAGGCGTTCAGCCACGATCGGGAAGCCTCCGAGGGATTTGGACAGTGGTGCCACCGGCTGGGTGTGGATGCACTCCGGGAGCGTTTTGGGGCCCAGCCCGTGCCGGTGGCGGGGGCGGTGCCGGCCTGAGGTACTACCCGGTCTTCCTGGACCTGCGGGGTCAGGTTTGCCTGGTGCTGGGCGACAACCGGCTGGCGCGGGAGAAGGCCGAGCTGCTGCGCGCGGCGGGGGCCCAGGTCCGGGAGCACGCCCAGCGCCAGCCGGGCGACCTGCTGGGGGTGCGCCTGGTCATCGACGCCAGCGGTGATGAGGAGCTGAATCGCGGTGTCTGGGCGGAGGCGGAGGAGCGTGGCATCCTGGTCAACGTCCTTGACCGCCCCGAGCGTTGCCGTTTTATCGCTCCTGCGCTGGTCAACCGCGATCCCCTCCTGATCGCCATCTCGACCTCGGGCGAGAGCCCCTTCCTCGCCGCCGCGCTGCGCCTGCGGCTGGAGTCCTGGCTGGGCGCGGAATGGGGTCCCTTCGTGCGCCTGCTGGGTGAGGTTCGGCGCCGGCTCCGCCAGCAGGGGGCTGCTCTGGCCGATCAGGTTCCGGTCTACCGCCGCCTGCTCAACTCGCCGCTGCTCGCGCTCCTTCGGGCCGGCCGGGCGGCGGAAGGGACGCGCCTGGCCGATTCCATCGCGGGCGCGGTGGGGTCCGCCCAGCCGGGGCGGGTGGCTCTGGTCGGCGCCGGTCCGGGAGCGCCGGAGCTGCTGACCGTGGCCGCGCGCGAGCTTCTCCTGGCCGCCGACATTATTTTCCATGACGCCCTGGTGGGATCGGACATTCTGGCCCTGGCCAATCCCCAGGCGGAGCGGATCGATGTCGGCAAGCGGGGTGGTCGAGTCAGCACCGAGCAGAGCGCCATTCATCAAGCCCTGGTCGAGGCCGCCCGGGCGGGCAAGGAGGTGGTGCGGCTGAAGGGGGGCGACCCCTACGTTTTTGGACGCGGCGGCGAGGAGGCGCTGGCCCTGGCCCAGGCTGGGGTTGAGGTGCTGGTGGTGCCCGGCGTCAGCTCTGCACTGGCGGCCCCGGCGGCGGCCGGAATTCCGGTCACCATGCGCGGGGTCGCATCCTCCTTCGCCGTCGCCACCGCCCACAGCAGCGACGCCCTCGGGCCGCGCCTCGAGGCCCTGGCCCGATCGGTCGACACGCTCGTCTTGATGATGCCCCTGGCGGACCTGAAGCGGACCGCGGCGCGGCTCGAGGCGGTGTTGGGTGGGAATCGGCCGGCCGCTCTGGTCTGCTCGGCCACCACCCCCGCCCAGTCGGTCCTGCGCTCGTCGCTGGCCCAGATCGCGGCGGCGGCGAGCGCGGGCGGGGTCCGAGGGCCGGCGGTGCTGGTGGTGGGAGAGGTGGTCCAGGCGTTGGCCGCAGCACAGGGTCTGATGGCCGCATCCACCAGCCCCATCAAGCTCCGCTGATCAGTCCGATACGTCCACATTGATGGTGTGATAGCCGCTGGCACCTAACGGGTATGAACTCTGCGCCCTCGGGTCCTGGAGCGTTCCCTGCCCGTCGCGGGCCCTGACCTTCAACTGGTAGGTCCCTTGCTTGGCCGCTGTCCACGAGGACGTCCAGAGCGTCCAGACGCCCCGCATCGGCGTCCCGACCAACTGGGCACCATTCCAGCTGGCACCGCCGTTGTGGCTCCACTCCACGGCCGAGATGCCGCGCAAGCCCGCGAAGGCGACCCCGGCCACGGCGAACGGGGTCCGGGCCTTGAGGGTCTGACCGTTCTGGGGCACATCGAAGCGGCTGAAGGTCTTGACCACGGCGTCGTGGTTCCATCCCTGGCCCTCCCAAAAGCCACCTCCCACGCTCTTGGCGACCGATATCGAGGTGAGCCATTTTGGTCCCCGCATGCCGTAGTGACCGGGGATCAGAATCCGGGCCGGAAAACCGTGGCTGTCGGGCAGCGGGGCTCCGTCCAGGGAGTGCACGACCATGATCTGGGGGTCGGACATGACCGCCTCCAGGGTGATGCCCTCGCTGAAGCCGTCGGCGGAACCGAAATTGACGGCGGCCGCGGCCGCATTGGGGTGGGCGGCCGCCAGCAGCTGCTGTAAGGGAACGCCGGAGAAGCGACCGTTGCTGATCAGGTTGCCCCCGACCAGGTTGCTCACGCACTCCAGGGTGGTGATCTGGGTGGTCGCGGCGAGTCCTCGGAATTCGTTGTACGAATAGCGGTGGGGCTGCTCGACCATTCCCCCCACCATCAGGGACCAGGCCGCGGCTCTGAGGGCGGGATCCGAAAAATTCTTGGAGACGAGGTAGAAGTTGTTGGCCGGGGTGATGAACGGCGACGGCCCAGCCGGCTTCAGCCCCACCCCGCCGGCCAGCGCGGTAAGCCAGCCGGGAACCTTGAAGATCGCGATGCCGCCCAACCCGAGCAGGGCCGCCGCGGCCGGGAGCCCGAATACGAAGCGGCGCCGAGCAGGGCTGAAAACCGGGCCCGAGGCGGAGGTCGGCGAGGGGGCCAGGCCCGCCGCGCAGATCTCCAGAGTGACACCGTAGACCGCCGCCAGCAGGGCCCAGACCACCGCCACGGTGATGCCCTGGCCGAGGCCGAGCGGCCCCCAGCCGGCCAGTGGCAGCAGCACCAACCCCACCACCAGGTAGAGGGCTGCGGCGTCGACGATTGACTTGCTGGGGATCTGGCGGCGCCGATCGGCCAGCGCCAGGAGGCCGGCCAGGAGGCCGCCCCCCAAGATCAGGGCCAGCAGCAGCCCCATCTCTTCGACCACCTTGCCCGTGTGTTGCAGGCGGTCGATCAAGAACCCGAATGCGGGTCCCGGCATGACGCCGAGAATCGGTTCCTGTAGGGCCTGGGGGAGTGGGGTCACCCCGCTCAGCGCGCCGAGCAGGTACATGGCCGCGCTGGTCAGCGTGGCCGCCGCACACCCAGCTGCGAATCCGACCTTGAACGGCTTCGACATCTCCCCAGGTCAGACTACGCCCGCGCCGGTGGCGATTCCCAAAAGGGGGCCGGCCGGAGGACGTCATTTCTGCGAAAATCACGGACCAGTGCCAGATCGATCCATCAACGCCCAAGATCTGGAGGAACTCCGATGGGTTGATCGGGCCCGCCTGTCGCCGGACGGCTCCGGGATCGCTTATCAGGTCGGGTTCGCCGATAGTGCCGAGCACGACAGTGGCTGCTGCGTCTGGTTCCTGAACCTTCAGGGTGACGATCCCCCGCAGCGGATAGCGGAGGGTCGCCGTTCGCATTCGCCGCAGTGGTCGCCGGATGGGAATTCCATTGCCTACCTGGCGCGCTGTGAGGGCCGCGACCAGATTTTCATCGCCGAGCGGGGCGCGAATTGGAACTCCCCGCCCCGCCGCCTCACCACCGCCACTGATGGCTGCGCCAGCTTCCGCTGGGCACCAGACGGAAGCCAGGTCGCCTTCCTCTCCTCCGTCCCCAGCGAGGACGGCGCCGTCGTGGATGATCCCCGGCCCCATCAGGGGGAGGATAAGCAGCGCCGTCCGCCGGTGGCGCGCCGGATCCGTCGGCTCGACGACAAGCACGACGGTATGGGCTTCGTCGACGGCCGCCATCCCCACCTTTTCCTGATTCCGGCCGCTGGCGGCCGGGCTCAGCAGCTCACCCAGGGAGCCTTCGACGTGGAGGGATTCGACTGGTCGCCCGATGGTCGGCAGCTGGTTGTCTGTGGGGACTTCGAGCCCGACTCGGATTTGCGCCGCACGCGCAACCTCTACCTGGTTGATGCCGAGGGAGCGGCGCCGGTCCGGATCGCGGGGGGGCTGGAAATCTCCAATCCGTGCTGGTCGCCGGAGGGGGATGTGATCGCATTCGTGGCTCCGGCCGGTCCCGGGGCGGGGCTTTTTGATCGGGCCTGGGTGGTGGCCGCCGACGGCGGGGACCCGCAATGCCTCACCGCCGGTCTGGATCGATCGGTCGGCGGCAGCGTCGGATCGGACATGCGTAGCGGCCACGAAGCCCGCCTGCTCTGGTCGCGGGACGGAGACAGGCTCTACTTCATCGCCAGCGGTCCCGGCACCGCCGAGGTGTGCTCGGTCACCAGGCAGGGCGAGGTCCGCATCGAGCACCCGGCCGCCCGCAGCGTCGCCTACGACTTTGACCTCGGCCCTTCGGCGCTGGCCATCTGTGTCACCGACCCCCTCAACCCGGGCGACGTCGAGCTGGTGGAAGGCGGAGCCGCGCGGCGCCTGACCGACCTCAACCCGTGGCTGCGTGACCGCCACTTGGCCTACCCCGAAGAGCATTGGTTTACGACCGCCGACGGGTTGCGAATCCAGGGCTGGCTGCTGCGTCCCTCAGATTTCGACGAGTCCGGATCCTTTCCGCTGGTGATGCAGATCCATGGCGGTCCGCACGGCCAGTACGGCTGGGCCTTTTTTCACGAGTTCCAGATGCTGGCGTCCTTGGGAATGTTGGTCTTCTACACCAACCCGCCCGGGTCGGAGGGCTACGGCGAGGCCTTTTGCCAGGCGGTGGTGAGAGATTGGGGCGGGGCCGACTTCGAGGCTTTGATGCAGGCGCTGGACCAGATTCTGGAACGCGTGGGGGGGATCGATGAGACCCGGCTGGGAATCGCCGGCGGCTCCTATGGCGGCTACCTGACCAACTGGGCTATCGGCCACACGAACCGTTTCGCGGCGGCGGTATCGATGCGCTCGATCTCCAACCTGGTCAGCGAGTACGCCCAGCACGACATCGTCCTCTGGGGTGCACTGGAGTTGGGCCCGGGTCCCTGGCCGGATCCGGATGAGCTGTGGCGGCGCTCCCCGATCCGCTACGTCCGATCCATTCACACCCCCCTGCTGCTGCTCCACGGCGAGATGGATCTGCGCTGTGCCATCTCCCAGTCGGAGGAGCTCTTTGGAGCCCTGCGTCTGCTCGGCCGGAGGGTGGAGATGGTGCGCTATCCGGGCGAATCACACGATCTTTCCCGGAGCGGCCGGCCGGACCGACGCATCGACCGCCTGAACCGAATTGGCGGATTCTTTTCAGAACACCTGCTGCGCTGAGCCCGCTTTCGAGGGGGGTGGTGGCGGCTCATCGGCGGCGGCCAGGCTGTCCCTGATCTGGCGCTTGAGGATCTTCCCGGTCGGACCGATGGGCAGCGAGTCGACGAAGTTCACGCTTCGAGGGTATTTGTAGGGGGCCAGGCGTTCGCGGCAGAAGTCGATGACCTCGTTCTCGTCGGCGCGCTGCCCGGCGCGCAGTTGGACCACCGCTTTGATCTCCTCCCCGAGCCGGGAGTCGGCCACGCCGATGACGGCTGCGGCGGCGATGGCGGGGTGCTGGAAGAGAACCTCCTCGATCTCCCGCGGATAGACGTTGAAGCCGCCGCGAAGGATCATGTCCTTCTTGCGATCGACGATATAGAGGAAGCCGTCGGCGTCGCGGTAACCGAGATCCTCGGAGTGAAACCAACCGTTGGTGATCGACTGCCGGGTGGCGTCGGGCTGATTGCGGTACCCCTTCATGACGTTGTGGCCGCGGATCACGATCTCGCCCACGTGCTCGGCCCCGTCCGGCATCGGGTGACCCTCGCCATCCCAGATCTCCACCTCCACCCCCCAGACCGGTTTGCCGATGCTGAGCGGGCGACGTTCCTCCCGGCTGCGGTTGAAGGTCGCCACGGGCGAGGTCTCGGACAAGCCGTAGCCCTCCAGGACGGCCACCTGAAAGCGGGCCTCAAAGGCCTCCATGACCTCCTTGGGCAGGGCTGAGCCGCCGGACACGCACATGCGCAACGAGGAATGGTCGCGCCCTGGCCCCGCGTACTGGAGGAGCCCGAAGTACATGGTCGGAACCCCGGCGAAAACCGTCACCCGATCGCGTTCCATGACCTGGAGCACGGTCGCGGCGTCGAAGCGGGGAACCAGCGTGACGGTGGCGGCGCCGAGGACGGCGGCGTTCATGATGGTGGACTGGCCGAAGGTGTGAAAGAGGGGCAGGACGGCCATCATCACGTCGTCGCGGCAGGCATTCACGATCCGGACACTCACCCAGGCGTTCATGAACAGATTGGAGTGACTCAGCTCGGCGCCCTTGGGCCGCCCGGTCGTGCCCGAGGTGTAGAGGATGGCCGCGGTTTCGTCCGGGTTGGATTGGAAAAGGGTGAAGCCCGGCTCCGGCGCGGCCGCCAGCAGCTCGTCGAAGCTGAGACTTCCGGGCGGGCTGGGGCTACCCGGCCGGCCCGCTACGTAGACCTTGATCGGCGCCGCCAGCAGGGCCGCGGCGGCGATCGACTCGGCCGCGAAATCCTCCCAGGCGATCGCCAGGCGGGCGCCCGAATCCTGCAGATGAAAGGCGATCTCGGTCGACTTGAGGAGCACGTTGATGGGAACCACCACCGCCCCCGCCTTCAGAATGCCGTAGTAAGCGACGATGAACTGGGGCACGTTGGGAAGGCTGATCACGATCCGATCGCCGGGGGTGACGCCGGAACGCAGAAGTGCCCCGGCGAGTCGGTCCGAGAGCATGTCCAACTGGGCGTAATTGAGGCGCACATCGTCGATGATCACAGCCACCTTGTCGGGATTGGTGAGCGCCGAATCATGCAAGGCCATGGCGAGGTTGAGCCCCATGCGCGGTACTGTAATCCCGCCACCCCGGGCCGGTGGCATGAAACCGGGCTGGGCCGGTCGGACCCGGACCCAGCGAGGAGGAGCCAGGGATGCCAATAGAGGCCTTTTCCGACGATTGGGCGGCCCAGTTCAAGGACCAGATCAATTCCAGTGCTGCTTACCGAGAGTCGGCCCGGGGCTGGCGTTGGACGGTGGGACTGGTGGTCGAGGCGGAACCCGACCGCAGTTTCCAGGTTGGGCGCGGGGTGGTGCTGGACCTCTATGAGGGTGAGGCGCGGGCGGTCCAGGTGACCGACGTCGAGGCTGCCCAAGACTGTGCCTTCGTCATCAGCGCGCCCTACTCGAGGTGGAAGCAGGTGGCCCAGAAGGAGCTTGACCCGACCCGGGGCATGCTCCAGGGCAAACTTCGCCTCAAGGGCAACCTCCCGACCATCGTGCGCTACAACAAGGCGGCCCGGGAGCTGACTGAGTGCACCTCACGGATCGACGTGGCCTGGCCGGATGACCCCCTCCAGTGACCGCCTGGACCTGGCGGGCTCGCCTCAGCCGGCGGTGCTGAGGATCTCGCGGATCCACCACCTGGGATTGCTGGTCGCGGACTTGAACACCGCTCTGGCTCTGTACGGTCAGAGTTTGGGCGCCGCGGCCGGGGCCCGCTGGGCGAGCCAGGAAGACGGAGTCGAGGTCGCCCTTGTGGACTTAGGTGCCAGTCTCCTCGAGCTCATGCAGCCGCTCCGCGCCGACTGCGGCGTGGGCCGCTTCCTGGCCCGGCGAGGCCCTGGCATGCACCACGTCGCCTACCTGGTGGAGGACATCGAAGCGGAGTTGAGCGCGGCCCGTGGGGCCGGGCTGGATCTGATCGACCAGAGGCCGCGGCCGGGTCTGAACGGAACGACGATTGCCTTTTTGCATCCCCGGACCATGGGTGGGGTTCTGACCGAGTTGGTCCAGGAGCGGCGATGACCTCGGCTTCCGATCAGCCCTGGCTGACCGACTCCGAATTGCCCCTCGACCCCTACTACGGACCGCCTGACCGGCCGCGAGACCTGGCCCCGCCCGGCGTCTACCCTTACACCCGCGGCATCCGCCCCGACCTCTATCGGGGCCACCTCTGGACCATGCGTCAATACGCCGGATTCGGAACCGCCAGCGCGTCCAACCAGCGCTACCGATTTCTCCTCGGCCAGGGACAGACGGGAATCTCGGTGGCCTTCGACCTGCCGACCCAGATCGGTTACGACTCGGATCACCCGATGGCCTGGGGCGAGGTGGGCAAGGTGGGGGTGGCGATCGACTCGCTGCGTGACCTGGAGACGCTGTTTGAAGGCATTCCGCTGGGCGAGATTTCGACCTCGATGACCATCAATGCCACGGCTCCCATGCTGCTGCTCTTGTATCAGCTCGTCGCCGAGCAGCAATCGTGCCCGCCCGAGCGCATTCGAGGCACGGTTCAGAACGACATCCTGAAGGAGTACGCAGCGCGGGGCACGTACATCTACCCGCCCCGGCCGTCGATGCGTCTGACCACCGACCTATTCGCCTACTGTCACGACCAGCTTCCCAACTGGAACACCATCTCCATCTCCGGATACCACATCCGAGAGGCTGGAGCGACCGCTCCGGAGGAGATCGCCTTCGCCCTGGCCGACGGCATCGCCTACGTCTCGGCGGCGTTGGAGGCGGGCCTCAAGGTCGACGATCTCGGCCCCCGGCTCTCCTTTTTCTTCGCCTGCCACATGGACTTCTTCGAGGAGATCGCCAAGTTCCGGGCGGCCCGCCGGATGTGGGCTCGAATCATGAAGGAGCGCTTTGGCAGCACCGACCCGCGTTCTCAGATGCTGCGCTTTCACACCCAGACCGGCGGCGTCACGTTGACCGCTCAGCAGCCGCTCCTGAACGTCGTGAGAACCTCTTTGGAGGCCCTGGCGGCGGTCCTGGGGGGGACCCAGTCACTCCACACCAACTCCTTCGACGAGGCCCTGGGGTTACCCTCCCAGACGGCCGCGGAGGTGGCTCTGCGCACCCAGCAGGTGATCGCCCACGAGACCCAGGTGGCGGCAGTGGCCGATCCGCTCGGGGGATCGTTCCTGGTCGAGTCGCTGACCGACCGGCTGGAAGAGGCGGCGATGGAGATAGTGAGGGCCATCGATGCCCGGGGCGGCGCCGTATCCGCCATCGAGAGCGGCTGGATGCAGGGGCGCATCGCCGATTCGGCCTACCGCCAGCAGGTTCGGATCGAGTCGGGCCAGAAGGGGGTGGTGGGGGTGAACCGATTTCGAGACGAGACTTCTGAGGAGGTCGAGGTGATGCGAATCGAGCCGCGCTCGCAAGAGGAGCAGATCGCGGCCCTGATCCGTCTCCGGGCGGAGCGCGACAATGCCGCTGTGGAGCTGTGGCTGGGGCGTTTGGAGGAGTGCGCGCGGGGTACGTCCAACCTGATGCCGGTGCTGAAGGAGGCTCTGGCTCGCTACGCCACCATCGGCGAGTGCTGTCAACGGCTTCGCCTCGTGTTCGGCGAATATCTGCCCTCGGACGCCTCCTAGGCGCTCCTGGCATGGCTCCCCGCCAGGTGGACGCGCTCAACACCCTTCGCCAGCGCCGCTACCAGGCGTCGCACGGGGACGCCCAGGCGTTTGCGCGCCAGCACGCGCGGGGCCGGCTGACGGCCCGGGAGCGCATCGCCCGGCTGGTGGACGCCGATTCCTTTCAGGAATTGGACCTCTTCGCGGAGCACCGCTCGGAGGCCTTCGGAGTGGGGGCCAAGCGGCCGCCGGGCGACGGGGTGGTGACCGGGTACGCCCGAATCAGCGGCCGCCAGGTCCTGCTCTTCAGTCACGACGCGGCCGTCTTCGGCGGCTCTTTGGGCGAGGTTTTTGCGGAGAAGGTCTGCAAGGTCATGGACCTGGCGCTCCAGAACCGGATCCCGATCATCGGCATCAATGACTCCGGGGGAGCCCGGATTCAGGAGGGGGTCGTCTCCCTGGCCGGCTACGCCGAGATCTTCTGGCGCAACGTCCAGGCTTCGGGGACCATCCCCCAGCTGAGCCTGATCCTGGGTCCATGCACCGGCGGCGCGGTCTATTCGCCGGCCATCACCGACTTCACATTCATGGTCAAGGGCGTCGGCTACATGTTCATCACCGGGCCGGAGGTGGTCAAGGTCACCACCGGTGAGGAGGTGGGGTTCGACCAGCTGGGAGGGGCCGAGGTCCACAACACACGCTCGGGCGTGGCCCACTTTCTGGCCTCGAGCGAGGACGAGTGCTTCGAACAGACCCGTCGCCTGCTCTCCTACCTGCCCCAGAACAGCGGCCAGGATCCGCCCTGGCGTCCGCCCTCAGACTCGCCCGATCGCACCTCGCCGCGGCTCCTGGATTTGATCCCGGCCGATTCTCGAGAGGCGTACGACATGAAGGAGATCATCTCCGAGCTGGTCGACGACGGTGAGTTTCTCGAGGTTCAGTCGCTCTACGCGATGAACATCATCTGTGCCTTCGCGCACCTCGACGGCCATCCCATCGGCGTAGTGGCCAACCAGCCCCGGGTGCTGGCGGGCGCCCTGGATATCGACGCCTCGACCAAGGCGGCCCGGTTCGTGCGCTTCTGCGATGCCTTCAACCTTCCGCTGGTGGTGCTGGAGGACGTACCGGGGTTCCTGCCTGGGGTTGAGCAGGAGTACGGCGGAATCATTCGCCACGGGGCCAAGCTCCTCTACGCCTTCGCCGAGGCCAGCGTGCCCAAGCTGACGGTGATCGTTCGCAAGGCCTACGGAGGGGCCTACTGCGTCATGTGCTCCAAGCACATCCGCGCCGATTTCAACTTCGCCTGGCCGGGTGCGGAGGTGGCGGTGATGGGGCCCGAGGGGGCGGTGAACATCATCTTCCGGCGTCAGATCGAGGCTTCGAGCGAGCCCACGGAGGAGCGTAGGCGGCTCGTTCAGGAGTACTCCGAGCGCTTCGCCAGCCCGCTGGTGGCGGCCCAGCGTGGCTACCTCGACGACGTCATCGAGCCCCCGCTGACGCGGCCCGTACTGATCCGCGCCCTGCGCCTGGCCCGCCGCAAGGAGCGCTCGCGGCCGCCCGCCCACCACGGCAACATCCCGCTCTGAGCTCAGGCCTCGAGCACTGCTGGAGCCCGGCCTGACCGGGGCCGGCCTCCGGCCCGCGGGTCCCGAATTGCTACCCTTTCGGGGGGCGCGAACTAGGAGGCCGCCGCGGCGGCCAGGAGAAATTACTGGATGAAGTTGCTGGAGTATCAGGCAAAGGCGGTGCTCGCCTCGCTGGGCGTGCCGATCCCACCGGGTCGCACCGCGAGCAATGGAGACGAGGCCGCGGAGGCCTGCCGCGAGTTGGGCCCGGTGGCCGTCAAGGCTCAGGTTCCAGTGGGTGGCAGAGGCAAGGCCGGTGGTATCAAGCTGGCCCAGAGCCCCGAAGAGGCGCGGGCGGCGGCGACGGCGATCATCGGTATGGACCTGAAGGGGTTCCGGGTGCCGCTCGTCTACTGCGAGGCGGCTCTGGACATCGCCCAGGAGATCTACCTCGGCTTCACCGTCGATCGCGACCACCGCAACAACATCCTGATGCTCTCGGCCAAGGGTGGAATCGACATCGAGGAGGTCGCCGAGACCTCGTCCGATTCGATCGCCCGCCTCCACCCGGATCCCTGGCGGGGTCCCCTCGACTTCGAGTTGAACCAGCTTGCCTTCGCCGCCGGGCTCGGCGCCCACGCGCGCGCCCTGGTTCCGCTGATCAAGAAGCTCTATCGCGCCATCCCCGAACTGGACGCTGTCACGGCCGAGATCAACCCCCTGGTGGTGACGCGTGACGGTCAGCTGATCGCCGGCGATGCCAAGCTGGAGACGGACGAGAATGCCGCCTTCCGGCAGCGTGCTCTGGAGGAGCGCTATGCCGGGACCATCGCATTGGACGTGTTTGAGGAGGAGGCCAAGAAGCGCAACCTGACCTACGTCTCACTCGATGGAGAGGTTGGGATCATCGGCAACGGGGCGGGCCTGTGCATGGGCACCCTGGACTTGATCGAGCGGGCGGGCGGGTCCGCCGCCAACTTCTGTGACATCGGAGGTGGGGCGCGCGCCGAGGTGGTCGAGAACGCGCTGGCGGTAATTCTCATGAACCCCCGGGTGCGCGGCGTGCTGATCAACATTTTCGGTGGTATCACGCGCGGCGACGAGGTGGCCCGGGGCCTGATCGCGGCCCGAGACAACCTCCACATGAATCTGCCCCTGGTCGTCCGTCTGAGCGGTACCAATGAAGAGGAGGGACGCGAGATCCTAAAGCAGAATGGCATTGAGCCGGGTGCCAACGGATGGGAAGCGGCCCAGAGAATCGTGGCCTTGACGCGCTAGCCAATGGCAATTCTGCTCACCGACACAACCCGAGTCCTGATCCAGGGCATGACCGGCCGCGAGGGTTCCTTTCATACCGGCCAGATGCGGCTCATGGGCACCAAGGTGGTGGCCGGGGTCACCCCCGGTAAGGGCGGCACCAGCCAGGACGAGGTGCCCATTTTCGACACCGTGGCGGAGGCCAAGGCGGCCACCCACGCCAACGCCAGCGGCATATTCGTTCCGCCCCCCTATGCCGCCGACGCCATCATGGAGTCGGCTGCCAACGGCATCGAGCTCATCGTCTGTATGACCGAGGGAATTCCGATCCAGGACATGATCCGGGTCAAGGGCTTCCTCTCCGACTTCCCCGGCGTCCGCCTGCTGGGTCCCAACTGCCCGGGTCTGCTGACCCCCGGGGTGGGCAAGATCGGAATCATCCCGCAGCGCTTCTCGAAGCCGGGCGGGGTTGGTATCGTGGCCCGCTCTGGCACCCTCACCTACGAGACCATGGCCGCCCTGACCGCGGCGGGCATGGGCCAATCGACCGTGGTCGGGATCGGGGGGGACCCGATCAACGGGATGTCCTTCGTGGACGTGATCAGGCTCTTCGAGGCCGATCCCGCCACCACCCACCTGGCCATCATCGGTGAGATCGGCGGCTCCGATGAGGAGCGTGCCGCCGAACTGGTGGGGGCGGGATCGAGGCTCAAGGCGGTGGCCTTCATCTCCGGGCGCACCGCCCCCGAGGGGAAGCGAATGGGCCACGCCGGGGCGATCGTCTCCGGCAATCGAGGCACGGCCAAGAGCAAGGAGGAGGCCTTCCGGGCGGCTGGCGTCGCGGTGGCCGAGACCACCGACCAGATCGTCGGTCTTCTGACCCCCGACTGATCTGGACGGAGGCCCCGGGTTCTAGGATTTGGGGGTGGACTTCGAGCTCAGCCCAGAGCAGCGCGCGGTGGTCGACCTGGCCCGTCAATTCGCCCGCGAGGTGGTGGCCCCGGCGGCATCGGCCCTCGATGAGGAGCGCCGGTTCCCATATGAGATCGTCCGCCAGATGGGCGAATTGGGCCTCTTCGGACTGCCCTTCCCGGAGTCGGTGGGCGGGGTCGGGGCCGACTTTCTCTCCTACTGCCTGGCCCTGGAGGAGATCGCCTGGGCCGACGCCGGCGTGGCCATCACGCTCGAGGCGGCGGTGTCGCTCGGCGCCGCCCCCATGATCGGGTTTGGAACCGAGGCTCAACGCCGGCGCTGGCTACCGGACCTGCTGGCGGGACGGAGCCTGTGGGCATTCGGCCTGACCGAGCCGGGGGCGGGATCGGACGCCGGGGCCACCGCTACCCGGGTTCGGCAGGAGGGCGGGGAGTGGGTCATCAACGGGCAAAAGCAGTTCATCACCAACTCCGGCACCGACATCACGGCGGGCGTGACGGTGACCGGGAGGACCGGCACCAGGCCCGACGGCGGAGCCGAGATCAGCGCCTTCTTGGTCCCCGCGGGGACGCCCGGTCTGGCCATCCTGCCCTCCTATCGCAAGCTGGGCTGGCGCTGCTCGGACACCCATCCGCTCGCCCTTGACGAGTGCCGGGTTCCGCTCGATCACCTGCTCGGTGAGGAGGGTGGCGGCTACCACCAGTTCCTGCAAACGCTGACCGGCGGACGAATCGCCATCGCCGCTCTCGCCACCGGGTTGGCTCGGGCCTGCCTCGAGGCCTCGCTCGCCTACGCCAAGCAGAGGACCGCCTTCGGCCGTCCCATCTCCAGCCAGCAGGCGATCGCATTCAAGCTCGCCGACATGTCGGTGGAGGTCGACCTGGCTCGTCTCGCCACCCATCGCGCGGCCCTCGAGTACACGCATCCCCAGGCCGACCCCGGGCGGCTGGTCCGCCTGGCCGCCTCGGCCAAGCTCTTCGCCTCGGAGACCTCCAAGCGGGCCGCCGACCAGGCGGTGCAGATTCACGGCGGATACGGGCTGATCGAAGAGCTGCCCATCGCGCGCTACTGGCGCGACGCCAAGTTCAACGAGATCGGAGAGGGTACGAGCGAGATTCAGAGGATTCTCATCGCCCGCGAGCTGGGCTGCTGACCGTCTTTCGGCGGCGGCGCCGTTGCTGATCGAGAGCGGAGGACCCAGTCGACCTCTGGATCTGGGGTCGCTCAACCCGGAACAACTGGCCGCGGTCACCCACGGGAACGGACCTCTGCTCATCTTCGCCGGGGCCGGCAGCGGCAAGACCAGGGTGCTCACGATGCGCATCGCCCACCTCTTGCGGGCGCGGGGGGTGGGGGCCGAGCGAATACTGGCGCTGACCTTCACCAATCGCGCGGCGCGAGAGATTCGCTCCCGTCTGACCCAGTTGCTGGGAGCGCAGAAGGGCCTCTGGGTCGGAACCTTCCATTCCATTGCGGTGCGCATGCTGCGGCCCCACGCCGAATTGCTCGGATACCGCCCGGGTTTTGCGATCTATGACGAGGAGGACTCTCGCGCTCTCCTGAAGCGGACCCTGTCCGACCTCCAGCTGGATTCGAAGAAGCATCCCCTGGGCCCTCTGCAGCAGCGCTTGGGTCGTGAACGAGCCCAGGGGGGGAGTGTGGAGGACGCCAAATTCGCCCTCGTGGCCGATCGCTATCGGGCCCTCTGCGTGGAATCCAACGGAATGGATTTCGACGACATTCTGATCAACCTGCGAGCCCTCTTTGTTCGCCAGCCAGAGGTTCTTCAGCTCTGGCAGTCCCGCTTCGATCACGTCCTCGTCGACGAGTATCAGGACACCAACCGCGTCCAGTACGAAATCCTGCGCAGCCTGGCCGGCCCGCACCGCAACCTGACCGTGGTGGGCGATGACGACCAGAGCATCTACGCTTTCCGGGGAGCGGATCCGCGCAATCTGTTGGAGTTCGAGCGGGACTTCCCTGAGGCCACCGTGGTCAAGTTGGAGCAGAACTACCGCTCCACTCAGGGCATCCTTGATCTCGCTCACCAGGTCATCGAGAAGAATCGGGAGCGCTCCCCCAAGCGTCTGTGGTCGGCCGACCAGACCGGTTCCCGGCCCGTCCTCATTCTGGCCGGAAGCGACGACCAGGAGGCGGCCTGGGTGGCCGAACGCATCGACCGGCTGGCTCTGGAAGAGGGGATCGGCTTCGGACAGTGCGCCATCCTCTTCCGTACCAACGCTCAGGCCCGGGCCTACGAGCGGGCCCTGGTCGAGCGCCGGATTCGCTACCACCTGGTCGGCGGCTTGCGCTTCTGGGACCGGCGCGAGATCAAGGACCTGATTTGCTTTCTCCGCCTTCTCAACAACCCCGAGGACGCGGTCAGCTTTGACCGTATCGCAAACGTGCCCCGGAGGGGGGTGTCAGAGCGCACCGCTCAGGCCGTGATCGCGGCTGCCGCCGAGTCCGGGTCGAGCCTGCTCGAGACCTGCGCGAAGGCCTCCGGGCTGGAGTTGCGAGAAGAGGCTCGGGCGGCCCTCTCCCAGTTCGCGGCCGAGATGGTGCCCCTCGCCGCCGAGGCCCGCCGCCGCCCGCCCAGTGAGCTGCTGCTCCTCATCATTCGCCGCTGCGCGCTGGCCGAGCACTACGACGATGGAACCCGCTCGGGCCAGGCGCGGCTCGACAACCTGGCCGAACTACGTTCCCTGGTCTCCGACTACGACCACCTCGGCGCTGCTCGCGGACTGGAGCGCTTCCTGACCGACGTCGCCCTCAGCACGGATTCGGACGAGACCGAGGCCGGCGAGCGCGTCACCCTAATCACCCTTCACATGGCCAAGGGCTTGGAGTGGCCGGTGGTGTTCCTGACCGGGCTCGAGGACAAGCTGCTTCCCCACGAGCGGGCACGCTTTGAGACCGGCGGCCTGGAGGAGGAACGGCGTCTGGCCTACGTCGGAATCACCCGGGCGCGCCAGCAACTCCACCTCACCTGCGCGGCCGTGCGCCACGTCTTTGGCAAGACCCTGACGCTCCGCCCCAGCAGCTTCCTCGGAGATGCCCTGCCGGGCCAGCTCGACCTGGTGGAGCTGGAGGGTCACGCCGCCCCCGAGCTGGCCGCGCGGCACCGCCAACGGGCGGAGGGCGGCCCAGCCCCTACTCGTCCGGGACGTCCTCCAGCTTGGGCGCCATCTCGCACACCCAGCGACCGTCGTCAAGACGGCGAATGAACCGGCTGTAGCCCTGGTTGCGGGCCACGTTCACGAACTGCTCCTGGCTGATGAGTGCGCGCAGACGGGCCAGGTCGGCGTAGCCGGTATCGGCCATGATGCCACCCACCACGCCCGAAAGCTCGCGCCATTGACCTTCGGAAAGCGGTTCGCCGTAGCCGGAGATGGTCACCAGCAGCGCCGCGGTGGCGCCGGTGATGGTCTCAGGCAGAATCTTCTCGTGCTTGGCCCGGGTGATGATCTCCCGACCCTGTTCGATGATGACGGCGATCCGATCGCGTCGCACACCGATGATGTCCCGCCCGCCGCCCACCGTGGTGCCCTCGAGATAGCGCGAACCAGCTTCCATATAGGCCCTCATTCTACGGAGGGGCGGTGCGCGATTCCAGAGCGTCGACTTGGTCAGGGCGGCGGCCGCTCCCCCGGCCAGGCATGATGGGCCAGTGTTGAGCGCCTCCGTTCCTCCATCCGCAGCCTTTGGGTCGCGCTCCCAGCGCTGGGCCACCCTGCTCATGGCGCTGGCCCTGGCGGTCATGCCCCTGTACGTGATCCGGCCCCACCTCGGCCCCTTGCACACCACCCTGCTGGAACTGGTGCTGGTGATCGCCCTGGCGGCGGGCTTTTACGCCTTCTGGGGGGAATTGCCCTGGCGCAACCCCTACTTGGGGCCGGCCCTGCTGCTCTTGGCGGGGGCCAGTCTGGGGGTTGTCTTCACCGCCTCCACCCACGCCAAGGCGTTGGGCATATGGAAGGCCTATTTCATCGAGCCGGTGGCGGCCGGCCTGGTCATAGCGGCCATCGCGAGAGTCCGGGCGCGGGCGCGCTGGTTGCTGGCCGGCCTGGCCCTGGCGGGGGTCAGCGGCGCCCTGGCCAACCTGGCCGTCGACGGTCGGGCTCTGCTCTTGGGCACCTTCAGCGTGACCACGCCTCCGGTCGCCATCTACAACAGCTCCAACGACGTCGCATTGTTCCTGGAACCGCTGGCGGCGCTGGCCTTGAGCTTCGCCATCTACTCCCGGGATCGGCTCGAACGACGTCTGGGATGGATCCTGTACCTCCTCTATGCCCTGGCCATCGCCGCCAGCTTTTCGCGCGGTGGGTGGCTGGCTTTGGGGGCCCTGACCCTGGTCACGTTCATGTTTCATCCCTGGCGCTGGCGGGTGCTGGGGGCGCTCGTGCTGATCGCGCTGCTGGCGCTGGGGCTGAGCGCCAAGGTCCGCCATCGGGTCGGTGTGGAGTTCAACTTCCACAGCCCCGACAACACCATCGCGTTGCGCCAGTCGCTCTGGCGCTCGGCCCTGAACATGCTCCGCCACCGGCCCCTGGGGGGTGGGGGGCTGGACGGGTTCCAGTACGCGCTGCGACCCTACCGGGCCGCCGATTACCACGAGAACCTCATCTACCCGCATGACCTGTTCCTCAATTTCTGGAGCGAGACCGGCCTGGTCGGACTGGCTGGCTTTTGCTGGCTGCTGGTTCAATGGGTGCGCACGATCAGGCGGGGTCTGGAGTCGGGGCCCTGGGCCCGGCTGATGGCCGTCACCCTCAGCGGCGCCCTGGTAGCCATGGTCTTGCACGGCCTGGTCGACGCGCCCTACTTCAAGAACGATCTGGCGCTCGTATTCTGGACCTTGCTCGGAATGCAGATCGGATCGCTCTCGGCCGAACGATAATCGCCGCAGTGGACTTCAACTTCTCCGACGAGCAGCTGGCCATTCGGGAGTCGGTGCGGGACCTGGTCAGAGACCGGGTCGCCCCGCGCGCGGCGGAGATTGACCGAAGCGGGGAGTATCCCCACGACATCGAGCGCCTCTTCGCCGAAAACGGCATTCTCGGCATCCCCTTCCCTGAGGAATACGGCGGATTGAGTGGCTCCTCGGTCACCATCTGCATGGTCACCGAGGAGATTGCGCGGGCCTGTGCCACATCGGCCCTGATCCTCGGGGTGCACGCGCTGGGCGCCTATTCGGTCCTGCTGGGGGGGAGCGAAGAGCAGAAACGGCGCATCCTGCCGGAGCTGGCGCGGGGGCGCTTGACCTGCTACGCGCTGACCGAACCGGACGCCGGGTCGGACGCCGGCGCCCTTCGTCTCAGCGCCCGCCGGCTGGGCGACGAATACGTGTTGAACGGCATCAAGACCTTCATCACCCACGCCAGCGTGGCCGAAACGATGATCGTTTTCGCGCGTACCGGGGGCCTCGGACCGGGCGGGGTGAGCGCCTTCTTCCTGGAGCGCGAGCGGAGTCCCTGGCGGGTGCTGAAGGTCGAGACCAAGATGGGGATTCGCGGCTCCCCGACCGCCCAGATCGCCTTCGACGACGTCATCGTGCCGGCCGCCAACCGACTCGGGCTGGAGGGCCAGGGCTTCAAAATCGCCCTCGGGGTTCTCGATCGTTCCCGCCCCGGGGTGGCGGCACAGGCGGTCGGTATCGCCCAGGGGGCGCTTGATTTTGCGCTCGAGTACGCCAAGCAGCGGCACCAGTTCGGGCATCCCATCGCCAGCTTCCAGGGCCTCCAATGGATGCTGGCCGACATGGCCACCCAGATTGAGGCGGCGCGACAGCTCCTCTACTTCTCGGCCTGGAAGGTGGACCGCGGCGATCCCGACATGACCCGGGCGGCGGCCATGAGCAAGATGTTCTGTTCGGACATGGCGATGAAGGTGACCACCGACGCGGTGCAGATCCTGGGCGGATACGGCTACATCAGTGATTACCCCGTGGAGAGGATGATGCGCGACGCCAAGATCACCCAGATTTATGAGGGGACCAATCAGGTCCAGCGCCTGGTAATCGCCCGCGCCCTGATCGGCTGAACGCCCGGGCTGATTCCCGATGCCGGGCGCCGGGGCGTCGTTTCATAGGCTATAGTCGGCATTGCCCGCTGCGTTGGTCGGGCGCTAGCGCCCGTGGCGGCGCTGATTCACAGCCCACGTCCCAGCACCAACCTCAATTCAGAGGCCACCAACTAATTGGATCATTCTCAGAACGGCTCGCGTTCGCGAGCGCGCCGGTCGCTGTACACCCGATCGAGGCCAGGATGGCTACGGTCCTTCCTGGCCCTCGCCCTGATCGTGGCCCTAGGCGTGCTGGGCCTCGCCGCCTGGCACGCCATCGGCCTGGTTAGGGCCACGACGGGATCGGGCAATCCCCTCAGCGAGCTGGCCAAGGCGTCCGGGGCCGAGCCCGGGACCATCCCCTACAAGCTGCAGCACGGCCAGCGCGTGAACCTGCTTCTGCTGGGCTACGGGGGAGCCGAGAATGACGCCCCCTGGCTCACCGACAGCATCATGGTGCTGTCCATCGATCCCTCCACTCATCGCGCCGTCGAGGTGTCCATTCCCCGCGACCTGATGGTTCCCATCGATGCCTTCAGCGATCACCGTTCCTTCTCGGACAAGATCAACGTGGCCTATGCGGTGGGCATGGACGACGCCGACTGGGCGGGGAAGTCGAGTCAATTTCGCGCCGCCACCAGCCCGGATGCGGGGGGGCGGCTCGCCGAGCAGACCGTTACCAATCTCACGGGGCTTCATTTCGACGGTTTCGTGGGGGTCGACTTCCTGGCCTTTCGCGACCTTGTCAACGCCCTGGGTGGGGTTCAAATCTGCCTCAGCGGGCCCCTCGACGACTACCAGTACCCGAACTACAAAGATGGTTACGTCAAGGGCGGCATCCACTTTCCGTCCGGATGCCAGCAGGTCAATGGAGAGCAAGCGCTGGAATTGGCTCGATCGCGCCACGCTACAGAGAGTGCGGCAGCCACCGACTTCGCCCGCGCTGCGCGTCAGCGTCAGCTGCTCGATGCGATCAGACGCAAGGCCGCGAGCCTGGGTGCCATCCGCCGAGCTCCGGCTCTGATGAGCGCGCTGCAGAAGAATTTCATCACCGACCTGGGGCTGGCCGACCTCAACGCTCTGTACTCCTACTCGTCGAAGCTCTCTGCCGCCTCGATCGCCTCCGCGGCCCTGACCGATTCCAACCTGACCGCTCCCTACTACGAGCAGCCGGGCAGCTGCGGGCCCTGGGGCGAATACGTGCTCTGCGCCATCGATCCGAGCTTTGCGAACATCAAGCAGTATTTCGCCCACCTCATCGTGGACCCCAAGGTGCTGGCTGAACAGGCCCCGATCCAGCTCGTCAACGCGAGCCTGACGCTGCCCGACATGGGGCAGCGCGTGGGTCAGGCCCTGGCCCCGTTGGGGTTCAAGCTGGCGCCCCCGATTCGAGGTCGAACCGACCCGCATTCTGTCGTCTACGACTATTCGGGCGGGCGCTATCCGCTCACCGCCCGCTGGCTCGCCAGCTACTTCCAGGCCAGCGTGGTGGTGGCCAGCAGTGCCAGCCCGGCGAGCGTACCGGGGGCGGAGCAGAGCGGCCTGGTGGTGGTTCTGGGCCACGATTTCGCACTACATTGGATCGGGCAGTGAGGATGTGGCCAAGCCTCTGGCGGCGGGAGCGGAGAGCCCCTGGGTGAGCGCCACCCCGGAGCTGGTGGCCCGCTTGCGCTCCGAGGGCGCACGCGGCCTGGCCCGTGCCATCAGCGCGGTCGAGAGGGGGGATGCTTCGGCCCCGGAGCTGGTGCGGTTGATCTCGGCCGAGGCGCCGTCCCCGGCGGTGGTGGGTCTGACCGGGGCTCCCGGCAGCGGCAAGTCGAGCCTCGCCGGCGCCGTCGTCGCGGAGCTTCGGGGGAGGGGCCACAGGGTGGCCGTGCTCGCCGTCGATCCCAGTTCGCCATTTTCTGGTGGCGCCCTCCTCGGCGATCGCATCCGGCTGCAGCGCCACGCCCAGGATGAAGGGGTCTACATCCGCTCGCTGGCCGCGCGCGGCCACCTGGGCGGACTCTCCCCCGTCATCCGCGATGCGATTCGGCTCGTGGCGGGGTTCGGGTTTGGCACCGTCATCCTGGAGACGGTCGGCGTGGGACAGTCAGAACTGGAGGTGGCATCGGTGGCCGAGACCACGATCGTGGTGCTGGCGCCGGGGTTCGGTGATGGGATCCAGCTGATGAAGGCGGGGGTGATGGAGATCGCCGACATCTATTGCCTGAACAAGGCCGATTTGAGCGGGGCCGATCAGCTTCGAGGGGACCTACGGGGATTCATCGCCAGCCTCCACAAGCGGCCCTGGCCCCCTCCACTGGTGGCGACGGTGGCGACCACCGGGCAGGGCGTGGGCGATCTCTGGGAGGCGGTCGAGCGCCACCGCGCCCAGCTTGCCGATTTTCCCGAGGCGGAGGGGCGGCGCTCAAAGAGGTTGTGCGACGAGGCGGCGGAGCTGGTCGCAGGATGGGCCCGCCTCCAGGCCGGCCGCATCCTGCGGGAGGATTCCAGCCTGCGCCAGGAACTGGAGGCGGATAACGATCCGCAGGCGGTGCTGGCTCGCCTGGCCGAGCGCCTGCGCTGGACGGGCCCGGGCGGTACCCGATAATCGTCCCCGTGTCATCGCCCACCGACGGCCGGGTTCGGATAGTGCTGGCCAAGCTGGGTCTAGACGGCCATGACCGAGGGGTGAAGGTGGTCGCCCGTTCGCTGCGCGATGCCGGCTTCGAGGTGATCTACACCGGGCTCCGACAGACCCCGGCCATGGTGGTCGAAGCCGCCCTGCAGGAGGACGCCGGGGTGATTGGACTCTCGCTCCACTCCGGCGCCCACATGACCCTCATCCCGGCCCTGCTGCAGGAATTGCGCCGCCGCGACGCCGAGGACATCGTGGTCTTCGCCGGCGGCATCATGCCCGCCGCCGACGTTGCGGAACTGAAGGCGCTGGGTGTGGCCGAGGTGTTCACGCCCGGGACGCCCCTGGCCGCCATCACCGAATGGCTCCGCTCGCGATTTGGCCCGCGGGGGTGAGCGGGGAGCGTTTTCAACCGGCGCGGCTTGCGGCTTGCTATGGTGGGATGTCGGATTTGGGGTGGATCCACCCTGCCGAGTTGATCAGCAGTCGGCCCACGGCCCACGTCAAGGAAGTTTTTAATGCAAATCGATGCCGTCGAAAGGACCCCAGCCGGTAACAGTTCGCGGCGCCTGGGGCAGGTGGGCCAACTGCCCGCGGTCGTTTACGGCCACGGCGTGGGCGCGAGGGCGGTGGGTCTGGACCTGAAGGACTTTCAGCGCGTTTATCGCCGCGCCGGCCACACCCAGCTGGTTGATCTGGCTGTGGCCGGTACGCGGCCGGTCAAGGTCCTGATCAAGTCGGTCCAGATCTCGCCTCGACGCGGCCTTCCCATCCACGTCGACTTCCACCAGGTCAGCCTCATGGAGAAGCTGCACACCGAGGTGCCGCTGGTGGTGGTGGGTGAATCCGAACTCGTCAAGCGCGGTGACGCCGAACTCCTGCAGTTGGTACACGTGATCCACGTTGAGTGCCTGCCGGCGGCGATTCCGGAGTTGATCGAGGTCGACTGCAGCACCTTGGCCGCTGTCGACGAGGGAATCCGGGTCCAGGAACTGCTGCTGCCCGTGGGCGTCACCGTGACCGACGACCCCGAAGAGGTGGTCGTGAAACTGAGCGCGCCCCGAGGGGCGGAGGCGGCCGACGAGGCAGCGGTTGCGCTGGCGGGACCACCCACGGTCGAAGAGGCGCCCAGCGAGGGCTGATAGCCGCCCTCCGACTGAGCGCCGATGGCGGCGTTGAACGCGCTCCACGGATTGACCCTGCCGCACCCCCTGGCGGACGTGCTGCGGGCGGCCGTGATCGTGGTCGGCTTCCTGCTGGCGGCTCTGCTGCTGCGCCTCTTGACCGATCGTTATCTGCGCCGGCGGCAGATGCGCCCGGACACCGTGTTCCTGGTTCGCCGAGTGGTGTACACGGCGGTTTTGGTGATCGGTTCCTTCGTTCTGCTGTCGGACGTGTTCAAGAACCAGCTGGTTGGCCTGAGCGGAATCCTGGTCGCCGCGCTGATTGCCAGCCTCGGTCTTCAGGACATCTTCAAGAGCTACGTCAGCGGCTTTTACGTGCAGCTGGAGCGCAACGTGCGGGTGGGGGACCTGATCGAGGTGGACGGTCACACGGGAATCGTCACCGAGGTCAGGATGCGGGTCACGTTTCTGCAGGCTGCGGACGGATCCCAGGTCGTGATCCCCAACGCTGACCTCTTCGGCCAGGCTCTGGTGGTCCGTCGTCCGAAGCTAGTCGAAGGCCCCCAGGATGACGCCGACCAGGGCATCGAATCCAGCGGCGTCTAGGTCCGATTCCTCGCGCAGCAGCGCGCCCATGGCCCTGGCGGCTGCGTCCTTGTGGACGCCGGCGGCGTACTGGGCCGCCAGCGAGCGTAGATGCCAGGTGTGATCGGGGGCCCCCCCGCCGCCGGCCATCTCAACCTCGATGCGATCCAGGTCCACGTGGTCTGACCAGAGGGCGGTCTCCTTGGCGCCCGACTCGGGCGAATCGGAGAGGTGGAGCACGTTGACCCCGCCCCCAATTCCGTAGCGCTCGCGCAACGATCCCGGCCGCGATTCGGCGATTCGCGTCTCCCCGAGCTCGAATCGCAACTCCTCCAGCGTCGCCGCACTGGCGCTGATGCGGCCCACCAGCAGGGGCAGAGAACTCATGAATCGAACCAGCCAGGCGAAGAATGGGCGACCCTCGAGAAAGTCGTAGTGGACCTCGATCAGGGAGCGCGGTGGCTGGAACCAACCGAGGCCCTCGATCTTCCAGTCGCGTTCGCTGGAGAGCCAATCCCAAACCGCCGCTCGCGTCGCCAGCCGATGGGAGGAGTCCGGTTTGAATATGACAAGTGCGTCGGCCACGGCGACCAATCCTACCCGTCCCCGGCGCCGGTCGGTCGAGGGGAGACCGGTGGTGGGATCCGGTCGCGCGGGGTCGGCTCGTAGAAGCGCCGGCCCCTGAGCTCGGGCGGCAGGTGCTCCTGGTCAACCCTCCCGCCCTCGAAATCGTGGGCGTAGGCGTATCCGTGGCCGTATCCCATCTCCCTCATCAGGGCGCTGGCCGCGTTCCGAAGGTGCAGCGGCACGGCCAGGTTGCCGCTCTCCCGCACCGCCGCCGCGGCCCTCTGGTAGGCGGACTTGGCGGAATTCGACTTGGGCGCCAGGGCCAGATAGATGGCCGCCTGGGCGAGGGGGTGGAATGCCTCCGGCATGCCCACCAGGTGGGCCGCCTGCTGCGCGGCGACGGCCAGGGGCAGCGCCTCGGGATCGGCCAATCCGACGTCCTCCGAGGCCAGGATGACCAGGCGCCGGGCCACGAAGTTGACCTCGTCCCCGGCCTCCAGCATCCGCGCCAACCAGTACACCGCGGCGTCGGCATCGCTACCCCGGATGCTCTTGATGAGGGCCGAGACGATGTCGTAATGCTGGTCGCCGTCCCGATCGTAGAGGAGGTGGCCGCGCTGGGCTGCGGCGCGGACCTGATCGGCCTGGATGGGACCCGGCGGGGCCAGTTGGGCGGCGATCTCGAGGGTGTTGAGTCCGCTGCGCGCGTCACCCCGCGCCAGCTCGATCAGCAGCGCTCGGGCGGCAGGGTCGAGCTCCGCCTCGATCTCGGCCAGTCCAGCGTCGAGCACTTTGCCCATCTCCTGCTCGGTGAGCGCCTCGAGTCGGAAAACCCGGCTCCGCGAGAGCAGCGGTGCGTTGACCTCGAAGGATGGGTTTTCGGTCGTGGCTCCGATCATGGTCACGGTTCCATCCTCCAGGTCGGGCAGGATGGCGTCTTGCTGGGACTTGTTGAATCGGTGCAGTTCGTCGATGAAGAGCACCGTCCGGAGCCCCCGCCGCCGGGCCTGGCGGGCCTCCCCCAGGAGGCGGCGCAGATCGGACACGCCGGCACTTACCGCCGACACGGTTACGAAGCGCGCCCCGTCCGATCTGGCCAGGATCCTGGCCAGCGTGGTCTTGCCCGAACCCGGTGGCCCCCAGAGCACGAGCGAGGGTAGGCGGCCGGCCGCGGCCAACTGGCCCAGCACCGCGACCACCGCCTCCTGGCCCGCGACCTGGCTCAATTCGGTCGGTCGGATGCGGCTGGCCAGCGGTGCGTCAGGGGCTCGCCCGGGGTCGGCCGGGGGATCGGCGGGCGTCTCGAAAAGATCGAACTGGCCGTCCACGCATGAAGAATAGGATTCGGGGACTGGCTGCGAATACAATCCGCGCGACATGATCTGCTGGAGATGCGCCAATCAGGTCTCCGAGGGGGGGGCGTTCTGCCCCCGCTGCGGTCACAACCTGACCGAAATTGGATTGAGCCCCATCTTTGTGGTGGACACCGCCACCGACCTTTTCAACGGCGTCTTCATCAAGGCCATGATCGGACAGGAGGTGAACCGGGCCCTCCGCTACCGGCGGCCCGTCGCCGTCCTGATGGTGGAGGTGGATCACGCCGAGAGCATGCGTAATGACCTCCGTCCGGACGAGGTGAGCCGGCTGCTGCGCCAGATCGGGCAGTCCCTCGTGGCGGCGCTGCGGGACACCGACACGGTTGGATTCGTGACCGGCTCGAGCCCCCCCACGTTCGCGGTCGTGCTGCCTGAAACCGAACCCTCGGAGGCCATCCAGGTCGCGGATGCCCTGCGCCTGGCGGTCTCCTTTCAGGACTTCGCCGACGGAGGTCCCTGGCAGCGGCTCACCGTCAGCATCGGCACCGCCGTCATCAACCACGAACGCCTGGGCGAGCAGGATTTGATGCAAGAGGCGGGCGCGGCCCTCGCGGACGGACGTGGCTCCGAACCCGGCACCAACCGGACCTTCGTTCCGGCCCGGGCGTAGGTGAGGGGGGCGCGGGCGGCCCGGTCCCGCGGGCGCGCCGCGGAGCGGCGTGGAGGTGCCTGGAGCGGGTCGACGAGGCTTGCCGCCGCCACCGCCAGGGGGCGGTGATGGCCCCCACTGGAAACCCGGTCGAACTCCTGCAACAACTGCTGCGATTCGACACCACCAATCCGCCCGGCGGCGAGGGGCCCTGCATGACGTTCCTGGCTGAACTGCTGCGATCGTCGGGGCTGGAGGTGTTGGCTTTGGCCAAAAGCCCGGGGCGGCCCAACCTGGTGGTACGGCTGAAGGGCGCGGGTCGCGCCCCCGGCATCCTCCTCCAGGGCCACCTCGACGTGGTCACGACCGCCCATCAAAGCTGGACCGTGCCGCCCTTTTCGGGCCAGCTCCAGGAGGGTTTCGTGTGGGGGCGGGGTGCGCTGGATATGAAGGGTGGGGTGGCGATGATGGTGATCGCATTCCTGCGCCTGGCGGCGTCCGCCACGCCCCCACCGGGCGATGTGGTGCTGGCCCTGCTCTGTGACGAGGAGAATTGGAGTGAGAACGGCTCCAAATTCCTGGTCGCCGAACACCCCGACCTCTTCGCCGGAGTCCGCTACGCCCTGGGCGAAATCGGTGGCTTCACCCTCCACCTCGGGGGCCGGCGTTTCTACCCCATCATGGTGGCTGAAAAGCAGCTCTGCTCGATTCGGGCCCTGGTCCGCGGACCCGGCGGCCATGGTTCCATACCCCTGCGGGCGGGGGCCATGTCGGAGTTGGGGGCGTTGCTGACCAAGGTGACGAGCCAGCGGCTGCCCGTCCACCTGAGCGCGCCGGTGCGTTTGATGCTGGAGATCATGGGCGCCGAGTTGGGGCCACCGCTGGGTGCGGTGATGCAGGACCTGCTCGTGGGCGGTCGGACCGACGCCGCGCTCGACGCCCTGGGCACTCAGGGCCGATCCTTCGATGCGCAGATTCACAACACCATCAGCCCCACCCGGGTGGCGGGGGGCGAGGCCCTCAACGTCCACCCCGCGCAGGTCACGGTGGATTTCGACGGCCGACTACTGCCCGGCTTCGAGCCGGAGCAGATGCTGAGCGAGGTGCGCTCCCTGGTCGGGGAGGGGCCCGACCTGGAGGTGGTCGCATACGAGCCCGGCCCGCCTCCCGCCGAGCTGTCGGTCTACGAGAAGCTGGCCGCGATCATCCGCGAGGCCGACCCGGCGGGAGTCCCGGTGCCCTACCTGCTCTCGGGGGTGACCGATGCCCGCGTCTTCGCCCGGCTGGGCATCCAGACCTTCGGATTCCTGCCCACACCGGCCCCCGAGGGTTTCGACTTCATGGCCTCCATTCATTCGGCCGATGAACGCATCCCCGTCGAGGCGCTGGAGTTCGGGGCTCGGGCCGTCGAGTCCGCGGTCGGGCGGATCGCACTTTGAGCCCAACCGGGGCTTGGATTACACCGACGCCGGCGCGTGACCGGCGCCTCGCCACCCAGCACGCCCGCTAACCTCTTCCTGGTCGTGGCACTGAACCGCATCTACCTAATCCGACACGCCGAAGTGGAGAACCCGAGGCACGTCCTCTACGGTCACCTGCCCGGTTTTCCGCTCTCGGCAAGGGGCCGGAGGCAGGCGGCCGAGGTGGGCCGGCGGCTGCGCCAGGCCGGAATCGTGACGATTGTGCACAGCCCCCTGGAGCGGGCCCAGGAGACGGCCCGGATCATCAATGCCGAATTGGCCGAGCCGGCTCGCCTGGAGGTGGATCCGAAGCTGCGCGAGGCCGAATTCAGCCGCTATCTGCAGGGGGTACCCTACTGGCTGATACCGGTTCGGAGGCCCCTCTGGCTGGTGCATCGGGCGCGACGTGGGCTGCTTCCCGGCGACGAACCCTTCGATGTGTTGGGGGGGCGGGTGCTGGAGGTGATGCGACGGATCGCCGGGCAGCAGCCGGGACCGCCGGCGGCGTTGGTCAGCCACGCCGATCCCCTGGGTGCGGCCTGGATGCTGCTCGAGGACCGGCCCCGCAGTGAGCGCGAGATGATGCGCAAGGTGGTGGATCGGGCGGCGATGCTGGAAGTCGACCTGACCGATGGCGAGGTGACGGCGGTGGCCTATGTGCCCCCACCGGTGCTGTCCGACGCGTGACGACAAGGAGCTTCCCTCCCGGATTCCTGTGGGGTACGGCAGCCGCCGCCCACCAGGTCGAGGGTGGCAACCACGGCAACGACTGGTGGGACTGGGAGCAGCAGGGCGGGATCCTCACCGGCGACAGCTCCGACCCCGCCTGCGATCACTATCACCGCTTCCGTCAGGACATCCAGCTGCTGCGCCAGATGCACACCAACGCCCACCGCCTGTCGTTGGAGTGGTCTCGCATTGAACCCCTGGAGGGACAGTTCGACGGCGGCGAACTGGCTCACTACCGCGAGGTTCTGACAGAGCTCCGAGAGCAGGGGGTGACGCCCATGGTCACCCTCCACCATTTCACGTCGCCGACCTGGTTCACCCGCCGCGGGGGCTGGGCGGCGAGCGGTGCGCCGGCGGCGTTCTCCAACTTCGTGCGTCGGGTGGCCATGGTGGTGGGAGACCTGCCCGGTTTCTGGGTCACGCTCAACGAGCCCAACATCTATGCCCTCCAGGGCTGGATTCTGGGCGAGTTCCCACCCGGCCGCCGGGGCGACCTGCGCGGAGCGCATCGCGTCCTCGCCAACATGTATCGAGCCCACCTCCTGGCCTACCAGGACCTGAGGCGCTTGACGCCGCGGGTGCCGGTTGGCATCGCCCACCACAAGCTTCTCTTCCTGCCCGCGCAACCGAGGCTCCGGGATCGGGCGGCGGCGGGCCTCGCCCAGGCCCTGATGGACCGCTGGCCGACCACCCGCGGGCGCCTGCAAAAGGTGGTGGCGGCCCCGGCCGACTTTCTCGGGCTGAACCACTACACCGCCCAGACGGTGGCGTTTGATGCTCTTCACCCGGGGCGCCAATTCATGCGTCGATCCAACCCCCCCGAGCGCCCCACGACCGACTTCGGGTGGGCGGTGGACGCCAATTGGATGCGTCGCTGTCTGCTCGAACTGATCCCTCGCGGACTGCCGGTGTACGTCACCGAAAACGGCATCGCAACCTCCGACGACGACATGCGCCAGCGCTTCCTGCTCGACGTCCTGGATCAGGTCTGGGAGGCCATTGAGGCCCACGCCGACGTGCGCGGGTACTTTCACTGGAGCTCCATGGACAACTTCGAATGGGCCCGCGGCTACTCCATGCGCTTTGGGCTGGTGGCTGTCGATCGCCAGACCCAGGAGCGGACCGTCAAGTCCTCGGGCCACCTCTATGGGCGGATCTGCAGGGACAACCAGCTGCCCCTGGATGGCCTCTGAGCCGCCGCCCACGATCGGGGCCCGGAGACTGAAAGTCCTAAACTTCCGATGTGAAGGTTGGCCTTGCAGCGCCCCTTGTGGAGGGCTTTCCACATCAGACCATGCTGCACCTGATCGGCCGCGCCGACGAGTTGGGATACGAAACAATCTGGCTCAGCGAGGCTTATGGTGCGGACGCCTTCACCCGTCTGGCCGAGCTCGCTGCTCGGACCACGCGCATCCGACTGGGGACCGCCATCGCCAACGTCTTCGCTCGCTCCCCGGCCATGCTCGCCCAGACCGCCGCCTCGCTGGATGAGATTTCGGGTGGGCGCGTAAAGCTGGGCCTGGGCACCTCCGGGCCGCAGGTGGTGGAGGGATGGCACGGCGCCAGCTTCGAGCATTCGCTGCAGCGGTTGCGCGAGACCGTGGACGTCGCCCGCATGCTCTGGGGCGGGCAGCGATTGCACTACCAGGGATCGGTCTTCCAGCTCGGCGGCGGGCTCAAGTTGATGCAGCCTCCGCTGCGGGCCCGGATCCCCATTTACCTCGCCAGCCTCACGCCCTCAGGCGTGGCCTTGGCGGGCGAGGTGGCCGACGGCTGGCTGCCGGTCTTCGTCTCCGCGAGTCATTACGCCACCGTTCTCGCCCCGCATCTGCTCCGCGGGCTGGAGCTCTCTGGTCGGTCGCGCTCCGACATCCAGGTCTGCGTCCTACAGTCGATTGTGGTCACCGATCGGATCGAAGTCGGCTGGGATCTGGCTCGGCCGCAGCTGGCAGTCTATCTGGGCGGGATGGGAAGTCACCACCGCAACTACTACAACCGCCTCTTTTGCGCCTACGGATTCGAGTCCGAGGCGAGAGCTGTTCAGGATCACTTTCTGGCCGGCCGGCGGGAGGCGGCGGTGGCCGCGGTGACCGACGAGATGGTCGATCTGGTGACCATCGTCGGACCCCTGGCCGAGTGCCGCCGCCGGCTTGACGAGCTGGAGCGCTTGGGTGTGGACGAGGTGGCGCTGCAGATCGACTTCGGGCAGCGCGACGCGAAGGCGGCACTCGAGGTGCTGGAGGCCCTGGCGCCGGCGGCATGAGCCCTCGAACCCTGGCCTGGACGGCTGGCGCGGTGGTGACCGTGGTCCTGCTGGCGGCCCTGGGCTGGGGCCTGGCCCACCCCAAGAACGTGGGCTCAGGCCAGATCCTGGGCCGAGCGGCCCCCCAGATCGTGATCCGGACCATGACCGGGCAGAAGGTCAGCCTGGACGGTCTTCGGGGCCGTCCGGTGGTGCTGAACTTCTGGGCCTCCTGGTGCGTCGCCTGCCGCACCGAGGACCCGATCCTGAGCCGGCTGGCGCAGCAAATCGGTTCCCGGGTGGCCTTCCTGGGGGTCGACATCCAGGACACGCCGGGAGCAGCCCAGGCCTACGAGGCCGACCAGCATGCGCCCTACCCGGTGGGCCCGCCGCTGGGCGGCGTGCCCAAACTCTATGGCGTGGACGCCCCCCCGCAGACCTTCTTCATCAACCCTGGTGGGGCGGTCGTGGCGCGTTTTATGGGCCCCATCGACCAGGTTTCCCTGTCCCGCTATCTGAGCCTGACGGGGGCCTGAATAGATGTGGCGCTGGCTCGTGATCGCGGCGATCCTGGTCTCCTGTACCGGATACCTGATCTACTCGGCGACGGGGTCCTCGGCCGAGTATTACGAGACGATCGCCCAGCTTCAGGCCCATCCCCCCAATCGCGAGGTCAGGGTGCTGGGCGTGGTCCAGAACGACATCCACACCGCAGCCGCGGGTGGCCAAGTCCTCTTCAGCGCCAGCCAGGGTGGTCGGGCGCTGAAGATTGCCTACAGCGGCCAGTTGCCGGAGATCTTCAAGCCCGGAGCCCAGGTGGTGGTGGACGGCAGGCCGGGCCCCGGCGGCGTCTTCCAGGCCCAGTCGCTGCAGACCAAATGTCCCTCCAAGTTTTCCTCGGCGCCACCCCCCACGAGCGGTAGCTGATGTTCCAAGCCGAACTCGGGGCCGGCATCCTGCTCGCCGCGCTGGTGCTGTGCGTGGTCAGCATCCTGATCAGCTTCAGCGCTGGGCACCGCGAAGACGCGCTGCTGGCGCCGATCGGCCGCCGGGCCTTCTGCGCCATGGCGGTGATGATCGTGGCCGCCGCGCTGGTCTTGGAATGGGCGCTGGTCGGGCACGACTTCGAAATTGCCTACGTCACTGAGCACACCGATCGCTCGCTGCCGCTGGCCCTGACCATGGCCGCGCTCTACGGCGGGCAGGAGGGATCGCTCCTCTATTGGGTGCTCGGGGTGGCGGTGATCGGTTCGGTGTCCCTGGCCGCGGCCGCTCGCCTGGGCGTCAAGCTGACCGCCTACGCCACCGGCTTCCTGGCTCTGGTCTGCCTCTTCTACCTGATCATGCTCGTCTTCGTCGCCAGCCCCTTCAGTCTGCTGGCCACGGTTCCCCCCGACGGTCTGGGCCTGAACCCAGTGCTGCGGGACGGTGGCATGCTGATCCACCCCCCTTTCATGCTGGCCGGCTTCAGCTTTTTTGCGATCCCCTTCAGCTTCGCCATGGCGGCTCTGCTGGCGGGCCGCAATGACGTGGCCTGGATCGCGCACACGCGGCGGGTGGCGCTGCTCGGTTGGGGGCTGCAGGGCGTCGGCCTGACGCTCGGCATGTGGTGGGCCTACCACGTCCTCGGCTGGGGCGGCTACTGGGGCTGGGATCCGGTTGAGAACGTGGCTCTCATGCCCTGGCTGGTCACCACCGCCTACATCCACTCCGCCCAAATTCAAGAGCGGCGCGGCCAACTCCGGGCCTGGACGATATTCCTGGTCATCGTCGCTTTCCTGCTCTCGATCTTCGGCACCTACATCGTGCGGAGCGGGATCGTGACCTCGGTCCACTCCTTCGCGGTGAGCCCTCTCGGGCCCTGGTTCTATGGCTTCCTGATCGTCTGCGTCGTCACCTCGGCCGTCCTCCTGGCCTGGCGGGCGCGTTCCCTGGGGTCACCCCCGCTCGAATCGGCCGTCTCTCGCGAGGGCGCCTTCGTGGCTCAGAACGTGATCGTTATGGGCATCACTGCGGCCATCTTCTGGGGCACCGTGCTGCCTCTTGTGAGCGGAATGTTCGGCACCCCGCTGGTGGTCGGGCCGTCCTATTACGAACGGGTTGGGGCCCCGCTTTTCGTGCTCCTCCTGGCCCTCTTGGCGGTGGGACCGCTGCTGCCGTGGCGGAGGGCGGGGCGGGTCTGGCTCCGGGCCCTACGCTGGCCGCTGCTGGCGGCGGCGCTCTCACTGGCCCTCCTGGTTCTCTTCGGGGCTCGCAGCCCGGGCGCGCTGGTGGTGCTGCCGCTGCTGGCCGCAGCCCTCACCACCAGCGCCTTGGAGCTGGCCCGGGGGGGCCGCGCCGTGCAGCGAGCGCCGGGTCCCTGGGCGGGCGCGGCGGTCAGAGCGGCGCGGCGCAATCGCCGCCGCTACGGGGCCAGCCTGGCCCATATCGGAATCGTGGTCGCCATCGCCGGCATCGCCGCCTCCCATTTCTGGCAGACGCAGACCCAGGTCACGCTGCGTCCCGGGCAGGGCTTCACGGTCGCCGGCTACCATCTCGCCTATCAGGGCCTCAGCTCGCAGGTGGTGGGCGACCACAGCGTCAAGACGGCCCACCTGACACTAGGCGATGAGCAGCTCGGACCGGCCCTGGCGAGCTACCCCGGCCTCGGGGCTCAGGCCCTGCCCAGGGTTGCCATCAGGAGCACCCCCATCGCCGATCTGTACCTGGTGCTGGTTTCCAGCCGCGGCCAGAGCGTGACCATCACCGCCTTCGTCAATCCCCTGGTGACCTGGATCTGGGCTGGTGTCGGGCTCATGATCCTGGGCGTGATCTTCGGCAACCTGGGTGGTGCCGGACCCGAGCCGGTGGCCGAGCCACGCGCCCTGAGGCGTCCAGCCGTGGCCCGCTCGTGACCTCGACCCTGGCCACCCTGTGCCTGCTGCTGGCCACGCCCTTCGTGTTCTGGCCCCTGCTCCGGCACTGGAGCGTGGCTCCCCCCGGCGAGCCGGAAACCGATTTGGCGAGCCTGCGCCAGGCTGAGATGGAGGAGGTCGAGGTCGACCTGGCGTCGGGCCGGATCTCGTCTGAGGAGGCCGCCCGGCTCCGGCACGAACTGGCGTGAGCGCGCTGCGCGCTCGCGGATTGACGCAGCGTTTCGGGTCCAAGCGGGTCCTGGGTCCGATCGACATCGAGATGGAGGCGGGGGAGAGACTGGCCCTGCTGGGGGACAACGGTGCCGGCAAGACGACGCTGCTGAGGGTGCTGGCAACCCTGTCGCGGCCGGCGGCGGGGGAACTGCAATTGTTCGGCGTCGACGCCCTGGCGCGACGCGAACGGGTGCGGCCCCGGATTGGCTATCTGGGCCATCGAAGTGGACTCTATCCCCACCTCAGCGCCCGCCAGAACCTGGAATTTTTCGCGACCCTCTACGACCTGGAGCCCGCTCGGGCAAGGTCGGCGCTGGCCGAGGTCGGGCTGGAGGACGTCGCCGATCGCCCCCTGAGCGAGCTGTCGCGCGGCATGGAACAGCGCCTCGGACTGGCCCGCAGCCTCCTCCACGACCCCGAGTTGGTGATCCTGGATGAGCCCGACGCCAGCCTGGACTCGGGCGGCCGAGAGTTGCTCGACCGGCTCCTGGGCGGCCGCACCGCGGTGGTGGCCAGCCACGATCGGGCGCTGGCCCAGAGCCTCTGCGGCCGCGCCCTGAACCTGCGCGCGGGCCGGGCTTCCTCCGACCCGGCGCTGGAGATGCTGGGGTGAGATTCTTGGCCGTGGTGAAGGCGGTGGCCTGGAAGGATCTTCGGTCCGAGGCGCGCGCTCGAGAACTGGTCCCGGCCCTGGCCCAGTTCGTCATTCTGGCCCTGGTTATCGCCAACTTCGCCTTTGATCTGAGCCAGGTCAGCGGCCCCCGAATCGGCCCCGGCGTGCTCTGGATGGTTCTGGTCTTCACCGGTCTGACGACCTTCAGCCGCACCTTCGCGGCCGAGAAGGATCACGGGTCGCTCGACGCCATGCTCCTGTCGCCCGCCGGCGCGGCGCCTCTCTTCGCCGGCAAGGCGCTGGCCGCCGCCCTCTTCCTGCTCGCCGTCGACGCCGTGCTGTTGCCGGGCATGGCCGTCTTCCTGGGCAGTCCGATCACCCTGGAGGTGATCTTGGTCACCATCCTGGCCGTCGTCGGCATGGCCGCCCTGGGCAGTCTCTTCGCCGCCCTGGCCGCCCAGACCCGGGCCCGGGAGGTGCTCCTCCCAGTTCTCGCGCTGCCGCTCTGGTTCCCCTTCATCGTGGTCGGTGCGCGCGCCGTCCAGCAGTCCATGGGGGGGGCGCCCCTGTCGGGACAGCCGCTGGCTCTGCTCTTGGACTTTGACATACTGTTCGTGGTGGTGGCAACGCTCGCGGCGCGTTTCGTGCTCGATGACTAGGCGGCCTCGAACCCTGCAGCTGCTTGCTGTGGCGGCGCTGTTGGGCATGCTCGGGAGCGCGGCGATGATCTTCATCTTCGCCCCCCAGGACGCGGTCCAGGGGCCGGTGCAGCGGATCTTCTACCTCCACGTGAGTTCGGCCATCGCCGCCTATTTCTGCTTTGCGTTGGTGCTGGGCGGGTGCATCCACCATCTGATCTGGGGCGGGCTGGCGGCCGACCGCCTGGCGCGGGCGGCGGCCCTGGTGGGGCTGGTCTTCACCATCAACTGTGTGGTCATGGGCATCATCTGGGCCAAGCCGATCTGGAACTGGGATCCGACCCAGACCTGGGATGCCCGCTTCACCTCGACCGTGGTGATGGGCATGGTCTACGCCGGCTATCTGCTGGTGCGGCGCTTCGCCAGTCCCGGCCGTCAGGCCATGCGGCTCTCGGCGGTGGTGGGGATAATCGGCTTCATCGACGTGCCCGTGGTGCACTTCAGCGTGCAGTGGTGGCGCACCCTCCATCCGGGCCCCATCATCGAAGAGAATGCGCTCCCGCCGGCGATGTTGGTGGCCTTCCTGGTGACCATGGTCTGCACCCTCTTCCTGGCCGCCGTCCTGGTCGCCATCAGGTACCGCTTGGAGCAGATCCAGGAGGAGCGCGAGTCGTCGGCCGAGGGGGCGCCGGAACTGGAACTGGTGACCCAGCGATGAACTATCTGATCCTGGCCTACGCCTTCGCCGTCCTGCTCCTGGGCGCCTTCTTCGTGATCTCGGTGGCACAGCTGCCGCGGCGCTGAGGGCGGAGCGGTCGTCAGGAGTTGTCCAGGGCCCGAGCCAGGGGCGGGAGCAGGTCCTCCAGCAGGCGCGCGGTCAATCCCCAGATGGCGGTCCCCGCGACCGGGAAGTGGTGTCCCAGCCGGCCTGATTCGTCCCGGCTCCAGCGCTCCGGGTTGAGGAGATCGCGCAGCGGCACCTCCAAGATCGCGGTCAGTTCGTCGGGATTGGCTTGGAACCTGATCGATGGATCGTGGAGATGGGCGATGAAGGGCAAGACGGCGAAGTTGTAGACGCTCAGGTGCACGCGCCCGCACGCGCCCAGCGGTGTCAGATCCCGGGCGGGCACCCCGATCTCCTCCTCCGCCTCCCGAGCAGCGGCCGCCCAGGGCGTCTCGCCGATCTCGATGGCGCCTCCTGGAAGGCCGACCTGGCCGGGGTGGGAGCGCATGTCCGGGCGCCGCACCACGAAGGGGATCAGCCATTGATGGCCGCGACGCAGGAGGATCGCCACGACCGCCGCCGGGCGGGCCCCGGGCAGGAACGCCCAAGCCCGATCGGCGCGCACCAAGGAGGTGCGAACGCGCCCCAGGAAGGCCTCGTCAGCGGCACTGGGGTCAGGAATACTCGCGCCCCTCAGGGGGTTACCCTTAACGCATGATCGATCAAGCCAACCTCGCGATAACGCAGATGCGCGAGGAAATCGAAGCGGACAACCAGCGCCGCTACCGATTCCAACGTCTGCTGCAGGCCACCGATGAAGTTCTGTGGCGCCTGGAGGAGATGAACCTGGCGGGAGAGCGCAGAATTCCCGACCCCTCGCGATTGGAGTTTCGCGACTCCCTCGAGGAGTTGCCTGACGATTACCGGCGCATCTACCGCGATAGCGAGGTCGTGCAGGAGACGCTGGATTCGATCTTCGAGATCCAAGAGAGGCTCTTTCGGGAGCGGGATCCGGAGTGGGAGCAGCGTGACGCCGGCGTCGAGTTGGCTCGTCTCTAGCAGGGTGATTTCGCGAGCGGAGTGACCGCAGCCGCCGCGGCTCCGAGCGAGGTCGTTTCACGCTACCTGGAGGCGCTTTACTACATCGCGGCCGAGCGTATGAGCGCGCGGCCGGCGCGGCTGGCCGACTGGCTGGGCGTGAGCCGGCCGACGGTGACCGTCGCACTGCAGCGGATGGTTCGCGACGGGCTGGTGGAGTTGAGCCCGGCCAAGGTCATAGTCCTGACGGACCGGGGCGCCCGGGCGGCAGCCGCGCTGGTCCGCCGCCACCGCATTCTGGAGCGCTGGCTGACCGACCAGTTGGGGATGGACTGGATCGCCGCTGACGAAGAGGCGGCGCGCCTGGAGCATGCCGCCTCAGACGAGGTTGTCGATCGGGTGCACGCCCTCTTGGGTGCGCCCCTGACCTGTCCCCACGGCAATCCCATACCGGGCAGCGCCGAGCTCGATCCACGCGAGATGAGGGTCTCCGAGCTCCCGCCCGGAAGCACCGCCCGCCTGACTCGAATCTCCGAGGTCGCAGAGCGCGAGGCACCCCTGCTCTTGGCTGAGCTGCTGGAGCGCAGGCTGGTGCCCACCGCCCTGATCGGAGTCCTCGAGGTGGACGCACAAGGCGGAATGATGCGGATCAACCTGGATGGACGGGCCCGCGCTTTGACTCAGGAGACCGCGTCAAAGCTCTGGGCGGTGATCGAGGTGGGTCCGCTCTCGATCAGCTGAAGGGTCCCGGTCGCGCTGTCCAGTCGTTCCCCACCACCGCTCCCGATCGGTCATCGGGGATAAGCCCGCAGCCACCGGCGGTCACCACCCGAGCTGGGTGCAAAGGCCTCGTCCTCTGAGATCACCTGGAGGCTGAGGCGCCGGCTCCGCTTTGGGCTTGGGGGTCGGTGTCCGGCATCCCGAGTCCCAGCTTGACCACCACCTCCTGGCGCTCCAAGAACGCCCCAATTCGAACCTGCCCTCCAGGTCCGCGAACACACGCTCCGCCGCGGCGTCGTTGAAGGGGTATGTCGCCCTGAGAGCGATGCTCCTCCGCCGCTGCCGGCAGTGAGCGGGGTACCGACCCCTATCCGCCCTCGCTCAGGGTGTCAGCCCCCAGCCCGCGATTTCCGCCCTCGCCCCATACGCGGTCAGGTCGTGGGTGACGGGCGTAACTGAAATCCAGCCCTGGGCCAGGGCGCAGGCGTCGGTGTCCTCCTCTGAGTCGGTCATCTGGAAGGAGCCGGCCAGCCAGAGGTAGGGCTGGTCGCGAGGGTCGGAGCGAGTCTCGAAGACCTCCTCAAATCCGGATTGGCCCTGGCGGGTGACGCGCACGCCGCGGATCTGGCCGGCCGGGAGGGCGGGCACGTTGACGTTGAGCAGGACCTTGTCCGGCAGCCCGCGCTGGAGCACCTGGCGGGCCACCCGGGCTCCGAATTCCGCCGCCACCGACCAGTCCTGGGGATCGCTGCTGTCGAGCGAGACGGCGATCGACTTGACCCCCAGGATGCGGGCCTCGGTGGCCGCCGAGACGGTTCCCGAATAGATGATGCTGGTGCCCGTGTTCTGGCCCCGGTTGACGCCCGAGACGGCCAGATCGAAGCGTCGCGAGGGGTGGATGCAGCCGATCGCGATCTTGACGCAATCGGCCGGGGTTCCGTTGACGGTGTGGCCTACGAGAGCCCCCGCGCGGTCCCGATACTCGGCCACCCGCAGCGGCGTGTGGGTGGTGATGGCGTGGCCGATCGAGGATCGCTCCACGTCCGGGGCCACCAGCAGGACCTCGCCCAGCGGTGCCAGCGCGCGGTACAGCGCGTGCAGTCCGGGCGAGGCCACACCGTCGTCGTTGGTGACCAGAATCCGGGCCACGCAGTTCAGCTCGGGATTTCCAACACCACCTTGCCGAAGTGGTCGGTCTGCTCCAGACGTTGCAGGGCGCCGGTCACCTCGCGCAGGGGGTGGATCGAATCCACCACGGGCTTGGCGCCCCCTTCGACCGCGTCCAGCACGGCCCTGAATTCTCCCGCGTTCCCCATCGTGGATCCGAGGATCTCGATCTGGTTCAGAAAGACCCTCGGCAGGCCGATCTCCGCCCGCACCCCCGAGGTCGAGCCGCAGAGGGTGAGCCTGCCGCCGCGAACCAGTGAGCGGAGGGACTGGTCGAGGGTGGCCGGGCCCACGTGTTCGAAGACGACGTCGACACCGCCCCCGCTCTTGTCCCGCGCCTCCTGCCAGAAGGAGGCTGAGTCAAAGGCCGCCTCGGCTCCCATCGCGAGCGCTCGGCGGCGGGTTTGGGGGGAGCGCGAGGTGACCATCACGCGGGCGCCGAGGTGGAGACCCAGGACCAGCGCCGCCACCCCCACGCCCGCCCCCACCCCGACCACGAGGAGGGTCTCACCCGCCCGCAGCCGGGCCCTGGTGACCAGCATTCGCCAGGCGGTCAGAAAGGTGAGGGGGAAGGCGGCCGCCTCGGGCCAGGTCAGGTTGCCCGGTTTGCTGAAGACGTTGCGGGCGGGGACCAGAAGGCGCTGACAGGCGCTGCCGTCCTCATCCTCGCCCAGGATGCCAAAATCCGGACATAGCACCTGCTGGCCGGAGCGGCAGGCGTCGCACTCCCAGCAGCAGAGGCTCGGGAAAACGACCACCTCGTCGCCCACCTTCCAGCGATGGCTGTCGGAGGCGGTCACCACCCCTGCTCCATCCGCCCCCAGCACCCGAGGAGGCTTCACCCTTTGGGCGCCTGAAGCCACCCAGAGGTCGAGGCGGTTCAGGGCGGCGGTGCGAAGCTCGATGGCCACCTGGCCGGTCCCGGGTGGGCCCAGCGGGCGCTCCTCGAGGTGCACTCCGGCGGCTCCGATGGGCTCCCTGAATACGGCGGCCAGGCCTTCACTCGCAACCCTCACGCGCCTATCGTATTCGCCCCCCGGTCCGCCGGGCCCGGGCGGACAGAGCGGGTCTCCCTGCTACGATTGATGCGAAATGTCTCTCGCCACCATTGAGCTTGGACTCTTCGCGATCGGATTCCTGTTCTTGGCGCTGACCATCGGGACCATCATTTCGCTCTTCCTGCGTCCCCCGCCGCGACGCCGGCAGTAGCGGCCGCGGGCGTCCCCGAGGGCGCTCCCCTAGAATCACCGCGGTGATCAAAGAAGCCTTTGTCGGCAGGTCCTTGCTCATCACCGGCAGCACTGGGTATCTGGGCAAGTCGCTGGTTGAAAAGATCCTGCGTACCGTGCCCGAGGTCGGTCAGATAAATCTTGGCATCCGCGCCAGCTCGCGGCGTTCGGCCGCTCAGCGCCTGGAGCACGAGGTTCTGGCCAGCCCCGCCTTCCGTCCGCTGAAGGAGGCGATCGGGGAGGATGAATTCCGCCGCCTGACCAAGGCCAAGCTGCGGGTGCTGGAGATGGACTTGGGCCAGCCGGGACTGGGTCTGGATGAGCCGGCCCGCGACCAGATCAGGGCCTGCCAGATCGTCATCCATTCGGCCGCGGCGGTCGAATTCGACAATCCCGTCGATGCCTCCGCGCAGACCAACCTGATCGGCGCCGTGCGTTTGGTTGAGACCCTCCACGAGAGCGGTGCCACCCCCCACCTGGTTCACGTATCCACCGCCTACGTGGGGGGCATGCTGCGGGGCCTGGTGCGGGAGGAGATGCCGCTCGACCCGGGCCTCAACTGGCGCCACGAGGCTGAGGTTCTGGGAGGGCTGCGATCCACGGTTGAGGAGGAGAGTCGCCGACCCGAGATCCTGGATCGCCTGCGCCGCGCCGCCCGCTCCCGCATGGGGCCGGCCGGGGTTCCGGCTCAAGCCCGTTCCGTCGAGCGCCTGCGGGAGCGCTGGGTCAAGGATCGCCTGGTGGAACGAGGACGGACCCACGCCAGGGCCCTTGGATTCACCGACGTTTACTCCTTCACCAAGGCCATGGCCGAGTACGCGGTGGTGGAGCTGCACGGCCACATTCCTCTATCCATCGTCCGGCCCTCGATCGTCGAGAGTGCGGTTCGAGAGCCCTTCCCGGGCTGGTTGGAGGGGTTCCGGATGGCGGAGCCGATCATCCTCGCCTTCGGCCGGGCGACGCTGCGCGACTTCAGCGGTCTGCCCGACGCGATTCTCGACATCATTCCCCTCGACCTGGTCGTGAACGCCGTGCTGGCGGCGGCGGCGGCGCCGCCGCCGCCCGATCGGCCGCAGATCTATCACGTCGCCTCGGGGAGCCGGAATCCGCTTCGCTTCCGGGACATCTACGACAACTGCGGCGAATACTTCGGCGCGCATCCACTGCGGGATCGGTTCGGTCAGGCCATCGGCGCACCGACCTGGACCTTTCCCAGCCGGGGTGAGCTGAGCGCCCGGGGCAAGCTGGCATTGAAGTTGGTGAGTGCCGCCCAGAGCACCGTGGAGCGGCTCCCCCTGGGGGCCTCGGCGACGCGCTGGTCGGACCAGCTCAGCGAGCAGCGCAACCGGCTCGAGCGCGCCCTGAACCTCTCCGAGCTGTACGGCGTCTACACCGAGGTGGACGCCATCTACGACACGCGCCACCTGCTCGAGCTGTGGGATCGACTTCCCGAGGCCGAACAGGCCATGTTTCCCTTCGACCCGGCCGGCTTTGACTGGCATCACTACTTCCAGGACGTGCACCTGCCCACGGTCATCAAGATGGCCCGGGTGGAGACCGGTCCGAGGCTCGGCCCGGGGCCCAGCGGAAGCACCGCCCCTCGCCCCGAATCGAGCTCCGGTCAGAACGCCATCAGCCGTCGCCAAGGGCGCGCCGACGTGCTGGCCGTGTTCGACGTGGACGGGACGCTGGTCGAGACCAACATCATCGAATACTTCTTCTGGATGCGTCTTCAGGATCGGCCGCTCAGCGAGTGGCCCTCCTTCTTTGCCGACATGATGCGCAAGGCGCCGCGCTGGCTCTATTTGGAACGTCGTTCCCGAGCTGAGTTCCAGCGCAGCTTCTACCGCGAATACGACGGGCTGGACCTGGAGTTGATTCGGCGGCTGGGCCGTGAGGCCCTGAATGAGGTCACGCTGCGCCGGATCTATCCCGAGGGCATCAGGCGGATTCGCTCCCACCAGCGCGCCGGCCATCGAGTGCTGCTCTTGACGGGCGCCCTGGAGATGGTCGTGGAGCCCCTGGCCGAACTGCTCCAGGTGGAGCTGGACTGCGCCCGGCTGCTGGTCCGCGACGGCCGTTTGAGCGGCGATCTGGAGCGCCCACCGGCGGCCGGAGAGGCCCGAGCCACGCTTCTGCAGGAATTCGCCAAGTCCAACCAGATCGATCTCTCCGAGAGCTTCGCCTACGCCGACGCACTCTCCGATCTACCCATGCTGGAATTGGTGGGTACCCCCGTGGTCGTGAACCCGGACGCTCGCCTCTCCCAGGTCGCGGCTCAAAGAGGGTGGCGTACAGAGCGCTGGCGAATGGCTCCCGGGAACTGGCGGCTGCCCATTCCCGACCCGCGCAGCGCCGAATACAAAGAGGGGGTGAGGCGCTGATGCTGGCGCTCTCCTACGTGCGATCGGTGCCCCGCTATGCGATCGTCAAGGCCGCCGCTGGTCGGGGCCGGATCGCCACCTCGGAGCTCTCCATGTTGCACCTGGGTGACGTTCCCGAGCCACTGTTGCCGGGGCCCCAGTGGCGCCGCGTGCGCCCGAGCCTGGCCGGAATCTGCGGTTCCGACACCGCCGCCATCACCGGCCATGCCTCGCTCTACCTTGACCACCTGACCAGCTATCCCTTCGTCCCTGGCCACGAGGTGGTCGGGGTGCTGGAGGAGGACGGATCGCGGGTGGTGGTGGAACCCGCCCTGGGTTGTCAGGTGCGGGGGCTGACGCCGCCTTGCCGGCAGTGCCAGGCGGGCTGGCCCGGTCGCTGCGAGAACGTCACCGAGGGCGATCTGGAAATTGGCCTGCAGACCGGTTATTGCGCCAGCACCGGGGGCGGCTGGGGTGAGGTTCTGGTGGCCCACGAGAGCCAGCTCCACCGCGTCCCCGAGCCATTGTCGGACGAGGCCGCGGTGCTCATCGAGCCCCTCGCCTGCTGCGTCCACGCCGCCCTGCGCGGGGCCGCGGGGGACACCGTGGTGGTGGTGGGGGCGGGCACCATCGGGCTGCTCACGGTGGCCGCCATCCACCGGTTGGCTCCGCCCCGGCGGCTAATGGTGGTGGCCAAATACCCGTTTCAGCGGGAACAGGCGCTGCGCCTGGGCGCCGACGTGGTCGTGGGCCCCGATGAGGCGCTGCAGCGAATCCGATTTCAGACCGGCGCCAGGCGCCTGGGGGGGAAGACCGATTCGATCCTGCTGGGAGGAGCCGACGTGACCTACGAATGCACCGGGACCGCGTTCGCCCTCAATCAGGCGGTGCGCTTCACGCGGGCGGGGGGACATCTGATCACGGTTGGCATGCCGGGAGCGGAGCGAGTCGACTGGGCCCCCATCTGGCAGCGTGAACTGACGGTTTCCGGCGCCTACGCCTACGGTCTCGAGGCGGGCGGCAGGTCGAGCTTCGATATCGCCCTGGAGCTGGCACCAGAGCTGGAGTTGGAGCACCTGTGCGGGCCCCTTTTCCCGCTCTCCGGCTATCGGGACGCCATCGACTATGCGCTCAAGGCGGGTCCCCTGAACGCTGTGAAGGTGGCCTTCGATCTGCGAGACTTGCGAGTCTGATGGGTCGACCAGGTGCGGTGCTCGAGGTTGATCGCAACACTCCCCCTACCTTGTTCCACTTCGGCGAGGGGATTCGTCTGGAGCGATTGCCGATCGGCAGCCGAATCCTCTACCCTCCGGATCCGCTCGAGGCGCTCGGGCATCCCGAGCGGGCCATCCGTCGGGCTCTGGCCCACCCCCTCGACGACGATCCGCTGAAGTCGCTGTTGCGGGCGGGCATGAAGCTCACCATCGCCTTTGACGATCTGTCCCTTCCGCTCCCGCCGATGGCCGAACCCGACGTGCGCCAGCTGGTCATGGAGGAGGTGATCGAGATGGCGGCCGAGGCCGGCGTCGAGGACATCCACATCATCGCCGCCAACTCGCTGCACCGGCGCATGACCGCCGATGAGATTCGCCACATCGTGGGCGACCGCATCTTCACCACCTTCTATCCGGAGCGGCTCTACAACCATGACGCCGAGGACCCTGACGGCAACGTCGTCGTCGGTACCACCGCGGAGGGGGAGGAGACGACCCTCAGCCGGAGGGCGGCGGAGTCGGATCTGGTCGTCTACGTGAACCTGACGCTGGTGCCGATGGATGGCGGTCACAAGTCCATGGCGACGGGGCTGGGGAGCTACCGCAGCGTTCGCCCCCACCACAACGTGCATACCCTGCTCGGGTCGCGCTCCTACATGAACCCGCCCGACTCCGCGCTCCACCACGCTTGCAACCGTCAGGGCCGCCTGATCGAGGACACCGTCCGCGTCTTCCACATCGAGACCAGCGTCAACAACCATTCCTTTCCCGCTGCCGCGAACTTCCTGCAGAAGCGGGAGACGGATTGGACGCTGGGCGATCAGGCGGCCGTCTTCACCATGAAGCAGATCACCGACCGGACCCCCGTCGCCCTCAAGCGGGCTGCGTTCCATTCCATGCGGGCGCCCTACGGGCTGACCGGCGTCACCGCCGGACAGGTCGACGCCGTTCACGAACGCACCCTGGCGGCGGTCACCCGGCAGATGCTGGTGGAGGTGGAGGGACAGACCGACATCGTCACCATGGGCCTGCCCTACCTGGGACCCTACAACGTCAACTCGATCCTGAACCCGGTGCTCGTGGTCTGCCTGGGCCTGGGCTACCTGTTCAACCTCTATCGCGGTCGGCCGGTGGTTCGGCAGGGGGGGGTGGTGATCATGGAGCATCCCTGCCGCTACGAATTCGATTCCGTGCAGCACCCCAGCTATATCGATTTCTACGACGAGGTGCTGGCCGACACCACCGACCCGGCCCTGATCGAGGAGCGGTACGAGCAGCGCTTCGCCGAGGATCCCTGGTACCGCCAGCTCTATCGCAATTCGCACGCCTACCACGGGGTCCATCCCTTCTACGCCTGGTACTGGGCGGCGCACGCGCTCTCGCACGTGGCCGAGGTGATCGTGGTGGGGGGGGAGAGGCAGGTGGTTCACCGGCTCGGCTTCAAGGCGGCATCCAGTTTGGAGGACGCGCTGGAGATCGCCGAGCAGACGGTGGGGCGCTGGCCCAGCATCACCCACCTGCGCACACCACCCCTGCTGCTGGCGTCGGTCGGCTAGCCGTCGGTGACCGCCACGCCCTGGTCGGACCTGGACCTGATCCGCCGCGGTTGGCACTGGGGCCTGCCCCGGCCCCAAACCTGGGCCCCGGCCGCGCCGGGCGTTCCCGACCGGGCCTCCAACTTGGGCTGGGCTCGTGCGGAGCCGGTTCGGTCGTTGAGATTTCTCATTCAGCGCGGCCTGCTGCTTCCCTTCACGCGGCTCGTGGCGGACCCCAAGGTGGAGGGTTCGGAATGGGTCAAGGACCTGGAGCGTCCGGTCATTCTGGCCAGCAATCACGTCAGCCACGCCGACACCCACCTCCTGCTCTACGCCCTCTCCCAGCGCACCCGAGAGCGGACCGTGGTCGCCGCCGCGGCCGATTACTGGTATCAGCGGCCCTGGCTGGGGCGCGCCCTGAGTCTGGGCCTCAACACCTTTCCATTCTCCCGAACCGGCGGTCCGGCGGCGGTCCTGCACAGCTCCAGCGAGCTGCTCAAGTCGGGCTGGAATCTGCTCGTCTTTCCTGAGGGAACCCGATCTCAGGACGGCCGCCTGCAACCCTTCAAACCGGGGGTGGGCCACCTCGCCACGGAGACCAAGGCACCCGTGATTCCGGTCTACGTCAGCGGCTCCCACCGGATCATGCCCAAGGGGCAGAGGATCCCGCTCCCGGCCCCGGCCACGATCAAAATCGGACGCCCTTTGCTCGCGGGCCGCGCCGAGGGCTCGCGGGCCTTCACCTCCCGGATCGAGGCAGCGGTTCGGGCCCTCTCCGGCGCCGTTCGCACCGATGCCTCGAGCGGAACCTGGATCGATCGATGGCAGGCGGCGGCGCCCAAAGCCCGGCCCCTGCGCTGATCGCCCCTGGCCGCGCCAAGGTCGCTGGCGCCGCGGCCTGCGATCGGGGCCGCTCTTGCCGAGTTCTTTCAGTGCTCTTACGGGGCGGTTGGGAACCTCGCTGTAGGCTCGGGCAAGTGAGCGCCACACTTGATGGGCACGCTTGGGCCGCCGATTCCCAACTTGCCGACCCCATTCTCCCCGGCTCGCTGAGCTTGGTGATTCCCGTCCACAACGAGGCCGAGAACCTGCCCACGTTGCTGAACGGCGCCCCCGCCATCCTCAACCACCTGGCTCCGCGCTTCGAAATCGTGCTCGTTGACGACGGCAGCGAGGACGGCAGCGCCACGGTGGCGCGGGCGGCCCTGGGGACCTCGGAGCAGACCCTGCGGGTGGTCCGCCACGAGCGCAAGCTTGGTTATGGTCGCAGTGTTGCCGACGGATTGCGCGCCTCGCGCGGTGAGTTCGTCGCCTTCATCGACGGCGACGGCCAGTTCGACCTCAACGATTTGACGCTGCTGGCCGAGCTCGCCGGGGATTCCGACCTGGTGGCCGGAATTCGAAGCCGGCGCGCGGATCCCTGGTACCGGAGCGTGGTCAGCGGCATCTTCAACCTTCTAGTCGGGGTCGTCTACGGGGTCCACGAGAGGGATGTGGATTGCGGCCTGAAACTGTTCCGCCGCCGCCTTCTGGACGTCTCGGAGCCGCTGCTGGCGACCTCTGCCCTGCTCAATACCGAACTCTTTTTCAAGGCCCGCCGGAGCCGCCTCAGCGTTGCTCAGGTGGAGGTCCCGCATCATCCCCGCCTGCGCGGTCGGCGCTCGGGGGGAAGGCTGATCCCCATCCTCCGAGCGATCCGGGAGCTGCTCCTGCTGCGGATGCGGCTGGCCCGCACCTGGCACCCGCCGGCGGGACGGGTGCGGGGACGCTGAGCACCGCCCCAGAGGCCCCCCGACAATCGCGGGTGCTGGTCACCGGCGGGGCCGGATTCATCGGCCTGCACACAGTCCGAGAACTGGCCCGGCGAGGGTTTGAGGTGCTGGTCGTGGATGATCTGCGCCACGCCTGCGGCGAGCCACTGCCGGCCGGAGTGACGCTGATCCCATTCGAGCTGACGAGCCCCGAGGCGCGCGGCGAGATCACGCGCTTTCGTCCTCATCGCGTGGTCCACCTGGCCGCCCAGGGCGGCGTGGCGCGCTCGGTCCGCGACCCCGCCGGGGATGCCCTCGCCAACGTCGTCTCCACCGCGGCGCTGCTGCGGACATGTGTCGACGTCGGCGTCCAGCAGGTCGTTTTCGCCTCCTCCGGGGGAGCGATCTATGGCGCCGCCACCCGCCAGCCAACGCCGGAACGGGCTCCCGCCCGGCCCCTCAGCCCCTATGGAGCGGCCAAGCTCGCCTGTGAGGGGTACCTGGGTATGTTCTCGCGCACCCATGGGCTGCGCTATTGCGCCCTTCGCTTCGGCAACGTCTACGGTCCGCATCAGGACGGGACGGGCGAGGCCGGACTGGTGGCCATAAGCATCGTCAGGCTGCTGGCGTGCAAGCCGCCCGTGATTTTTGGCGACGGCGGGCAGAGCCGCGACTTCGTCTACGTCGAAGACGTCGCGGCAGCGGTCCTGGCGGCTCTGGAGGGCGATCATTCGGGCACCTTCAACATCGCCTCCGGTGCCGCTGAGAGCGTCGACCGCGTGGTCAACGAGCTCTGCCGCATCGCCGGCCAGCAGTCCGGGCCCGACTACCAGCCCGGGCGCACGGGCGAGGTGCGCTCGGTCCAGCTGGACGTCAGTCGGGCCCTGCGTACCCTGGCTTGGGGGGCGCAAACCGACCTCAAGGATGGTCTAGCCTCTACATGGGAAAATTTTCGCGATCGGGCCCGGCGGCCTGCGGTCGCCGCCGGCCAGATCCGGCCAGGAGAAAGTCATGGAATCACATCTGCCTAAGACGGTCATGGTGCTCGGCGCCGACGGGTACCTGGGATGGCCCACCAGCCTGCGTCTTTCGGCCATGGGCCACGACGTCATCGCCGTCGACAGCCTGGTCCGCCGGCGCTGGGACCGGGAGGGTGGAACCGGCAGTCTGATCCCGATCAGGACCATGCCCGAGCGCGTACGCCATTGGCATCAGGTGAGTGGCCGCACCATCACCTGGGCCAAGGCCGACCTGCTCGACGCCTCCGCCCTGGCCGCGTTGATCAGAGATCATCGGCCCGCCGCGGTCGTGCATTTTGCCGAGCAGCGCAGCGCCCCATTCTCGATGGTAGACCGCTACCACGCCGTGATGACGCAGCACAACAACGTGATCGGAAACCTGAACCTGCTCTTTGCCCTGCGCGATTACGCCCCCGACGCCCACCTCATCAAGCTCGGCACCATGGGTGAGTACGGCACCCCGAACATCGCCATCGAGGAGGGGTTCATCACCATCGAGCACGAGGGCCGCAGCGACCGCCTGCCCTTCCCCAAAACGCCGGGCAGTTTCTATCACCTCTCCAAGGTTCACGACAGCCACAACATCCAGTTCGCCTGTAGGATCTGGGGCCTGCGCTCGACCGACCTCAACCAGGGGATCGTGTATGGCAGTGCGACCGACGAGATCAACGCTGACCCCGAGTTGGCGACACGCTTCGACTACGACGCCATCTGGGGAACGGTGCTGAACCGCTTCTGCACTCAGGCGGCGGTGGGGCGGCCGCTGAGCGTGTACGGGCAGGGGGGTCAGACCCGCGGCCTACTCGACCTGCGCGACACGGTCGCCTGCATCGGGATAACACTGGAGAACCCGCCCGCGCCCGGAGAGTTCCGCGTGTTCAACCAGTTCACCGAGCAGTTCTCGGTTCTGGAACTCGCGGAGCGGGTGCGCGAAGCGCGCGACCAGCATGGTTTGACGACCACCATCGACCACATTCCCAACCCCCGTGTGGAGCTCGAGCAGCACTTTTATGAAGCCAAGCACCAGGCCCTGCTCGACCTCGGTTTGCAGCCCCACCTTCTCGGCCAGACGCTGATCGAGAGCTTGATCACCGAGGTCGAGCGGCGGCGGCGGCGGATCCGCCCGGAATTGCTTCAGCCGCCCGACGTCGACTGGCGCTTGGGCCGGCGCTCGCCCCTGGATCGGCCCTTCCGGCCCCGCATCGTTGATGACAAGGGAGACCAACAGTCGGCGCGCAACGAGCGGCGAGCAGAGCCCGGCTTCTGACCCCCGAGGCCCCGATGGCTGCCATATCGGGGGGCGCCGCCATCGACTGGCGTGCGCCCCGGGCGAGCCTCGGTCGAACTGACAGCAAGCCCTGGCCCTGGCCTCGCTGGCTGACGCCGCTGGTGGCCGTATCCGTCTTTGTCATCTGTCGCGTCCCCTCGTTCTTCGAGCCCAATTGGTACACCGACGAGGCCGGATACACGCTCACGGCGAGGCAGGTGTTGAAGGGCCTGGCGCTCTATCGCGGGGCCTGGACCAATAAACCTCCGCTACAGATCTGGGCGGTGGCGCTTCCGCTGTCACTGTTCGGGCCTAGCGAGGCTGGCCTCCATCTCCTGACCCTCTGCACCGGGCTGGTGGCCCTGATCGCCTTCTGCCTCTTGGTCCGCGCGGTTCTGGCCCCCTGGCGGGCCCTGCTGGCCAGCGTCGCCTTCGCCCTGGCCATCGGGCTCCCGGCGCTGGATGCAGAACTGGTGGTGCCCGAGAGCCTTCTCATCGCCCCGGTGACCGCGGCCGGCGCGCTCCTCATCTGGCGCATCTCCGCCGGCCAGGCAGCGGGTTGGTGGGGGCGGGGAGGCTGGGCCTTCGGAGTTGGCGTGCTGGTCGGCATTGGAGCGGGCATCCAGCAGACGGTGCTGGCCGACGCGGCCGCGTTCCTGCTGCTGCTGCTGTGCGCCCACTCGGTGCGGCGCTCGGAAACCCTCTTGTATCTGGCCGGGATGATCGTCACCGTGGTCGCCTGGCTGATTCCGGCGCTGCTGGTCGGGGGTGTTGCCAGGGTTGGCTTCGCGCTGGTCGGCTTCTATGGCTCCTACGCCCATTACAGCGCCCCCACGTCGGCGCTGTCGCTGGCCGTGATCGGCCTCAGTCCGCTACTGGCCGTGGTCGGGGCGTTCTGGCTCCGCCGCTCCGCCAATCCCATGTGGGCGAGCCTGGTCTGGGCGGTGGCGGTCCTGGACGAACTGGCCCTGGCCCATCGTGGCTACCCGCATTTCTGGGCCCCCGTCGCCGCCCCCGTCATCCTCGCCCTGGTCGTCCTCATTCCGCGCCTGGGCGGGTGGGGGTGGCGCCTGGCGCCGCTGGGGATGGCGTTCGTGATGTGCGGCGTCCTGGCCGCTTCCACCACCTTCGAGGTGAACGCGCTGCGCGCCTACCTCGAGTTCCCGGCCGCGCTGGTGACCGGTGCCGAGGGCGCCTGGCAATTGAGCTTCAATTCCGCCAGCGCCCCCGCCGACGTGGCCGTCTCGGACTACATTCGGCAGAACCGCCCAGGCGAGAGCCTGGTGGTCTGGTCTTCATCCGCCTGGCCCTATCTACTGGCCAGTGCTCCCGTCCAACTTCGTGCCGGCCCCATCTATAACGACGTGGTCCTAGACGGATCGGGCCAGGTGGTGGCGCAGCGCGTCGATCAGCTCCGGCCGCAACTAATCCTGACCTCCCAGGAGGCCATGACCCAGTGGCCACAGATCGAGACCCTGCTGAGATCGCATTATCAGCTGCTATTCAGCGCCGGCGTGGACAGACTCTACGAGCGGGTGGGGCCGGGAACGACCGGCTGACCGCCTGCGCTAGAACGGCGCCGTGGGTGGCGTCGATCCCTTCAGCCACTCAGGCAGGCGCCGGACCGCGATTCCGCGGCGCGGGGTGGACGCCGCTCCACGGTCAGCGTTCGCTACACTCACAGCGACTTGCCACCTAGAAACTCCACCTCCCGACGCGGCGGGCGCCGCCCCACCAAGGTTCGCGCCGAGGAGCCACAGAAGGAGGAGGCGGTTGTCTTGGACGCCGTGGTCAGCCAGGCTCTTCCCAACGCCATGTTCGAGGTGGAGTTGGAGAACGGCCACAAGCTCATTGCTTACGCCGCCGGCCGGATGCGCAGATACTTCATCCGCATCACGCCCGGGGACCGGATCAGGGTCGAACTCTCGCCCTACGACCTGACTCGGGGACGGATCGTCTACCGCTACCGCGAGTAGGCTTCTCGTTCGTGACCGGCCGACGGTCCCACGCGCTCTCTAAAGCCGGCGGTGGCCGCCACTGACCTCTTTGGCCCCACCCCCCAAATGCTGGCGGCCGTGGCCTGCTGGGCTCATCCTCACGCGATGCCGTCTGGATGAAGGCCGTGTGTTAGGCGCCGCCCACCGGAACGCGGGTCGTCCGAGCCGCCCGGGGACCCGAGGCGGGCGAGAGGGAGATTGAGATCCCTCTCGCCTTGACCTGGCCGATCCGCCCCGCCTCCTAGTGGCGTGCGGTCTGGAAGCAGTCCTGGCAGTAGACCGGACGGCTGCCGGTAGGTATGAAAGGCACCTGCGTCAGCTTGCCGCAATTGCTGCAAATGACGTCGTGCATCTCGCGTGCCGGCCGGGCGGATCCACCGTCGGAAGCGCGCCGGGCGCTGCGGCAATCCGGACACCGCCGGGGCTCGTTGGTGAGCCCCCGCGACTGATAAAACTCCTGCTCACCCGAGGTGAACACAAACTCCCGGCCACAGTCCCGGCAAGTCAGCACCCTGTCAACGAAATTCAACGACCGCCCCTCCCATGTACCCACCGCGCTCGGGCTGAGCCCGGTGGGAGCCCTCGCGGGCAAATGTTGATCGCCACGGGGTCGGACGGAGATCCGTGAACCCTGCTGCGTACTGCTGCGCGCATCTTATAACCCCTTGGCATGGTGGGAAAGCCTCCCTGGCTACTCTTATCCCGTGGCACGTGCTGAATTCGGCCCCGGGGCGCGCAATGCGGTGCGTGTCTGCCTCGGGATAAATGAGCGGGACAGGGTGGTCCTGATACGCGATCGGGCTCATGCCGAGATCGCCCAGGCCATCGAGGAGGAGGCCCGGGGCACGGGGGCTACGGTCACTTCCTTCGTCATGGAGGAGTGGGTCGAGCGGCCAGCCCGAGAGTTCCCGCTGGAGCTCGCCCGACAGATCCGGGCGGCCCAACCGAGCGCCTCCTTCTTCATCGGTGGTGGGCAGCCAGGCGAGTTGAGCTTCCGGCAGCCCATGTTGCGCCTCCTGACGGGCGAATTGCGGTGCCGCCACGGGCACATGATCGGCATTGACGACCAGCTGATGCAGGACGGCATGGCGGCGGATTACGAGCAGATCTACGTCACCACCCGCAGGATCTTCGAGATCGTCCGTCAGGCCGCACGGATCGACGTCTTCACTGCCCTGGGGACCGAGTTGCACGCGCGGTTTTCGGATCAGCGCCGCTGGGTCAGCTGCGATGGTCGTTACCACGAACAGGGACGCTGGGGCAATTTGCCCGAGGGCGAGGTCTTCACCGCGCCCGAGTCGTTGGAGGGCGTGATCGTGGGGGAGGAGATGGGGGACCACTTTGCGTCTCGCTACGGGCGTTTCGAGGAGCCGGTGCGAATCGAGATCGCTCACAACCTGGCGAGATCGGTGAGCATGCCCGGCCATCCGGAAATCGTGGCCGAAATTGAGAACTATCTGGCCCAGAGCCCCAACTCGTCGCGCGTGGGCGAATTTGCGATCGGAACCAACATCGGCCTGACACAACTAGTCGGAAACTTTCTTCAGGACGAGAAGTTCCCCGGGGTGCATATCGCCTTTGGCGATCCCTACGGCGCCGAGACGGGCGCCGACTGGGCGGCGCCGAGCCACGTGGACGTATTGGCCAGTCACGCGGATGTCCTTGTGGATGGGCACAAGATCATGTCCAACGGACGCTTTCTGCCCTGATACAGATACCGGTCGGGGCGCGGCGCATCTGACGTCGGCGGGGGACCCGCACGCCGCCATCCGATGCCGTTAGCGATATGTCGTGAGGTCAGGGACGCTGAGTGCCGGTGCCTCCGCGATCAGAGCGCGGCCGACTGTGGTCGGCTACATCCGCGGGAGGGGGGAAGACCGCCTGGGGGGCGGTACCGGTGGTCCGGAAGCGGAGGGCGGCAGCCTGCTTGGCGAGGAGGGACCCTGCCGCCGGGTTGCCGACCAAAGAGGCGACGGCTGGTCCGGCTTCCGGTGTCGATTTGCGTTTCAGGCCCCGCGCATGCCGTGCCCGTGAGAGCCAGTCTGTGACCCCGATCGGCTCCCGCCTGCGGGGCGCGGGTACTACGTTGGTATTACTGGTATTACCGGGCCCTAGACGTCCTTGATCGAGGCCACCTTGCGCCTCTGGCGGCCCTTAGAGAGGCCGGTCTTTCGAGCCAGGGCGCGGATGGGGTCCAGGTACTCGTCCACCATCCGCTCTTTGAGGGGGATGATGGCGTTGTCGGTGATCTTGATGTGCTCAGGGCACACGTCCTGGCAGCACTTGGTGACGTTGCACATGCCGATCCCGGCCGAGCCCTTCAGCATCGGCCGGCGGTCCAGGGAATCCTTGGGATGCATCTCCAGGGTCGCCATGCGGATCATGAACCGCGGTCCGTAATAGGCGTCCTTGCGATCGTGGTTGCGCAACACGTGGCAGACGTCCTGGCAGAGAAAACACTCGATGCACTTGCGGAACTCGATCATGCGCTCGACGTCCTGCTGGGCCATCTTCCAGGGTTCGGGGTCAGCGAGATCCTCGGCGCTCGGCGTGAATGGAGGGATCTGGCGGTTGACCTCGTAGTTCCAGGAGACGTCGGTGACCAGGTCTCGAACCACCGGGAAGGTCTGCATGGGTCGGACCGAGACCTCGCCCTGGTAGTCGTCCAGCCTGCTCTTGCACATGAGGCGGGGATAACCGTCCACCTCGGCCGAGCACGAGCCGCACTTGGCCGCTTTGCAGTTCCAGCGCACCGCCAGATCGCCGTCGACGTGCTGCTGGACCCAGAGCACCGCATCGAGCACCACCATGCCTTCCTGGACCGGGACCTCGTAGCTGACCATCTTGCCGCCGGCCTGATCGCCCCGCCAAATGTTGAGCGTGATGCTGCGGCCGGTGGCCTCGGCCACGCGCAAGTGCGGGGGTATCAGATCCGCTTGGTCGTCGATCTGCACTGCCACTTCATCAGTCCTCTTTTGTGTATTCCTTGTTCCACGACGTGCTGATGATCTGCATCATCTCGTCGGGGATGGAGTCCTTGGCGATCGAGTCCAGCTTCATCTCCTCGCCCACCTTGGAGACGACGAAGTTGACCTTGCCCAGCTCGGGATCGAGGTCGGGATAGTCGCTGCGCGTATGGGCACCGCGCGACTCCCGTCTCTCAATGGCACAGAGGAACAGCGCCTCGGCGTTGTCGACCATGGCCTGGACGTCGAGCGCGGCGTGCCACCCGGGGTTGAACCCCTTGCCGACGCCGCCGCCTGTGCCGCAACGCCGAGCGCGTTCTTGAAGGTCCTTAACCCGGCTCAGACCGGTCCGCAGGCCCTTCTCCTCGCGGATGATGGGCGCGTAGCGAGTCATCACGTCTTGCAACTCGGCGTGGAGCTTGAACGGGCTCTCGCCACCTTCGTGGGTCAGGGGGGCGAGGGTGTGAGCGACGGCCTGTTCGATCTGCTTTTGGTCCAGGGCCGCCGGTTTGCTCTGGCCCAGGGCGTGAGCCGCGGCGCCGTCGCCTGCGCGCTTGCCAAATACCAGCAGGTCGGAGAGCGAGTTCCCGCCCAGGCGGTTGGCCCCGTGCAGCCCACACGCCACCTCGCCGGCAGCGTACAGTCCCTCCACGCTCGATGCCCCGGTGTCGGGATCGACCCGAACGCCGCTCATGGCGTAGTGGATGGTGGGAGCCACCTCCATCGCCTCCTTGGTGATGTCGACGTCGGCCAGCTTGTGGAACTGCTCGTACATCGAGGGCAGTTTCCGCTTGATGAACTCGGCCGGCATGTGGCTGATGTCGAGGAAGGCTCCGCCGTGCGGGGATCCTCGACCCTCCAGCACTTCGGTGTTGATGGATCGGGCCACCACATCGCGGGTGGAGAGCTCCATCCGGGCCGGGTCATAGCGTTCCATGAAGCGCTCGCCGAGCGCATTGCGGAGCAGCCCTCCTTCGCCCCTCACGCCCTCGGTGACCAGAATCCCGCGCACCCCCGGGGGCCAGATCATGCCGGTGGGGTGGAACTGGACCATCTCGCTGTCCATCAGCTTGGCCCCCACGTGATAGGCGAGGGAACCGCCGTCGCCGGTCGACTCCCAGGAGTTCGAGGTCACCCGATAGATCTTGCCCAGGCCACCCGTCGCCAGCAGGACCGACTTGGCTTGGTAGACGATGATGCGCCCGTCGTGGCGGTGATAGGCCACCGCGCCGCATACCTTTCCTTTGTTGGTTAGGAGCCTGGTGACCGTGGCCTCCATGTGCACCTCCACGCCCGGCGAGTGAACCAGCTTGTCCTGGAGGCTGCGGATCAACTCCAGCCCGGTCCGGTCGCCGATGTGGGCCAGGCGCTCGTAGGTGTGACCACCGAAGGCGCGCTGGTGGATCAGGCCCTTGGCGTTGCGGTCGAATATGGCCCCCCAGCGCTCCAGCTCCTGGACCCGGGCGGGAGCCTCGGTGGCGTGAAGGTAGGCCATGCGCCAGTTGTTGAGCAGCTTGCCGCCGTTCATGGTGTCGGCGAAGTGCGTCTTCCAGCTGTCCAGGCTCGCGACGTTGCCCAGCGCCGCCGCCATGCCCCCTTCGGCCATGACCGTGTGGGCTTTGCCGAGCAGCGACTTGCAGACCACCTGGACCGAGCAGCCGGCCTCGGCGGCAGCGATCGCACCCCGCATCCCAGAGCCGCCGGCGCCGATCACGAGTACGTCCGCGTAGTGCTCTTCGTATTGCTGCTGTTTTGATCTGGCCATCTCTCTAGTTCCACCAGCCGTGGGGAATGACGCCGTTGACGAGCAATCTGATGTACAGGTCGGTCCCCCAGACCGTGAACATGCTGACCCAGGCCCAGGTCTCGTGGTTCACGTTCAGAACCGTCACCCGCTTCCAGAGTTGAAACCGGGTCGCGTGGCAGCTGAAGCAGTCCTGGGAACCGCCGACGAGGTGGCGAAAAGCGTGACAGCCGAAGGTGTAGAGCAGCAGGCAGATGACATTGACCACCATCAGGAGATTGCCGAACCCGAATATCGCACCCAACTGTTGGTGGTTGAAAAGCGCATAGACCGCGTCGTAGACCAGCAGCGCCGTCTGGATCAGGATCAGGTAGAGGGCGAAGCGGTGAAGGTTGTTGAAGATCCAGAATCCGCGCTCTCCCCGGTACACTCCGCGCGACGGTTCAGGCTCGGCGCAACTGCGAGGGTGCCACAAATAGCTGCGGAAATACGCCTTGCGATAGTAATAGCAGGTGAGGCGAAAGGCGAGCGGGGCCCACGCCACCCAGAGGGCGGGCGGGATCAGGAACCCTCCCACGCGGACATTGACAGCGGGAGAGAAGAACGGGCTCAGGTAGGGTCCGTAGCTACCCACATCCTGGAAAAGGACCACCCATGCGGAATAGACGATGAAAAGGCTGAAAAAGAACAGCACCAGGGCCGGGTACAACCACGTCGGCCGCGGGCTATAGGGATTCTTGACGCGGACGGCAGTTGCTGATGCGGCCACACCCGTGAAGTTTAGATAAATGGCGGACTCACCGCGTTTTGGGGAGCACCAGGGGGGGCGGTGTGGGCGTGGGAACCCACCCCCTTCGCCGCCGGCGCGCTCTCCGGCCACCTTGGGTCGGCCAACTTCGGGAGGCCGATGGGGAAGATATCGGCGCCAGCCCGGGTTACAGACGGCGATGGATTGCAATGCCGGGCTGGCCGCCCCCCGGCCCTGGGTCTCGGGTGAGCCACCCGCACCGAACTTGGAATTCGTCCCGATAAGCGGTCGGGCTTGAGGTGACCAACTATCTGCACCTCGAGGCAGACGGGGATCGTGACGAGACCGGGCTGCAACTTCATCCACGGCTCATATCCGAAGCGGACTGGAGTCGCTACAAGAGCTACGTCGCTGAAATATTCGAATCTCTGGGCATGGAGATGGGGTCTCCCGGGACGCTTCAGACGCCGGAGCGTTTCCTACGGGCGCTGCTAGATGCCACCGCCGGATACGAAGGCGACCCGAAATTGGTGACGCTGTTTCCCGATGAACGCATTGGCGAGTCCGCATGTGGAACGCACCAATCGGTGGTGGAGGGGCCGATCACCTTCTACTCGCTCTGCGAGCACCACGCCATGCCTTTCTTCGGCCACGCCCACGTGGGATATGTGCCGGGGGAGAAGATCATCGGCATTTCCAAGCTGACCCGGCTGGTTCGCCTCTACGCCATGCGATTCTCCCTTCAGGAGAGGATTGGAGAGGAGGTGGCGAACGCGCTTTCCGAGATCCTGGAGGCGCGAGGAGTAGCCGTCCACCTTGAGGCGACCCACCTCTGCACCCAGATGCGCGGCGTTAAGGACACCGAGACCAGAACCCAAACGACCACCTGGCGAGGCGCCTTCGGCACCGACGCTGGGCTACGCGATCAGTTCTTGATCCTGATGCGAAACGGCGTCTGAAAGGGAACCCGGTGCTTCAGGTCAGCTACGATGGCCGATGCTTCGGATGTGGCATAGAAAATCCGCTCGGCCTGCAGATGCACTTCCAAGATCTCAATGGAGAATCGGTGTGCGAGTTCAAAGTCGACGCCCGCTTTCAGAGCTGGGAGGGGATGGTCCATGGCGGGATCGTGGCCTTAATGCTGGACGAGGCGGTGGGCTGGGTGGGTTGGCACGCTGGGTTTCCTGGCGTCACGGCCAAACTTGAGGTTCGATATCGACAACCACTCCTGATCGATGATCGGGTCAGGGTGGTGGGGCGACTGGAATCGGTCAGGCGCCGATTGGTCCGTGCCTCGGCCACCATTGGACGGATTGAGGACGACTCGGTTATCGCAGAAGCGCTGGCAACGTTGATGTCCACGCCAGCGGCCGTGCGGAACCCACAGCGTTAGGCTGAATCGGTAGAATCGACCGATTCTGTCGGGGGCTGGCGCAGTTCGGCAGCGCGCACGGTTCGGGACCGTGAGGCCCCGGGTTCGAATCCCGGGCCCCCGACCACCTATTCGTATTCGAATGAGGGGCTCATCGGATTCTGGCGGGGGGTCAGCTGTCTCGGCTCATCGGATTCTGGCGGGGTCGGCTGTCTCACCGGACCACCATCGATCCCAGAACGCGCCAATTCGGCCGGCCGGCGTAGAGCAGAGCCCGGATTCGGTAGTTCTCGAAGTTGCGGAACCCGAAGCCAATCCGCTGGATGCGTTTGACCAGGTTGTTGAGGGCCTCGGTCGGCGCGTTGGTCACCTTGGCGAGGTGGTAGTTGCAGATCTTGTCGAACCAGCGCCGCAGGGTTCGCCCGAGCCGCTGCAGCTCCGGTGGCAGCGCCTGTTTCGAGCAATGCGAGACCAAGTCATCGAGAAGGAGGCGAGCCTGGTCCTGATCGCTGGTTCGATAGAAGTCCCGCAGGCGCTCTTTGATCCGGTAGGCGATGGCCACCTCGGCGTTGGGGTCGCCCAGCTCTAAGAGCGAACGAAGACGCTCGGCCCGGTCGGCATTGAGGTGTTCCTCGCCCCTGCGCAGAAGGCGGCGAGCCCGATACAGAGGATCATCCCTTCGACCTCGATGGCCCAGCTGCTGGGTCTGCACTCGGCGGCGCGCTACCTCGGCGAGCAGCGGTGCGAGAGTTGCGGCGTCTTCTGCCGCTTGGTGGGCCCGGGCGGCGAGTGCCCCCACTGCGGCGAACTCGTCGCCGTCGAGGACCTCGGCCTACCGACCACGGCGAGGAGGTGATACCGCAGCGTTATCGCAGGCGGCCCTTGACGCGCCACTTGCAGACCCGTCAGGATCGTCTCAGCCACCTCCCCGCGAGGGTCAACTTGCAAGCAGCCGGGTCTCTACAAAACCCAGAGCGATTCACTGATCGACGCTTCGACGCCAACCGGGGGGTGCTCGCCGATGAGCACCGAGGTGTCGAGCACCGCCCTCATGGGCGGAACGGATCGACGACGTCAGCGTGGAGCCGCGCGAGGTCAACCTCAAGAGTCCGTGGCGCGGGGCCGCGCCAGACCCTGTCCAGTGCCAGCCCGCCCACCCACTGGCGACGTCCGGCGGGGCGAAGCTCAGCCACGGGCCGACCGGCCACGGTCACCGTCAGGGTCTCACCCACCTCGACTCGGCGCAGCACTGCGCCGATCTCGTTACGGAGCTGCTTCTGCGGTATCCGCTCCGTGCTTCGGAGGTAGCACTTCTGCTACCTCCTGGCAGGATGTCCGGAGGGACCCCGCTGGGGATCTCAGGGTGGGGTTGCCACCGCCAATAACCTCCCGCGGACCTGCGCTAAAGCCGGTCCGGTTCTCTCCCGCGAGCCGGCCGGCCGAGACCTCGCGCCTGCTTATACATTCGGTTCAGCGCGCGACACCCGAGCTGCCCCCGAACTCGTCGAGAGAGCGTCGCTGCCCCCAGCTGCTCCCGGGAGTGGTGGTGTGTCTAGCCAGATAGGCTGCCGCCTCAGCTCGCCGCGCCACCTCGAGCTTGGACAGAATCGTCGAGACGTAGTTCTTAACCGTCTTCTCGACCAGTTTCAGCTCCTTGCCGATCTGGCCGTTGGTCTCGCCCTTGGCCACCAGGGTGAGGATGCGCTCTTCCTGGGCCGAGAGGCGAGCCAGCTTCTCGTCCCGCATCGTCTTGCCCTTGCGCAGCCGCTCCAGCACGGCGCGGGTCACCTCGGGATCGAGCAGGCTCTTGCCTGAGCCGACCTCGCGGATAGCCCGGATCAGGTCGCCGCCTCGGATCTGCTTCAGCACGTACCCGGCCGCACCGGCCATGATCGAGGCGAACAGCGCCTCGTCGTCGGCGAACGAGGTCAGTCAGGACCTGCGTTCCCTCCAACCGAGCGCGAATCTCCCGCGTCGCCTCAATCCCGCTGCCGTCGGCTAATAGGAGCAGAACCTCCTCGAGAATAGGGAGGTTGTCCGAGTCGCCAGCGGTCGAGCACTTCTGTCGGCGAGGCCACTGAGCCTTACGTCTAGATGGTGCCGCCGCCGGTCGACGAGGAGGGAAGACGACCTGTGGGATGTCGGGCCGTTGGAGCCCTGCTCTATTAGCGCGTCGCCACTCTCCTCCTACTCGGTGGCTTCGACGGGCATGTGAGGAGGGTGCGATGGTCTTCGTTGGAGTTGACTGGGCCGAGGCCCATCACGATGTCTGTGTAATCGACGCGGCGGGCATGGTGCTCGGCAAGCGGCGCGTCCCGGATGGGATCGAGGGCGTTCGCCAGATCCACGAATTGGTCGGGGCCCATGCCCAGGAGCCCGAGCAGATAGTTGTCGGTATCGAGACCGACCGTGGCCTGCTGGTGGGCGCTCTGGTGGCCGCCGGCTACCGGGTCTACGCCATCAACCCGCTCTCGGCCAGCCGCTACCGGGAGCGCCACGTCACCTCCCGCGCCAAGTCGGACCCCGGCGACGCCAGGATGCTGGCGGAACTGGTCCGGACCGACCGTCACAACCACCGTCAGGTGGCCGGGGACTCCGAGTTGGCGGAGGCGATCAAGGTGCTGGCGCGGGGTCAGCAGGACTTGGTCTGGTCCCGCCAACGCTTTGTAAATCGGCTCCGTAACACCCTCCGCGAGTTCTACCCCGCCGCCCTGGAGGCCTTCAAGGAC
>DATKQJ010000003.1:0-70228 GCA_035532785.1 Candidatus Acidiferrales bacterium | reverse complement strand
TCTATGTCGGCAGGGTCTACAGCGGCAGGGCGGTGGTCCTCTACATCGCCGGCGCCAAGGTCCGCGTCTGCGCCGATGACGGGAGCTTGGTGGGCCAACTCATCCTCGACCCCGCCCGTAGGTACCAGTCCCTGAGTCGCCCGGGACTGGTCGCTGACCAACCGAGAGAGCGGTCTACGATGTCCCGAGACAGGACATTGGTGCCGAGAGGGGGAGTCGAACCCCCACGAGGTTTCCCTCAACGGTTTTTGAGACCGTCGCGTCTGCCTGTTCCGCCATCTCGGCGCCGGTCGAACATACCATCGAGGCGGTCCGTGAGTCGAAGTGTCGTGGCTGCCCTCCGGAGGAAACAGCTCGCGAGGCACGCTGCCGGACTCCCCGCCAGGTCAGGCGATGGTTCGGGCGAACTCCAAAGAACGCCAGAGTGCTTCCACCAGGGCGAGGGCGCCAGGGGGTCTTGGACCCGGATCGCGCGACATCGCCGACGCCAAGACCTGGGCGAACGGTTCCGGCACCCCCGGGGCCACGGGTGCCGGCTCGAGTAGACGCTTGCTGGCCACCTCGATCCAGCTGCTGCCAATAAACGGTCGGCGCCCGGTAATCGATTCGAATATCACCGCCGCCAGTGAATAGACGTCTGAACGTGCATCGACGGTGCCTCCCGATATCTGCTCGGGTGCGACATAGTCGGGCGACCCGAGGAACGCCTCGGGGCTGGTCGCCAAGGTCGCCCCCTCCACACAAGCCAGGCCGAAGTCAATAATGCGAGAGCGCCCGTCGAAATCGACCCGGATGTTTGTGGGTTTTATATCGCGATGCACGACACCAAGTTGATGGGCGTGGTCCAGACCCTCGGCCGCCTGCCGCAGCAACCTGAGCACCACCGCTGGCGGCGCGGGTCCGGTGCGGATGAGTTGCTCCAAATCTCGCCCGGGAGCGGGCTCCATGACCATGTAGGGGATGCCCTCCCAGATGGCGAAGTCCCACAGGCGAACAATTCCCGGATGATCCAGCCTCGCGATCGCCCGGGCCTCGTGACGAAAGCGCGCCGCGAAGGTTGGATCGCCCGCGACTTCGGGACGTATCAACTTGAGCGCTGCCCGGCGGCCGAGAAGACGATGTTCAGCCAGGAACACCAGCCCCATTCCTCCCCCGCCCAGTTCTTGAAGGACCCGATACCCGCCGACATCACGGCCAATCCAAGAAGAGCCAGGTGCGTCCCCGGCAGTCATGCAGAGAGTAATAACGAACGTTACGAGCCAAGATTGCGGCGGCGGCGGCTCGCGGGTGTCGGCGAGAGGACTCGAACCTCCACGGGTCTCCCCACCAGATCCTAAATCTGGCGCGTCTGCCATTCCGCCACGCCGACCCCGAACGGCCATTATTACCGGTCCGGCGACCCCCACTGACTAGGATGGAATGGTGCCCGACTCTTGGGATGCCCTTCTAATCGTGTCCTTTGGTGGCCCCGAGGGGCCCAGCGACGTGATGCCGTTTCTGGAAAATACCGTCCGCGGCAGACAAGTACCGCGGGAGCGCCTTGCCGAGGTGGCCCAGCACTATGAGCTTTTCGGAGGGGTCAGCCCCATCAACGCCCAGTCCCGGGCGCTGGCCTTCTCGATACAAGCACGGCTCGAAGTGGAAGGTCCAGCGCTCCCGGTTTATTTGGGAAATCGCAACTGGAAGCCCTACTTGGCGACAACGCTGGAAGACATGATGCGATCAGGCGTCAAAAACGCTTTGGCCTTCATCGCTTCGCCATATTGCTCATATTCGAGTTGCGGTCAGTACCTGGATGATCTGGAGCGGTCGAGGAGCGAGGTTGGTCCGGGAGCACCGACCATCACCTGGCTGCGGCATTACTTCAACCATCCCGGATTCATCGAAGCGGTCGCCGATCTGGCTTCCGCCGCGCTGGGATCGATTCCGCTCGAGCGCAGGGCGAGCACGGCGGTCGCCTTCACCGCACACTCCATTCCCGTGACGATGGCCGCGGCCTGCGGCTACACGCGACAACTGCAGGAAGCCGCATCGCTGGTGGCGGCCCGATTGGATGAGTTCCAGCGCTGGGACCTGGTCTGGCAGAGTCGATCCGGTGCGCCCAACAGCGCCTGGCTCGAACCTCAAATCGGAGCACATCTGGAAGGTCTGGCCGAACAGGGCTTCAGCGACGTGGTGGTGGTGCCGATCGGCTTCATCTCCGATCACATTGAGGTGCTGTACGACCTGGACACGGAGGCACGCGCCGTGGCGGGGAGGCTCGGACTGAACCTGGTCAGAGCCCCGACGGTGGGCATTCATCCCCAGTTCGTCGACATGATCCGAGAGTTGATATTGGAGCGAACCCGGGGCCTGAAACCGCGCCAGCTGGGAAGCCTGGGAGTCTACCCTCCGGGTTGCCACCGGACCGACCCCACCGCGGGTGGCGCCAGTCCCAGCACGGCCGACTCTGCCCACGGGCTTTAGAGCTGCCCAGCTTTGGATCTCCGGCGGCGAGGAACCCGTGTGGTGTTGATCGCACTGGCTGCGGTCATTCTCTTGGTCACGCCAGCGGCGGCTGGCCTGGCCACGGCAAATTCGACCCCCACGGGCCGCGCCACGCCGCCGCTGGTGGGCTTTTCATTCAGCCCACGGACCGCAAGCTACTACGGAGAGGATCCGCTCCCAGCCCTCTCCGAACTGCTGCGGCTGGTCCATCCGAACCTGGTCCGACTGCCCATCTATTGGGACTCGGTGGCGGCCAACCGCCAAATTCTCGATTTTTCAGAAGCCGACGGACTGATCAGCACGGTCGAGGCGTACAACGCGGAGTACCCGAATTCTCCGGCCTCGGTGATGCTGGTGGTGGGAATTCGCAACCTGGGCTTTCCCGAGATCTACGCCCCGAGCTGGATTGACGCCAACGCAAGCGTTAAGTCGATGGTCGCAAACCCCGACTATCAAAGGTATCTGGCATCCGCTCTGGAGCGGTATTCACACCTGGCGATACTGACTGCCTGGCAGATGGAGAACGAACCGTTCGACAACGTTTCACCGACCTCCCAAAGCGACGCCGTGCCGACGGCCGAGGTCGCAAGCGAGGTTGCCCTCGCGCACCGACTTGATCCCCACCACCCCGTCGTCGTGACCAGCTACAACAACGCATCAGTGGCCCTCGATCGAACTCAAGTTTCGCCGTACTGGAAACTGCTGGCTTGGCTTCGACACGGCGGTCCCCAGACCGTGGGCCACATGAACCAGGCTTTGGCTGCAGGTGACGTGGCAGGTCTCGACGCCTACGTCGTGACTCCGTCCACTCCTTTGGCGACCACCCCAGCCTCGCAGAGGATCGACTGGAAGGCCCTGACGCTGGCCTACTGGTCGAACCTGAGTTCTCAGCATGACAAGCCACTGTGGGTGACCGAGATGCAGGCCATGCCCTGGAATGGAGAACCCGGCTTCACCACCCAGAACCTTCTGCAGAGTGCCAAGAGCTATGCCCGACGGGGCCCGGCCGTATTCCTACTCTGGGGCGTCGAGTATTGGCTCATACAGCCAACGTGGCTGGCGGCGGGCGAAGCTACTGTCTCCGAACTCCGAGCCACGAACTGACCGTTGACCCGACGGCTCGAGACCACCAGCTCGGGTTGGTCGGATTGGGTGTGACGGAGACCGACAGCGCGATGGAAGTAAGCTCGGAGGAAGTTATCTCGGAGGGGGTGACCCATCGGCCGGCGTCCAGGTAGCTGGTCGGGGTTGGCGTGACCCGATTTCGGCGCTGACCGAATTGGGTCAGGAGCCGAGCTCCGATGCCAATTATTGATAGCGTAGCTGCCATATTTACTCCGGCTCCGCTATAATGTCACTCGACGTGGGACTTCGCTGATGGTGCCCTGAACCGATCGTTTGAGTCTGTTCCGAGGCCGACCTTTCAGCGAGCCTTTCAAGCGGCGTCAGCCAGAACGTAGGAATCCACATCAGGTCCCAAAGGCCAGCGGGGCACCAGCTTGCGCCGCTGCCGAGGCTGTTCCCTGGTCTCCGAGCGGCGGCGACGATCAACTGGGCCGGGAGGGCAGCAGAGTGCGACGTTACAAAGCGAAGCAGCCGGGCGTTGAGACCCACGAGGGATGAGTTCAAGTCGCTATCCAGCCCACTTCGGCGACCACGCAGCCGAGCTCGAAGGCCGAGCGTCGGGAGAGGGCGGACACTATCCAAAGCATGCTCCCCGTAGGACTCGAACCAGCGACGCCGGGAGACGGACGCGGGCGCGTCAGGGCCAGCGGCGCAGGCCTCGGATAGGCCTCTGGGCCATACTGACGATCGTATTCTTGGTCCCCGTCACGGTCGTCGCCGCCGTCTCCTATGGCGTCGTTTCGGCCGTTACCAGCCGCCCGCTGCCGAGCCCAAGTGCAGTGATGGCCAACCACATGCCAAGCGACACCCTGCTCTACGATCGCACCGGCACCGTGCTTTTGGCCGATGTCCACACGCCCGGCTACTACCACTACGAACAAACCCTCACCCAGATGGGCCGTTGGTTGCCGGCCGCCACCGTCGCGGTTGAAGACTCAAGCTTTTGGAACGAGCCCGGGGTCAGTCCGTCGAGCATCTTCCGTGCCGCCGTGGTCGACCTGAAGGCCCGTCGCATCGTCGAGGGGGGATCGACCATCACCGAACAGTTGGTGAAAGGGCAGGTGGTCGGCGACAGCCGGAGCTTCATTCGCAAGGTGCGCGAGGCGGATCTGGCAATTCAGGTGGGAGATTCGTACTCCAAGAGCCAGATTCTTCAGACCTATCTCAACATCCTCAACTACGGCAATTTCGCCTACGGCCCCAAGGCGGCGGCGGAAATGTACTTCCACGTCGACACCTCACAACTTGACCTGGCCCAAGCCGCAATGCTGGCTGGTTTGCCGCAGGATCCTTCCTTGCTCGATCCATTTGTTCACTGGAAGGCGGCCAAGGCGCGCCAGGACACAGTCCTGGCGGCGATGGTTCGCAATCACCTCGTCACCCAGGCGCAGGCCGACAAGGCGGCCGAAGAGGATCTCTCCCCTCCCGCCCACATGTTCGCCGCCCAGGACCTCGATCTCGCGCCGGCCTTCACCGGCTACGTGATGAGTGAGCTGACCGCGCAGTTTGGCGCCAAGGTGATGAAACAGGGCGGTCTGAGGGTCACCACCAGCCTTGATTGGAACCTGCAGCAGTTGGCCCAAACCGCGGTCACATCCGGGGTGCACGCCAACGCCCGGTACAACGTGACCGACGGAGCCCTGGTGGCGATGGATCCAAAGACGGGACAGGTCCTCTCGATGGTCGGGTCGGCCGGACCTACCGTGCCGGGGGCGGACTACAACTTCGCGGTCTGGCCGCCGCGCGATCCCGGGTCGTCGTTCAAGATCTTCACCTATTCGGCCGCCATCGCCAGCCGCCTCTACACCATGAATACCCCGATCCTGGATGCACCCATCAAGGTGCAGTCTCCCGGTTCAACCTCGGTCTATTCGCCCACCAACTATGACCGCCGTTATCACGGCACCTGCGCGCTCCAGGTCTGCCTGGGCAATTCATTCAACGTGCCCGCCGTCGAGGTGGAGACGGCGACGGGTGTCGCCAACGTCGCCAAGGTCGCCCAGCAGGTTGGAGCACCCCCGTTCTACCCCTCGACGGGAACATTCAAGAGTGACGTTTCTGCCAGCGTTTTCCAGCCTTCCCTGACCCTGGGTGGATATGGCGAGACCCCTCTCCAAATGGCCACGGGGGCGGCGACCCTGGCCGACGCGGGCGTCACCCACAAGCCCCAGGTCATCGTGGGCTTGTCGGGTCCGCCGGGATTGACAGCTCCCACGCCCGATAAGGGTCACACGGCGCTCGATCCGGGGGTGGCCTACATCATGGCCCAGATGCTGTCCAACAACGCCAACCGGAGCACGACCTTCGGCACCTACAACTCGCTGGTCGTGCCCGGATACCAGGTGGCCGCAAAGACCGGAACAACCGACAACTTCACGGACGGCTGGACGGTTGGATTCACGCCCGGACTGGCCGTGGCGGTCTGGGTCGGCAACGCCAACTCCTCTCCGATCACGTGGGGCCAAGATGCCATCTTCGTCGCGGCGCCAACCTGGCATCGATTCTTTCTGGAGGCTTTGCAGCAGCTGAAGCTGGGGAACGCCTGGTATGGCATGCCCTCCGACGTGTTCAAGCAGGCGGTCCGGGGCGGTACCGATTACTTCCTGGACGGCACGACCCCATACCAGAAGGCACCACCCCTCCCCACCTGGGTCTCTGTCAACGGGAAGCGGGGCACGGGCCCCTCGCCGGATGGCACGTCGGCCGCGCCGCACGCCGTCGGCAGCGTTCCATCAGGGCCCGGCTGCCGGAGCTGGACCTACAATGGCGGCCAGTACTGGTCCTGCGGCAGCAGCGGCTCCGGTCTCCCCGGGGATCCCAAGGGGTCCTGATCCCGCGTCACCCAAGCGCACCGACGGGAACCCACCAAACACCCGATAGGCGGATCAAGCCCTCAGCCACCGTCAGACTCCGCCTCGGTTGTGCTGGCGTTTCCGTCGCCGCGGCGGCGGGGGCGGAATCCTAGCCCAATCGGCGCAGGCGGGGAAGTATCTCTGCCCCGTAGAGCTGCAGAAACCGCATCTGATCATTGCCCGGAGCGTGAAATACCAGATGGGTGAATCCGAGGTCAATGTAGGGGCGAATTTGCTCCACGTGCTCGTCCGGATCGTCGGACACCAGCCAGCGGCGATGGGCCACGGCCTCCGCCTGCCGTGCCTTCTCCTCCATCTCGCGCGGATCTTTGATGCCCGCCTTGTCCTCTGCCGAGAGGGCCAATGCGGACCAGATCTTGGTGTCCTCCATGGCCCGAGCACGGTCGTGATCGAATGACACCTTGACCTCGATGAGTCGCTCCACGCTCCCCTCAGGGCGATTGGCCGCCTCTTCACCCTGCCGCACGTTTGGAAGCAGCACGTCGCGATAGAACTCGTCGCCCTTGCCCGAGGTGCAAATGAATCCATCCGCGACCCGACCCGCGTACTTGGCGGTCTGAGGGCCGGTGGCACCGACATAGATCGGGACCGGGCTCGCCGGACGGTCGTAGATGGTCGCATTATCGGTCCGGTAGTACTCGCCCTCGAAGGTCACGATCTCGTCTGTCCACAGCTGCTTGATCAGCCGAACCGCCTCCCGCAGGCGAGCGAACCTCTCCTTTTGGTCCGGCCATTCAAAGCCGAGGGCCCCTTCGTTGAGGTGCTCGCCGGTTCCGACGCCAAGAATCATGCGGCCCGGATACAAGCACCCGAGAGTTCCGAAGGCCTGGGCGACCACCCCCGGGTGGTAACGAAAGGTGGGGGTGAGAACGCTGGTCCCCAGGGCCACGCGCCGGGTGCGTTCACCGACCGCGGCCAACCAGGCGATTGAGAAGGGCGCATGGCCGTCTGAGTGCCGCCAGGGCTGGAGGTGGTCGCTTACGAAGACGCTCTCGAAGCCCTGGCTCTCGGCCTCCACGGCGAACTCCAGCAGAGTCCGTGGCTCGAACTGCTCCGCCGACGCTTTATATCCGATTCGTAGCATCAGGCCCTCCCCCCGTCCATGCCGGGCGGCGGTTCAAACCCGCTCGGCTTACATGTGCAACGCTCCGTCAGAGAAGCCACCGGCGGAGGGTCGAGGGGCGCCGCTCAGCGACCGTCACTGCCACCCGCTCGCCGCCCGGGCTGGGTCGATGCCAGTCCACGGCCGTAGATCTGGGCGGCGTTGCGCCCCAACAGGAGGTCCCTCAGTTCGTCCGGGCACCCCGCAAACGCTTCTTGCGGGGATTGCACGTCCCAGCGCGGATGGTGGCTTCCGAACATGATCAGCTGATCGGAATGCTCGATGGCGGTGAAGGCGGTCAGCGCCTGAGCGTCGAGCGGACCGTCAGCGAAGCCGGTCACGAATCGGACGTGGGGCTGGATGTAGGACATGGGATCGTCTCGGGCGGCCAACTCCGATCGGGTCGCGCGCCAGTCCTTGCGCAAGCGCCAGAGTATCGGCCGGATCTGATCGAACCCGCCGTCGGCGAATACGAAGAGGAGCCCGGGGAGCCGGTCGAACACCCCTTCAGCGAACAGGCTGGTCACGTGCATGGCAGTCAGCATTGGTTGCAGGGTGGCCAGCTCGACGAAGGTGCTCGGGTAGCCGACCGGCGTCGGGGGCAACTCCATGGCCAGTTGTCCGTCTGCCAAAACGGCAACTGGGAGGCCATGGCGGCAGGCACACTCCCAGATGGGAAAGAATTGGGCCCGCCCGTAGGGGGCGTTGGAGGCGAGCGGCACCACCACCTGAACAAACGCCGGGTGGCCTGCCCAGCGCTCGATTTCCGTCACCGCGGCGTTGGCGTCGGTGGTAGAAACGCGGATGGAGCCCAGTAGCCTGCCCTGAGCGGCTGGCGCATCGATCCACGTTTCAGCCAACCATTCGTTGATGGCCCGGGCCACCGCCGAGGCGTGAGTGGCGGACTCGATCAGGCCGCGGGCATGGGGTAGTAGGACCGCCGCATCCACGCCCCACTGATCGAAGAGTTGGCGGGCGCTGGCTTCGACGTCCCCGCCCTTGGAGGTGGCCAGCCCCGGCGCGTACCACCCGCCGGGCGGGATGTAGCGCTGATTCTCGAACTCGGGTAAGGCCAGGCCGGCGTACGGCTGAGGGAGCCGGCGGCGCAGTTCGGAATTGTCCAGAAATGGGTGAATCGCGCAATCGATGATCAAGGGATCTCCACCACCAGCAGACCGTCTTCGATGCGGACCGGGAAGGTCTCGGCCGAAGGTGCTACACGCACCTCATAGGTGCTGACCCGCATTTTCGATCTGAAGACGCTCTGGCCGGTACGGAGATCGAACTCCCAGCGATGCCAGGGGCAGCGGAGAATTTCTCCCTCCCTAACCCACTCCAGGAGCGCAGGCCCATCTCCATTCCACCTCACCTCCGAGGTGCCCGTGACCGCCCCAAGGCAGAGTGGACCTCCCTGGTGAGGGCAGGAGTTGCGGAGCGCGAAGAACTCGCTGCCGACGTGGAACACCCCCACGCCCCCTTTGCCGGCCACGTCGATCAGGCGTCGAGACCCCTCCGGAATTTCCGAAACGCGACCCGCAATGTGCGAAGTCATGGGGACTCAGTCGCCCGCGAGCGGCCGATGGCGCGTGGATGGAAGCCCATATAGTTCGCGCGCGTTTTCAGAAAACACGCGGCGGTGCAACCCCTGGGGCAGCCGAGGAAGAGCGCGGGTGGGTTCGTCGTAATCCCAGTGCGGATAATCCGTTGCCAGCATCAGCAGTCGCTCGGCGTGACACATCGCCAGCAATGGCAACAGATCACGCATATTCTCCGGCTCCTCCACGGGCTGGCTGGTGAAGCGGACCTGCTCGAGGACGTAATCCATCGGCGGACGCGTCAGGGTGACCTCGCCTGGCACCCGCTGAAGGTTCTTCTCCAGGTGCCAGAGCAGCGGGCCCAGCCAGGCGAAGCCGCCCTCGACAAAGACGAAGCGAAGGTGGGGGAGCCGCTCAAAGACGCCCTGACAGATGAGGCTGACCAGATGTGCAGAGTAGGTGAGCGGATACCCGACTGAATGCCACTCCACGAAGTGGGCCGGGTGACCGACCGGACTGAGCATGGGATCGGACCCTGAACCGTTGACGTGTACCGCAACCGGCAGGCCGTGATGGGCGGCCGCCTCCCAGATGGGCAGGTATTGCGCATTCCCGTAGGGAGCCGCGGCGTGTGCGGGAACGGTGCACTGCACGAAGTAAGGGTGGCCGGCCCATCTCTCGATCTCCAGGACCGCCGCCGGGGGATTGTTAACGGGCAGCATGATCGAGCCCCGGTATCGGCCGTGGCGGTTGTAAGTCGAGAGCCAGGTGGCCGCCAGCCAGCGATTCACGGCGGCTGCGCAGGCGGCGGCGTGGTCTGGGTTGAGCGGCAGCCCCAGTCCCCGAGTGGCAGCGGGAATGAGGATGGCCAGATCAACCCCGGCCTCCTGGAGCAGCTGCCGTTCCATCAGAGCCGGGTCCGAGCCGGGCGGGCCCTGCTCGGGATAGGAATCCAGGCGACGGCCGCCGTCGGGCGGCAAGAGCAGGTTGCGACCCCCCATGAGGGGGATGGTGGAGGCCCAAGAACGCCATGGATCATCCATGTACTCGAGCAGCTCATCGTCCCTTTTGGGGGCGGGATGAACGTCGCAATCGATCAGGGAAACGTCGATGGCGGATATCAGGTCAGCCCGATCGGGTGCCCGCAGAGCCACCTTCGTATGCTATCACCAGCCACCAGCGGGCCGTGTCGAGAGCAGCCGTGGCAGGTTACGGACGCGGCCTCTCGGCTAGCCGTCAAGCCGGAACAGCCTCCTGGCATTCCGGCTCGCAATCCGTTCCGCGATCTCCGGCCCAACCGCTGCCGAGATGTCTACCAGAGGGCTGGTGGTGCCCATGTCGAAAGGCATGTCGGTTCCGAGCAGCACGTTCTCCGGGCCAGCCCGAGACACCAAGTAGGCCAGAGCCAACGGGTCGTGTGTGATGCTGTCGAACAGGAGGCGCCCGGCATATCCCCAGGGGTCGCCGGCAATGCCGGCCATCTCTGGCCTGACTGAGAGAGCGTGCCTCAGCCGACCGGCCTGATAGGGGAAGAAACCACCTCCGTGTGCCAACAACACGCGCAAATCGGGATGCCGATCCAGTGTCCCTGAACAGATCAGCCGCTCGGCGGCAACGGTGGTTTGGAGCAGGTTACCGATGACATTGTTGAGGTGGTAGCGATCCAGGCTGGACGGCGGCGGCAGGGAATCAGAAACGGAATGAATGAAAACCGGCAGCGAATGGTGCTCGGCGGCAGACCAAAACGGCTCCAGGAGGGGATCGTCCAACTGGCGGCCGGCCACGCTAGCGCCGATCTCGACCCCCACACATCCCAGCGCCGCCGCCCCGGATAAGGCCAGCGCCGCCGCGGTCGGATCCTGGAGCGGAACGGTGGCCATCCAGCGAAGGCGGTCCCGGTCGTGGGCGCAGAACTCGGCGAGCGCCTGATTGCTCTGACCGCAGGCCGCACCCGCCAAGGTCAGGTCCAATCCGTAGAAGAAGAGCCCCACGAACGGCGAGACGATTGAAATCCTCACTCCGGTCGAATCCATCTCAGCAATCTTGGCGGCGGGTTCCACGAGTTCGGGACGAAGCTTGACCTGTGGGTGTGAACCTCCACGCCAGACCATATCCTCGGAAATGGTCACGCCAAAGCGCCCATCCCGACGCAGCAGTTCGATTACCGCCAAAGGCAGAACGTGGGTGTGAACATCGATGGCGCCGGATGGGCTCATTGGTCGCAAATCGTAGCCGAGCCGGAGCCCGTCCGCGGTGGGGCTGGGGAGTGTGAATGGTTGTGTGGTGCTCGGATGGAGCCTCCCGCGCCCAACGGCTGGATTGATCGCCCCGCCGCGGGCCGGGCCAACGACGACCTGTGGGTGATACCGCGGGCGGGTGCGAACAGCGGAGCCGGCACGGATTCCGCTCCCTTGACCGGTGACGGCCTCAATCGGCTTTTGGCCTGGCCACGCCACGAGCCCTCGCGCTGCTAGCATCGAGAAGTGATCTCTCCCGAACTCCTGCAGGTGCTGGTCTGCCCCCAGTGCCGCCAGGGGGTGGTTCTAAATCCAGAGGCGATGGCCCTCGACTGCCCCCAAGACCGGCTTCGCTTCCCGATCGTGGACGGCATCCCTGTGATGCTGATCGAAGAGGCGCAGCACTACTGAGAGGCGGCCCGCAGTGCCGTTCGGACCAACCCGGAACGCGCCCGCCCACCGATCTAGGCGGCGCAGGCTCGGTCGGCGGTGTTGACCGCCTGTCGGCCCCCCACGCCGGCATTCAGGTCGGGCTGAATTTGAGTGTCGCTCAAGGCGTACGCCTGACCGGGATTCGACGTCGAGGCAGCGAAGACGATTCCCAGAACGTGTCCGCGAAGGTCGATCAGCGGACCCCCGGAATTGCCCGGTCGAACGTTTGAATCGAAGACCACGATCTGTCGTGTGACCAGCCGCTGGTTGTAGATGTCCCTTCCTCGAGCTGGCGTCAAGGCTGTGACCACGGCCGGAGACGACGATTCCGGACCTCCGCCGGGGTATCCAATCGTCGCGCCCTGGGTACCTCTTTGGGCCTGGCCCTGGTGGAGCGGGCTGGCCCCCAGCCCGGGGACCCAAAGGACGGCGACGTCGTTCTCGGGGTCGAAAAGCACCACCTCGGCTCGGAACGAGCCGAGGCCGCGCGTGACCGTCGTCCCGGTCGTTCCAGAAACCACGTGGGCATTGGTGACCAGGTAGTCGGCGGCCACCGGATAGGCACTTCCCGTCACGATGCCGCCGCAACCACGACCCTCCACCCGATACACCTGCCGGCCGGCCGCGGCCACACCGGACGTATCGATGGACGCCGGCGTGGGCAGCGACCCCAGCTGCGGTTCGAGGCCCGCGAAAACAGAGGGTACCCCGCCCGCGAGAACCTGTTGGACCTGATTGAGCCAGCTCGGCGGGCGCGGGAAGATGGCGTCGATCTGGCGAACGATAAGCGAGCTCTGAATTTGCGCAGCCACGACTGAGACCGGCCCGCGGTCGAAGGTGACGGCGAGAAACCAGGACGCACCCAGCACCATGACGCCGGAGAATACGGCCCCACCGGTCATTTCCAGACGCGACCGTCCGGATCCGGAGAGCGCTCGGTGGAGAGGGTCCCCGAGCCAGAATCCGATGCTGGAGCCCAGGCTGCCGGCGACCAGAACGATGGCGGTGGCGATGAGCGGACGGATGGCGCCCTGGTCAAGGCCGACCAGGCGCAGGAGCGACGGGGCGGCCGCAGCGCCGGCAACCACCCCCCCGAGCAGGCCCACGTACTGAGCCAGAGAAGTCCAGAGGCCGCGCCGGTAACCGTTGGAGGCTCCAATCAGGACAACCACCACGATCAGGACGTCGATTAGGTCGATCGGTCGAGGTTAACCCACTCCGACCTTCATAATTGGAAGGTGCTTCTTTTCCTCAACGGAGAATGGTGGCAGGCGACCGCGATGTTCGGCCTGGCATTTGCAGTCGCGGCCAGCGCCGCTGTGGGGCTGGGATGGTGGGTCCTCCGAGGCGAGCGCTTGAACCGGCAGGCGGCGTCCGCTCACGAGACGACGGGGGACCACCCCTCCCATTAGGTGCGGGCGGATTTGATAATCCGACCGCTCTTGACTCGGCCCCAGTTGCGGCCGGGTCCCACCGGGGACGCTCCGCCTCTGCGGATGACTCCCCTGATCTTGCCGTAACCAGGCGCCCAATCAGTTACGGCCGGTGTCCAGTTCAGTCTGGGCCAGGGGTGCCTAGACAACCACCCCTGGTTACTAGGGCGTCTGGGCGGCGCCTTCCATCGCCGCGGCCGTCCTCGCCTGTTTTAGATCGCGCAGGGGCATGAATGAATGGACCGGGATGAGGTGGTCGAAGTTGTAGGGAGCGGCGGGCGAGGTTGTGGTCCATTCCAGAGTGTTCCCATCCCAGGGGTCGTCACCCGCCACCTCTCCGTGTTTGAGGCTCCAGAAGACGTTGATGAAAAAGAGCAGAATCGAGAAGGCCAGAAGAAACGACGAGGCGGTGATGAAGGTGTTGGTCGCCCCCCAGCCTTGCTCTCCGAAACCTCCCGGATAGGTGTAGATCCGCCTCGGCATCCCCTCCAGCCCGAGCGTATGCATGACCAGAAACGTGCCATTGAATCCGATAAAGAGGGTCCAGAAGTTCCATTCCCCGAGCGTCTCATTCAGCATTCGGCCGAAGATCTTGGGGAACCAGTAGTAGATGCCGGCAAATATGGTGAACACCGATCCGCCAAAGAGGACGTAGTGCAGATGAGCCACCACGTAGTACGACTGGTGCAGCTGAGTGTCGACCGGAACTGACGCCAGATAGACGCCCGTGATTCCTCCCAGGAGGAAGGTGGCCATGAATCCGAAGGCAAACTTCATCGGCAGCTTGAAGCTGATGGCACCGCCCCAGGCCGTGGCGATCCAATTGAAGAATTTGACCCCGGTGGGAATCGCGATCAGCATCGTCATGGTCATGAAGAAGGTCTCCAGCCAGACGTTGATCCCGACCGTGAACATGTGGTGAGCCCACACCGCCAAAGAGAGGAAAACGATCCCAAAGAGAGCGAAAACCATTGACGGATACCCGAACAGCGGCTTGCGCGAAAACACCGGGATGATCTCTGAAATGATCCCGAAGCCGGGCAGGATCATGATGTACACCTCGGGGTGCCCAAAGAACCAGAACAAGTGCTGATACAGCACGGGCCGGCCCTGCGTGGTGAAGAAGTTGGTCCCCAGCTGTCGGTCGAACTCCAACAGCACCACGGCAACGATGAGGGGCGCGCCGATCAGAAGCAGAAGAATTGACGTTGAGACCTGTGCCCAGACGAATAGCGGGAGACGACTGAACTTCATCCCAGGCGCGCGTAGGGCGAGGATGGTGGTCAAAAAGTTGGTCGACGCCATGATCCCCGAGATGCCCCAGAGGATGATCGCCAGACACCACAAGTCGACGCCCAGCCCCGGGTTGAAGGCCTTCTCGGAGAGGGGCGGATAGACGGTCCAACCCGCATTGAGTGCGCCCCCGGGGGTGAAGAAGGCCACGTAGTAGATGATGATCGAGGCCGGGATGAGCCAAAACCCGAGCAGGTTGAGTCGAGGGAAGGCCATGTCTCGCGCTCCGATCATGAGCGGGACCATGTAGTTGCCGATTCCAGTCACGAAGATCGTCGCAAAAAAGAAGATCATCGTGGTGCCGTGCGCGGAGAGGATCTCGTTGTAGGTCGCAGCACTGACCACGTGCAGATTGGGCGCCGAGAGCTGCAGTCGCATCACCAGCGCGAAGATGCCCCCGACCACGAAACTCAGCAGCGCCGTGGTCATGTACATGATCCCGATCAGCTTGTGATCGGTCGTCGTCATCCACAGCGTTATTGGTCGAAAGAACGTCTCGTTGTAGGCTTTCGGTCGCGGCGGCGCGAGCGTGCTAGCCATCGTTAGCTCCTTATTGACGCACTATGAGGGACTCGGCTGGGGGGTGGCACCAGCACTGGGCGACGCGGACGGGGTCGGACTTGGAGACGACGACGGCGACGGCGACGACGGGCTGGGAGAGGAAGCGGACGCCTTCTTCTGTGCCACCCAGCTGCGGAAGTCGCTCTCGCTGACCGCCTTTACTCGTAGCGCCATGGAGTAATGGCCAACCCCACAGAGCTCAGTGCACTCGCCCCGCCACTCGCCCGTGGTCGATACCTTCAACCAAGTGTAATTGGTGTAGCCGGGGACCAAGTCGGTCTTGCCGGTCAGATCGGGGACCCAGAATCCATGGATCACATCGACCGATTCGAGCCGAATTCGGACCATCTGGTGCACCGGAATCTCGATCGCGCTGATGTTCGTTTTACCGTCCGCCGAATTGGATTGATATTTGAATCCATAGTCGTCATAGGAGAAGGTCCAGCCAAACTGATGACCGGTGATGGTTAGGTTCACGTCGTTGCTGGAGGCGGCTGGTTCCACAAAGTCCTTCTGCAGAACCCTTTCCGACTGAACCCCGATGACGGCCAGAATCAGAAAGGGGATCAGCGTCCACAAGATTTCGAGCTTGTTGTTGCCGTGCCACTGCGGGGGCTGATAGCCGGCCGGCTGCCTGGAACGGCGGAACTTGATGATGATCGCCAAGAGCAGCCCCTCGACGAGCAGAAAAATGAAAATGGCGAAAGGGCTGATGACGAACGTGTAGAGGTCGTAGATGTCGCGGCCATTGGTCGAATAGCCGAAGGGAACCAGGGGATCAAGGCCCGAACCGCCGCTGGTGGGGGTACCGCTGGCGAACGCTGGGATCGAGAAGGAGGCCAGCATGACGATCGCCAGAAGCAGAGCTGGCACCAACCTTCCGGGTCCTGAATGGCGGGTCCCCATGGATCAAAAGTATAGGCAGACGCTCATCCTCGACTCGGAACGGGGCGCACCGCAAAACCCAGCCCAAGTTACCGGAACCTTTAGAATCGGCGATTAGTGGCGACCATAGCCAAGCCCAAATTCGTGGACGTGAACAATCCCGCTCTGGCCATCGACTGCCCGAGGTGCGGCCTGGTCACCGCGCGCTTCCTTGAGTACTGCTCCAACTGCGGCCGATCGATTTGGCCGAGCGGCCCCTATGCCGCCTCGGCATTCGCGCTCTGGAGGGAGGCCGACCGCGCCCGTTCGGCGGCGCGCCGCTACGACCTGGAACTGGCGGCGAGCGCTGAGTCAACGGATTACGACTACGACACGCGGGCGCACGAACTGGGCATCCACATTTTCCCCCGCAGCATCTCGCCATTTCCGATCTGCTTTGGCCTCCTCTTCATGGCCCTTGCTGCCGTCCCCCTCCCGACCCCCGCCCGCTTGGTGCTCGGCGCTTTCGGAATCTGCGTCTTCCTGTTCGGGGTGATCAGCTGGGTGCTGGTGGAGGATCAGAAGATGTACCCCCACGATGCTCCTACCTCATCGTCCAGCCGGGAGGGTGATTCGCAGTGATGGCGGTCGCTGCTCAGCCGCACGAGACCCAGCCTCAGCTTCCAGTTCTGAGCATTCAGATGATGGGGATGTACATCTTCCTCTCCTCGGAGGTGATGTTCTTCGCCGCCCTCTTCGGCATGTATTTCTACTTCGTCGGCTCTCATCCCATCGGCTGGCCGCCGCGGGGCACGCTTCCAGTCCAATTCTGGCCCCTACCCACGATCAACACCGTGATCCTGCTCAGTTCGGGCGTCACCTGCCATTTCGGTCTCGAATCGTTGCGCCACGGACGGCTGGGCCGCAGCGGAACGTTTGGAGCCGTGATCCTGGTGGTCGGTGTCATTCTGATGGTGGGATTTGGTTTTGCCGCCATGTCGAGTGAGCCATTCGATGGAATCCTCGGCCTGGCCGCCGCCGCCGTCGCTCTGGTCGCGGTTCTGCCGATGCTCGGAATCGGACCCTTCCAGCGCCGGGCCAGCTTCTACGGACTATGGGTAGCGACCATCCTCCTGGGCGCCATGTTCGAAGCCGGACAGGCGTGGGAGTTTTCTCACGCCCAGATCAAATTTCAGGGACTGAACCAGTTTGGCAGCGCCTTCTTCACCCTCACCGGATTCCATGGCCTTCACGTCGCCGGCGGGCTGTTGCTGCTCACCCTCATGCTCGTACGCTCCCTGCGGGGTCAGTTCAACGAGCGGCACAACGTCGGTCCGGCGGCGGTGACTCTGTACTGGCACTTCGTCGACGTTGTCTGGCTGGCGCTGTACACAATCCTCTACCTCACCGTTACCGCCTGACGACCGGGGTCGAGGCGGGGGCCGAGCGGTCGGACCAATCGAGAGACGGCGGGGCGGATGATCGAGAATCCCGAAGCCATCGTCAGGTGCGGGCCAGCAGTCCGCCGAGGGCGTACCCCGCCCCGACCGCCCCGAGGCCGGCCAGCACGCTGCCCGACACATATAGGGCGCCCAACCCCCATGAACCCTCTCGGATCAATTCGAGGGCCTCGTAGGTGAACGACGAAAAGGTCGTGTACGCGCCGCAGAATCCGGTTGCGATGAGGAGTCTGCCGATGCTTGAGCTGGGGTATCGGACGTTGACGATCGCGAAGAAGAGGCCCAGAACGAAGCTGCCGCTGAGGTTGATAAAGAGCGTTCCGTACGGAAAGTTCCAAGGAAGTATGCGGGCGAACCACAGTCCCACCCAGTAGCGAGCGTTGGCCCCGGCGACGGCCCCGATCGAAATCCAAACCGCCTGCATGTAGATCGCCGCGTCTAGGGGCTTGGACTGGGACTAGGGCTGGGTGGGGCGGTGATGGCCACGACCTGCACCAGGAAGACCAGGGTGGCGTTGACCGGAATTGGTCCCCCCGACGGAGGCTGGGATCCGTAGGCCAGCGCGGGCGGAATGACGAGGCGCCGAATCCCCCCCACGCGCATGCCAGGCACGCCCTCATCCCATCCCGGAATCACGTGCCCTGTACCAATGAGAGTGCTGTAGGCCTGACCACGGTCCTTGCTGGAGTCGAACTTGGTGCCGTTGGTGAGCCAGCCTGTGTACTGCACACTGATCGTGTCACCGCTCACCACCGCCGGCCCGCTTCCCACCTTCACATCCGAAAAGATCAGACCGTCCGGAAATTTGACCTGAGGCAGGGTGCGGCCGGTATTGAAGCTATCCGAACCAGGAGCCGGCGAAGGCGTGACCTGGGTCACTCCCGCCTGTGGGCCACGTGAACCCTGCGGAGTCGCATAGCCGCATCCGGCCAGCAGCACCACTGCGAGCAGTGAAGGTAATCGCCCGATCCTCACGAAACCACAACGTCGATGGATTGGATTACGTCACCAACCCTGATCTTGTCAACGACGTCCTGACCCTGGGTGACGCGCCCGAAGTGGTTGTACACCCCAGATCGCGACAGGTGTGGCGCATCGGCGAGAACCACGAAGAACTGTGATCCATTGACCCCGGCTGAGCTTGACGCCATGCCCACCGATCCGCGGTCCCAACGGGCCAGATTGGTCTCGTCCGGCAAGCGATAATCGGGCCCGCCTCGCCCATCCCCTTGCGGATCTCCGCCCTGGATGACGAATCCAGGTTCGACACGGTGAAAAATCAAGCCATCGTAAAAGTGTCGATTGGCGAGCTGGACGAAATTGTTCACCGTGACCGGCGCCGCGGCGGCGTCCAGCGCCAGCGTGAAATCACCCTGGCTGGTGTGAATCTTGCAACTGTGGGCGGCGGTTACGTCGATCGCCATCGCAGGTGGGCTGCCGCTCGCGGACATGTCTGCCCCCATTCTGACAGCAAGCTGGCGGGCGGCGCGCGTTCCCCGACGGGGCTGGAAGTGGTGGCCGGCCGACGCCTGTCCGTGAGCCGAGGTCCGATCGAGTCGGGCCGGCTGGGGGTCAGGCGTCGCACAATCCCCGACCCCTTGGCGTCGGCAGGCCTGACCACCTTCGGCCCTGACCCGGCCCGCGTACGGCGTTTCACCTCGCTGGGCGCCCAGAGCGAGTCCTCCCGATCGGCACCGGATCAGGCGCACTCCGCGCCTCCGCTGCCACCGGTACCGGCGCGGTTAGAATAGCTACCGCCTGAAGGGCGGCTAGCTCAGCTGGGAGAGCGCCAGCTTGACATGCTGGAGGTCGGCGGTTCGAGCCCGTCGCCGCCCACCAGGAGCGCCGGCGGGGCCCGTTCGTCTAGTGGACTAGGACGCCGGCCTTTCAAGCCGGAGATCGCGGGTTCGAAGCCCGCACGGGCCACCACGCCACGACGGGCGGGTGTAGCACAATGGCAGTGCGGCAGCCTTCCAAGCTGTTTACACGGGTTCGATTCCCGTCACCCGCTCCCTCCTGAGGCATCAGATAGGTTGGGCCGGCTCATGGGCGGGAGTAGCAATTCGCTCAGGCGGCCATGGTCGGAACGACCCCTCGTGCCCAGAGGGCACGAAGTGACCTGACATGGTCGGGGGTGTAGATCTGCTCGGTCGGAACGAAGTGATGGATTCCGCCGAACCTGCGGATGGGCACGTCCGGAAGCAGGCGAGCCAGGATCCCAGCTCGGGGCCTCTTCTTGCTGGCTCGTCAGCTCGCCCTAGCCCAGGAACACGTGGCACTCACGAAACCGAGACCGGTCGGCCCGATACTCGCCAAACGCAGCCATCATCGCCGCGATACCCGCCGGACGGTTCCGCATCCAAATGGGCTGCGGCCGGGCGGGGTCGAGCACCTCGACGCCATGCCGCACCTGGCCCGGACGAACGCGCGCAGGAATTCCGGTCCGTTGAGACCCACCACGGCTTCCTGCAACCGGCCGGCGAATCCGGCCTCCTCCGCGCTGAGTTCGCCTGGCACCGATGCGGGCTCGAAGAGCGCCAGACTGAGCAACGCCAATGACACGAACCCCCCGCCTGAATAGCCGAGCAGGTGGAAGCGCTCACGGCCGAGCGAAACTCAACGTCGCCACCGAGTGCTGATGCCAGCGATGCGTAGCGCATCGCGGCTGGCATGATCCCACTTGGAATGGCAATCACATCAATCGTCATGTCGTCACCTCCGCGATGATGCGGCCAGAAGCCCTGGGCTTACCCCGTTCGGCGGACAGGTTCGTTGTGCGGGATGAGGGCCAGTCACGGGTGGGCCGGAAATCTCCTTGACGCAGGGAGCGACGAGTCCCTCGGTCAGGATCGGGTCGCGAGTGTCAGGTAAGTACGACCTTGAGATATTGCCGTCGCCCGTTCTATTCGCCCACGATTCGACGTGCGAACCCCGGGGTGATCCCGAATGCGGTGCGCAGTTCGGCAAGGAACGGCCTGTCAATCGAATTGGGTCGAAGTCTGCCCGCATGGACCGACCGTGATTGGGACAAGATCGTCCAATCGCCACGTTACTGACAGAGGCTGACCACCGGCCATCCTGACACCGGAAGAGGCCAGTCGCTTCCGAGCGGCCATGAGGCGGGTTACGAGCGCTCGGGGACGGACTAGCAGTGGGCATCCGCGCGAAGTCGGTCCGGCGGCGCTGGCAGTCCAATCTGTAATACGTCGGCGAGCCGATACGCGTTTGCGGGGCCCTGATTGCGATTATTCGTATTCATCAGAAGGGGTACGGTGTCGGCGCGCTCAGCCATGGCCCCAATGGCCGACTTCCACTCCTCCAAATCCGAGCGCGAGTAGTAATAGTCGAATCGGTCACGGCTCGAACCCGTTCGCTTGTACCACATCTGTTCATTGCGCCCGTGAAATCGCACGATCGCGAGCCTTGGAGAAGTAACCGTTGGGACTCGCGGTGCCGTGCCGCGGCCATTCTGGGGTGCGTCAACAGAAACCCAGACTGCACCCAGTTCCCGCAACAGCTCCTCTGTGTACGCGTGGTTGTCGCCGTCGTACCAACTCCGGTGCCGAAACTCCACCGCCACCAGGTCGTCTGGATGTCGCTCCACGGCGGCAACTACCGCCTCACGGTTCTGCACCTTGTCAAAGATCGCCCAGGGCGGAAACTGGTAGTGCACCGCCCCTAGCTTCCCCGACTCGCGCAATGGCTTCAGCGCCTCGGAGAAGTCAAGCTCCTCCTGTTTCGTCGGCGTTGCCCGCCTCTCGCCAGGAAGCCCGTGTCCGGTCAGAGTGCGAAACGCCTTCACATTGAAAACAAAGGCCGGCGGCGTTTCCTCTGCCCATCGGGCGGTGATGGAGGGCTTCGGCACGCCGTAGAAAGAACTGTCGACCTCGACGATTGGGAAGTAGCGTGCGTACCACGCCAACTTCTCCTTCTGGTGGGCGCCTTTCTCGAGTTCCGGCGGATAGAAGCCCCCGTGGTCAGCCCAATTGCAGGTCCCGATGAGAAGTCGCCGACCAGGGTTCGCCTCGGTCATGACCAAATCGTACGTGCTGTCCGAATGCGCACCAATGCCGTTGCCACGCCCGAGGGTTCGTCCCGCGTGGGTCATCGGTTGACCTGTACGCGGCGGCGTGACCGTCCTGGCGCGGACAGTTCGCAACCCAACCGGCAATTTCCTCAAGCCTCCTCGGGACCGCGGTTCCCTCGACTTCGTCGAGCGCTCACGGACGCACCCCGCTGACCCGTCCCCACTCGTATCGAGCACTGGGACCCCAATCTCCGTGGAGGCCATCAAGCCTCGCTCGACAGGGTTGCTACTCGGACCCCGACCCGGGCCCCGATTTCCAGCCCAACGCCACGCCAGGCGCTAGCCCCGCTCAGCTGGGGCTGGCAGGGCCGGTTGGAGTCTCGCTCCCGACGTGCCCCCTTGACCGCGGCAGATCTCCCCGACCCGGCGATCCGGGCCCCCACGAGCGCCGGTTTGGGTAGGATTCGCGTCAGGGGTGCGGGAGTAGCTCACTCGGTAGAGCGCAACCTTGCCAAGGTTGAGGTAGCGGGTTCGAAGCCCGTCTCCCGCTCCACCCCTCCCAATTCGAGCCCGTTTCTAAACCAGGCGGATTCGCTGGAATCGCCTCCGAAGGCCGAGCACAGGCCAACCCAGCTGGAGCGCAACGGGTTCCTCGGCCTGAAAGCCATTCAACTTGGCGGAAGTCTGCGGCCGGAAGGAGGGAGCCGGGGCCGGGGAGGTCACCGGCTCCCGTCGCCGGAGTTCAGGCCCCGGCCATGGACCCTGCCTGAATGAGTCCGACCCGGTGACCCTCCGGGTCAGCAAACTGCGCCATGCGCGGCCCGCCCTGGACATCCATGGGAGGCGCGACGGTGTGGCCGCCTGCGCTTTGAACTGCGGCCAGTGCCTGATCAAGATCGGGAACCTCGATGTACACCGTGACACCTCGGTCGGTTGGGTCTCCACCCGCCACGCCGCCGGCGATGCCATGCTCGGCGGCCTGCACCATCCCGTACTTGTATGGGTTGTCCGCGTTGATGGTCCAGCCGAACACGTGGCTGCAAAAGCTCTGAAGCTTGGCACCATCCTCACCGATGACCTCGAAATGGACTACTGGATTCGCCACCTTGAAGTTCCTCCGTCAAATCGAGCCAGCAGCTCCTCCTATTCAACACGAGTCGGGCGGTCTGGGCCACCGCTATTTTTGAAGTTGCGACCATAGGCTCAGGGTCCAGGAATGGCGCAATCTATAGACTGACCCTATGCTGCTGCTGCAGATCGAGGGGTTCTTGGAAGTGGCCCGACTCGGCAGCGTCAGCCGGGCCGCCGAAGCCTTGTCGATCACCCAACCGACGCTCACCGCCCGCCTTCATGCCCTAGAAACCGACTTCGATGCGCGCCTCTTCGTACGCACCCGCCAGGGCATGCGGCTAACCGACTGCGGGCGCGCCCTCGTCCCCTACGCGGAACGGTGCGTGCGAGCGGTGGTAGATGGGCGACGGGCGATTTCGGAGGTGGGACGTGGCAGCTCCGGCCAACTCGTGATCGCCGCCGCCCCGGCCGTCAGCACCTACCTGCTCCCGGCGCTGCTGGAACGATTTGTTCTGGAGCACCCCAAGGTCGAGGTGGCGGTCCGAACCGGACACTCCGAGGACGTGCTGCAGATGGTGTTGAAGGACGAGGTCCAGCTGGGCCTGGGGCGGGCCATGCGCCATCCCGACGTCGAGCTGCTGACGTTTCACGAAGAGGAACTGGTCCTGGTGACTGCACCCGATCATCCCTTCGCCAAGGCCGGGGAGGTCGAGATGGGCGAGCTCAGCTCCGAACAGTTGATCATGTTCGACCGCACATCGAGCTACTTCGAGGTCACCCAAGCCGCCCTGCTCGCCGCCGGCGTCACGCTCCGTGGGGTCATGGAATTGGACAACATCGAGGCCGCCAAGAAGATGGTAGAGCGCGACCTGGGGGTCGCCCTCCTCCCGCTGACGGCGATCGACGTCGAAGTTTCAGCCGGAACCCTGGTCCGGGTGCGACTGCTGGGTGCCCCGCCCATGCGCCGCAGTTTGGTCGCCATGTGGCGGCGTGACGCCGAGGTTCACGGGGGCCTGGATGCCTTCATCAGCCTGCTCAAAGCCTTTCAGGGCTAGCGCGACACCATCTACCGTGATCGGAACGCGGTCAGAGGGTGCGAGGGCGAGCGAAGTTGGCCGCCACCAGGCTGGCGATGGCAAGAATGATCAGGACCAGAGCGTGTTTGTGCTGTGGGCCCGAGCCGGTGCGCGTGAACAGTTCGAAGTCGCCGACCCAATAGAGGTAGCCAAACACCACCAGTACCACCGCTATCAAAACCAGAAGGATCGCCAGAGGTGCGCTTCGCATGGCGGCCTAGCGTAGCAGAGCGATAGCCAGGACGCCGATGGCGATTGAATACCAGCCATACGGGTCCAGGCGTCCGGAGCGGAAATAGCGGAGCAGGAACCGGGCGCTGCCGTAGGCGGCCAGGGCCGCCACCAGCGCGGCCGCCACATAGGCGCCCCAAGGAGCGTCGGCGGAGAACAACTGAGGAACTTCGAGCAGTCCGGCGGCGGCGATGATGGGCGTTGCCAACATGAACGAGAATCGGGCCGCCTCCTGGTGGCGGAGGCCCGCCACCAGCCCTCCCGCCATTGTCACGCCCGAGCGCGAGATCCCTGGCAAAAGTGCCAGCGCCTGAGCAACGCCGACGATGGCGGCGGCTTTGAAGCTCAGCGCACCGGCGGATTTGAAGTCGGCCTCCTGCGACTGCCGGTCAATACCCTGACGCTCGGAGCGCCGGCGCAGGCGCTCGGCCCCGAGAAGGATGAGGCCGTTGACGATGAGAAAGCCGGCCGCGGCCAGGGGGCTGGCGAAGAGCGACTTGAGAGGTTGCTGGAGCACGAAGCCGACCGCCCCCGCGGGGATGGTGGCCACCACCAGCAGCATCGCAGTCTTCTCGTCACGGTCCTTGATCGATCCCCGCAGCGCGGCCCGAAAAAAGGCCGGTATGGTGACCCACCAATCGTGGCGATAGAGCACCAGCAAAGCCCCGGCGGTGCCCAGGTGCAGCAGAGTCAGGAAGGGAACGTACCGGGGATCAGACTGCTTAAAGGTCCAGTGCAGCAGAGCGGGCACGATCACCGCGTGCCCGAGCGACGACACCGGGAATAGTTCGCTAGCCCCTTGCAAGAGTCCGATGAAGAGCGTCTGGGCTAGCGACATGCCACCACACAGTAGCCAAATGGGCGGGACGCGCGGCGCGTCCCGCCCAGCCCTGTCCGCCCCATCCTCAACTCAGAATGGCCCGCCCGTTCTGGGTGACCGCCTTGAGTTGATTGAGGGCCAGGGCCCGAACCGTCGCCGGAAGCGGAGCGTATTTGAGGGCGCTGCCATATGCCTGTCCGTCGGTCACCAGCCAGCGAAGGAGGTAGACCAGCGCCTTGCTCCGTGACCCGTTCTTCTGGTCGGTGCGAATCACCAGCCAGCTGAGCGTGGTGATGGGATAGCTCTGGGCACCGGGCTGATTGGTGATCGAAAAGTTGGTGCTGCTGATCCCGCTGACCTGGCTGGCGGCCTTCGAGGCCCCACCCTCGGTCGCCTGGACGTATTGGCCATCGGCGTTTTTGAGGTAGGCCTGCTGGAGGTTGGACTGCAGCACGTAGGCGAGCTCCACGTACCCGATCGAGCCGGGGGTGGTCTTCACCGCCTGGCCAACCCCGGAGTTACCACTCCCACCAACCCCGACCGGCCACTGCACCGACTTGCTCGTCCCCACCTGGCTCTTCCACTGTGGGGATACCTTGGCCAGATAGTCGGTGAAGGCATAGGTGGTGCCGGATCCGTCCGACCGGTGTACGACGGTGATGGACGCGTCCGGCAGTTTGGTGCCTGGATTGAGGCCGGCGATGCGGGCGTCGTTCCACTTCTTGACCTGGCCCAGAAAAATGGCGGCCAGAGTGGGGCCGTCCAGGCGCAGCTTGGGGAGACTCGGCTCGTTGTAGGCCACCGCCGCGACCCCTAGAGTGTCCGGCACTTGAACCAGGGAGGCGCCGCCACCGGCAGCCGCGATTTCAGCCGCCGACATGGGCACATCGGTGGCACCGAAGTCGACCGTGCCCTTGGTGAACTGCTCGATCCCCCCGCCTGATCCAATCGCTTGATAGTTGACCGATACGGCCGGGTGGAGTTGGTTGTACTGATAGAAGGCGGATTCCAAGAAGGGATCGACAAATGTCGATCCCGCCCCCTGGATCTGCCCGCTCCCGACGCTGGAGGTGGCGGCCGGGCTCCCGCCTCCACAGGCGGCGAGAAGCGTCAAGGCCAGCACCAAACCACCGATTCGCTCAATCGTTCCCAATTTCATGGCCTCAGGCTATGCAGGCCGGGTTAAGGCCGGGTTATGCCCGCCTTAAATGTGGGCGAGGCCAGACCGTGGGCGGGCTGCTTATACTCCGGCCGTGATCTGGTCGCGCTGGATGCAGCGGGCGGGCCGCGATCCACAGTCCCCCCTCCCGACCCCCTTCCCGGATCTCCTGGAGGAGGCCCCGATCATGGCCCTGCTGGTGGACAGGGATTCGCAGGTCCTGGGCGCCAACCGAGCCGCCAGAGAGTTCTTTGCGATCGACCCAAGCCACCTTCCTGCCAGCCTGCTCGAAGTCACCAGGGAGAGCAGATTGGCGGACCTCGGCGCCCGCCGCCAGCTCGACTCCAAGCTGCGCCTGGTTCATCGACCGAGCCAGGTCTCAGTCCACTGGGCGCCCGGCCCGAGGCCCGGTGACGGCTTACTTTTCATCTCCGACACGACTCGAATCAAGCGCCTCGAGGTTGTTCGGTCGGAGTTCGTGGCCAATCTCATCCACGAGTTGAAAACGCCGCTCACGTCGCTACGATTGGCGGCCGAGACGCTGGAATCCGATCTGCCCCCGGCTGACCGCCTGCGCTTTGCGCGGCGGGCCGTGATGGAGGCGGACAACCTGAGCCTAATCATCGACAACCTACGCGATCTCGCTGAGCTGGAAGGGGGCAAGGGCGAGGTGGACCCGAGCCGATTCGATCTGGCCGAGCTCGTTTCCGAGACCGCCCGCGGCCGCCGGCTGGACAACGCCCTGCGCCTTCAAATCCCGTCCCCCATGCGAATCACGGCCGATCGGGCCAAACTCGCGCAGGCGCTCGGCAACCTGCTCGACAACGCCGCCAAATTTGCTGGCCCCGAGCTTCCCATCGAGGTCGCCGCCCGGACTGCGATCGGAGGCATCGAGATCACCGTCCGCGACCACGGCCCTGGCATATCGCCCGAACACCGAGATCGCGTCTTTGAGCGCTTCTACAAGACCGACTCCGCTCGCACCCGGGGCCGGGCGGGGTCGGGCCTGGGCCTGTCCATCGCGCGCCACCTGGTCTTGGCCATGGGTGGGCGACTGTGGACCGAGAGCGCGCCCGGAGGGGGTCAGGTCTTTGGCATCGACCTGCCGGACCCCCAGCCCTCGGGTGCGCGTCCATAACCCGCCGTTAACCTCCGCGGCCTATGGTGGGGGGCATGGCCGGAGCGAGGCCGGAGCGGCCCGAGGTGAGCGTGGCGACGGCGGTTGAGTGGAGGGCGGTGGAGGGCGGACCCCAGCCCAAGCTACGACTCCAGCACCTGAACTTCTTCTATGGCCACTTCCAAGCTCTGCACGACATTTCGATGGAGATTCCGGACCGTCGCGTGACGGCATTGATCGGCCCCTCGGGGTGTGGCAAGAGCACCCTCCTGCGGGTCTTCAACCGCATGTACGACCTGGTGCCCGGGAGCCGGGCGGAGGGTCGAGTGTTCCTGGACGAAGAGGACGTGATCCGGACCCGGAACCTGCTCCGGCTTCGGCAGCGAGTGGGCATGGTGTTCCAAAAGCCAAGTCCGTTTCCGATGTCCATCCGCGACAACGTCGCCTTCGCCCCTCGCCTGCTGGGGTGGAAGCGCGCCCGCATCGACGAGGTGGTTGAAAAGAGCCTGATCGACGCCGCACTCTGGAACGAGGTCAAAGACCGCCTCGAGGCGCCCGCCAGCTCGCTCTCCGGCGGGCAGCAGCAACGCCTGTCGATCGCCCGCTGTGTGGCAGTGGGGCCCGAGGTGATCGTCATGGACGAGCCCTGTTCAGCCCTGGATCCGATCGCCACCCTCAAGATCGAGGACCTAATCGCCCGCATCGCCGTGCAGTACACCATCGTCATCGTCACCCACAACATGCAGCAGGCCGCTCGCGTCGCCGACTACACCGCATTCATGCTGATGCGGCCGGAGGAGCGAAGCGGGGAGTTGGTGGAGTTCGCCCCCACCATCGAGGTCTTCAACCGCCCTCGTGACAAGCGGACTGAGGATTACATTACGGGTCGCTTTGGCTAGAGAAGCGTTCGAAAAGGAACTCAAGCTGCTGCGCGAGTCGCTGCTGAGGATGGCAACCATGGTGGAAGCTCAGATCGATGACGCGCTGGCCGCGTTGCGCGGTCTGGACCGCGACCTGGCCGACACCGTTCGCCGCAACGACCAGGAGATCAACGAGCTCTTTCGCCAGATCCGAGAGCAGTGCTTCATGGTCATCTCCACCCAGCAACCGGTGGCCCGGGACTTGCGGACGCTGATGGGAGTTCAGAGCATCGCCGGCGAGTTGGAGCGAATTGGTGACTACGCGCTCCGGATCGCGCGCATGACCGCCACCCTGGCGGGACTGCCGAGCACGCCTCTGCGGGCCGAATTCGGCCTCATGGGTGAGCTGGCGACGCGGCAGGTTCGGGACATCCTCGACGCCCTCATCGAACAGGACGAGGAGCGAGCCCGGGAGGTCGCGGCACGGGATGACGAGATCGACCGCCTCTATCACCGCGTCTTCGATGGTCTGATCGAGGAGCTCGCGGCCGGCCCCATGGATTCTGATCGCGCCCTGCGCGGAGTGACGCTGATGCTGGTGGCGCACAACCTGGAGCGCATCGGCGATCGCGTCACCAACGTGGCGGAGGACATCGTGTTCCTGGAATCCGGACAGGTGGTGGAGCTGGGTTGACCGGGGCCGATCGCGTCCTGGTCGTGGAGGACGATGAGGGTATTCGCGAGGCGCTCAAGTACAGTTTGGTGGCGGCCGGCTACGCGGTCAGCGAAGCCTCCGACGGCGGCGTCGGTCTGCGCATGGCGCAGCAGCTCCGACCGGATCTGGTCCTGCTCGATCTGATGCTGCCGCAGATGGGCGGAATCGAGGTTTGCCGGGCCCTGCAGATGACCACGGGCGTGCCCGTCATCATGCTGACGGCCAAGGATTCCGAGTTTGACAAGGTGGTCGGGCTGGAGGTCGGTGCCGACGACTACGTGACCAAGCCGTTCTCGATGCGAGAGGTCCTGGCCCGCGTTGGGGCGGTCATCCGTAGGAGCCGATCAAGATCCACCGATCGAGCCCTGCCCGAGTACGAGAGGATCGGGAATTTCGTCATCGACCGGGCCGCGCAGCGAGTCTTGGTGGACGAGATGGAGGTCCGGCTGACGGCCCGAGAATTTGACCTCCTGAGCTACCTGCTGGGCCACCCGGGGCGCGTGCAAACGCGGGCGATGCTGGTGAACCGCGTCTGGGGTGCTGGTTTCGGAGGTGATCCCAAGACCGTCGACGTCCACATCCGGTGGTTGCGGGAAAAGCTCGCCAGTCGCGTATCGTTCTCCATCGTCACCGTGCGGGGTTCCGGCTACCGCCTGGATCGGCCGCCCGATGGCGCGCCCCTCGGCGCGTAGAGGTGGAGCTGAGCGCTCAGGAAGCCTCCCCTCCCGCCCCACGGCCGGGCCGAGACGGCTTTAAATGGCTCACCGCCGGGATTGGTCTGGCGGCTCCCCTGATCCTGGTCTGGCTGGTGGTGATCATCGGCCGCGAGGCCTGGCCGGCGATCGACCACTTCCGACTCGGCTTTCTCGCATCCAGGGCCTGGAATCCGGTGCGGCAGAATTTTGGTGGTCTCACCTTCATCTATGGAACGATCGTCACCAGCGGCCTGGCCCTCCTGGTCGCCTTGCCGGTTGGAGTCGGCGTCGCCATCTTTCTGGCTGAATCGGGAGCGGCGCGGCTGAGATCGGCGATTGGGACCGGGGTCGAGTTGCTGGCCGCCATCCCCAGCGTGGTCTACGGCATCTGGGGGCTCTATGTCCTGGCCCCCTGGCTCCTCCAGCACGTGAGCGGCCCGGTCAGCGAGCGATTCGGGACCATCCCGATCTTCTCCGGCCCAGCTCGCCAGTCGAGCATCCTCACCGCCGCCGCGGTTCTGGCGGTGATGGTCCTGCCGACCCTGGCGGCGGTCTGCAGGGACGTCATTCGAGCCATTCCTCAGGGTCTGCGCGAGGCCAGCGTCGCCCTCGGCGCAACCTGGTGGGAGACGGTCTGGAAGGTGATCCTGCCCGCCGCCCGGCCCGGCATCTTCGGAGCCACCATCCTTGCTCTGGGGCGGGCACTGGGCGAGACCATCGCGGTGACCATGACCATCGGCAACCGACCCGAGATTCAGACCTCCGTCTTCGGCTCTGCCTACACCTTGGCCAGCGTGATCGCCAACGAATTCACCGAGGCCACCGGCCAGCTCTATCCGGCGGCGCTCCTGGAACTGGGGTTGGTGCTGATCATGATCACGCTCCTGGTCAACCTGATAGCCCTGCTGCTGGTGCGTAGGGTGGGTCACGAGGCGCGGGTCTCGTGAGTCGGAGCAGCCGCCGTCGCGCCACCGACCTGTTCGCCCGGGTACTGATTTACGGCACCGCCCTGCTGGCCCTGGTGCCGCTCTCTCTGGTCCTCATCTACACCGCCGTCAACGGCCTGCCCGCGGCCAGCCACTTTGATTTCTTCATCCACGTGGAGCGGCCGGTGGGCATTCCCGGCGGCGGCATTGCCCACGCTCTGGTGGGCACCTTGATGACCGTGGGCATGGCCTCGGTGGTGGCGATTCCGATCGGGATCGTGGGTGGGATCCATCTCGCCGAGTACGGCGGCCGCCGCTGGGCCGACTACATGCGGCTGGCCAGTGATGTGCTGGTGGGAACGCCATCGATCGCCATCGGACTCTTCGTATATGCCCTCATCGTGGCTCCCTTTCACCACTTTTCGGCCCTGGCCGGGTCAGCCGCCCTGGCCATCCTGATGCTGCCGGTGGTGGTCCGCACCACCGAGAGCGCGGTGGCGCTGATCCCGGGCGGTCTGCGCGAGTCAGGCCTGGCCCTGGGCCTCCCCCGCTGGCGCGTTTCACTCCTTTTGATCCTGCCTGCGGCCGCCCCGGGCGTGATCACCGGCGCCCTCCTGGCCATCTCCCGGGCGGCGGGAGAGACGGCGCCGCTCCTCTTCACCAGCTTTGGCAACCGGTTCTTCAACCTCGATCCGACCCGGCCCGTCTCCTCCCTACCCCTGATCGTCTATCACGACGCGCTCACCCCCTTCCCGTCCTTGGTGGCGCAGGCGTGGGGGGCGGCGCTGGTGCTGATAGCGCTCGCTCTGCTGGTCAACGTTGCCAGCCGCTTCGCCCTTCGGCGACAACTGAGGATGGCGGGCAAGATCTAAAGTCGGCTCCGCCCTTCGCGGTCCCTGCAGTCCGCGATCGATTGGCACGTACGCCCGCGTAGGGTGGGAGATACGCCGCGGCTGGAGCCGGTGCGACCCATGGCAGCCACTTCAGCGCTCCTTGGGGCCCGGGTCAGCTGGGCCACGACCTAACCTAACCACTCCCGAGATGGCGGCGGCGAGCGCGGCCCCGGTCGGACAGTCGGATCAGAAGAACCCGAAGCTGGTGGCCTTCCGAACCTAAGCCTCCGCAGCGGGCGCGGCGGTGGGCATCCAGCCCGGCATCTGGTCCAGGAATCGGTCATCAGGCGTGGATTCCGGGAGCACCTTGTGGGGATTCAACAGTCCCCGCGGATCGAAGATCCGCTTGATCTCCTCCATCTTGGCGATCGCTGCCGCCCCGTGCTCGAGCAGCGCGTGGTCCCGCTTCAGCGCGCCCAGGCCGTGTTCGGCGGAGATGGTCCCGCCCAGATCCAGGGCGGCCATGAATATGCGCCGGGCGGCCGCCCCCACCTGGTCGCGCTGCCCGGGGCTGAACATCAGGGAGGGATGGAGATTGCCATCGCCAGCGTGACCGTAGACGTAGATCTTGATACCGCTCTCGTCGGAGACGACCTGGCACCGTCGAGCCATTTCGGGCACCTTCGAGATCGGAACGGCGATGTCCTCGGGGAAGCGGGCGGCGGCCATTGAACTGAGCAGCTTGGGCACCGCCCGGCGCGCCTGCCAGATCCGCTCCCGCTCCCCGCCCGACTGGGCCACCCGATTGTCCGAGCCCTGCATCATCTCCACCAGCTGCAGCAATTCCATCTGCACGAACTCTGGATCACTGCCATCCTGTTCGACCAAAAGCAGCGCCCCCGCCCCGGGCGCAAAACCCGCTGGAAGCAGGTCCCGGACCAGGTCGATGCAGTTCCCGTCCAGCAGCTCCAGGGCTGATGGCAGCATGCCGGCGCCCAGCACCCGCGAGACGGCCGCCGCCGCCGCCTCCAGAGTCCCAAAGGCGACCAGCGCCGTGGCCTGGTGTCGGGGCAGTGGAATCAGCTTCAAGATCACCTCGGTGACGATCCCCAGGGTGCCCTCAGAGCCGATGAAAAGTTGCATCAAGCGGTAACCGCTGGAGCGTTTGCGCGTACGGCCGCCCAGTGTCAGGACCTGACCGTCGGCTAGCACCACCGTCAGACCGATCACGTACTCGGCCGTCACACCGTACTTGACACACCGCATTCCACCCGAATTGCAGGCCACGTTGCCGCCGATGCTGCACATCTCGACGCTGGCGGGATCGGGCGGATACATGAGGCCATGCTGGTTGGCGAGTTGGTCGATGCGGGCCGTGATCACCCCCGCTCCGGCAATCGCCACGGCATCGTCGGGAGCGATCTCCAGCCGGTCCAGCCGCTCCAGGCTCAGTACCACCGCGTCACCGAGGGGGACCGATCCCCCGACCAGGCTGGTTCCCCATCCCCGTGCCACCACCGGAGTGGCCGCACCCGCGCAGGCGGCCACCACCGCCGCCACCTCGTCGGTGTCGGCCGGGAGCGCCACTAACTGGGGCTGGCTGCGCATGAAGGTGGCATCACCGGCGTAATCCCGGGCGCCGTCGCCTTCCAGGACGTGGGCGGGGCCGACGATCCGGATCAATTCCTCCCGCAGCGTGGCGGTTGCTCCCACCATAGCAGCCTATCGCAGAGAGCGGCGGCGACGCCTCACGCGCTGTCGAGGAGCAGCTCGCCCAGCATGACCAGGGCCTGAAGATCGTTGAGAAGGCGGTGGTCGCCGGGCAGTGATGCCCAGCTGTAGCGCACCTCGACGATGCAGGAGGAGCCACCTGCGCCCAGGCGGAAGGGATACTCGATCACGATCGGCAGGCTCTGCCGCACCGCTCCCGCCGCCTCGCTCCCACCCCAATCGAGTCGGACGTGTAGTCCCCAGGCTGGCAACTCGCAACTGACCACCGGTCCCAGTTCGCTTCCAAGGCCGATCCGAACGGATCTGCTGGGGGGGCTGGCCAGCGCCACCGGATGGCCCGGAAATCGCTCCTGGACCTCGGCGCAAAAGCGCTCCAGGCTGCCCTGGTCGGCCCTCTGAACAGCCTCCAACTCACTTCTCATTGCATCCTCGCGGCGATCCCGCTGCGCCGGGCCGGTGGCTCGCATTATCGATGCAACCTCAGCCGAGGGCTGGTGCGGGCGGCCGCCCGCGGCCGCCTCCAACTCGGACGGCCATGTCGTTCGCCTTCTGAGACCGGGTGAACCGGCGCTGTCCGCAAGGGTCCGCGCCTTTGCCCTGGGAGCCGCAGGTAGGCGCCCGAAATGTGCCCGAGCGCCTCCCGCCCGCCAGCGCATCGCAAGGTCCAACGACGCCGTGTGCCTCCGAAATCATCTCTAGCCGCTAAAACGCCGCCACAGAACGATCTGCGGCGGCGCCCAAGCGGGTTGACGAGGCGCAGCGCGATGCACCTCGTCCCCGTGATCGACGAATCCAGGTTCAATTCGCTCTTCCGCCTAGAAGTTGGCGGCGGTGGCCTGCTGGCCCTGGAAGGTGAAGCTGAGCGTGGTGCTGAGCCCCTGGAAGGTGTTGTCAGCGGTCGTGGGAAGGCTGACCTGGAACTTGAGGTAGTCACTGCCGGTAATGCTGCAGGTCGTGCCGCGAGCGGCGCGAATGGCGGCGGTGACTGAGGCCGAGCTGGTGCAGAGCGCGTTGGCGCTGAGGCTGGAGCCACTGGTCAAGATCGCCATCGGGGCGGAGTTGGTGCCGAGGACGTCGGTCTGCATGCCGCCGCAGGTGGCGGCGGCGCCAGTGCCGGTCCAGGCCTGGCTGCAGCGGGACACCCAGAGCTGCAGCCCGTTGGTGGTGTCGGTGGTGAGCAGATTGGGGTTGCCGGGGCTGGCTGCGGTCACGGCGGTGCTCAGTTGGTAGGCGGTGATGTCCTCGCTGCCCGTGTTCTGGACGGTCACCGTGCCGCTCACGCTGTCACCCGGAATCATGTTGCTCATGGTCGCGGTGGCGGTGGCGCCGTTTGAGTTGCCCATGGCCAGCGTACCGGTGTTGAAAAGGTTTCCGCCGGTGCTGGTCTTGGCGTTGAAGAGCGCGTAACTGCCGGCGATGAAGACCGCCGACAAGGCCCCCAGAGCCAACATCGCGGCAAGAACTCTGCCCTTCTTCTTCCTGGTCATGATCGAAGCATCCCCCTTGAATTTGGTGTTAAACGGCATCTGGGAATGATGATTGGGGGTCGGGGGGTTCGGGCCACCCTGCCACGGGGATGGAAGTTCGACCCTGCAAGCGCAGGGGGATCCGGTTCAGCGCTCGAGCAGACCGAGCTCGCCGGCGCGGGCCACCGCTTCCAGTTTGGAATGCGATTCCAGCTTCTCCAGGATGTTCTGCACGTACCAGCGGACGGTCGTGAGCGAGATGTGCATGTCCTGGGCGATGGTCTTGTTGTCAAGTCCCTCGGACATCAGGGAGAGCACCTCGCGCTCGCGGGCGGTGATCTGCGCGGTCGCCCGATCCCTCTCCACCTTCTCCCGGTTCCGCTGCCGCTGCCGGGCCATGAGAGCAACCAGTGTGGCCGGACTGAGCAGGATCTCACCCTCGTGGGCCCGGCGCACCGAAGCCGCGATCTGGTGGATCGGCTCGGATTTGAGCAGGTAACCGCAGGCGCCCGCTTCCACCGCCGCCAGCAGAGCTTCGTCGGATTCATCGGCGCTCAGAAAAACGATCTTCAGCGCCGAGCTGGCGGCCCGCATCGCGGCCGCCGCGGCCGCGCCGCTGGCTTCGCCCAGGTGGTAGTCCATGAGCACCACGTCGGGCTGAAGCTCCGCCGTCATGGAAATCGCGGTCTCCGCGGCCCCCGCCACCCCGACCACCTCGATGTCGGATTCGCGCGACAGACCGAGCTCCAACCCCTGCGCCACCATCCGGTGGTCATCCACTACCAGCAGCCGAATCCCAGCCATGTCCTGATCAGGGTAAGGGCCTTTCATCAGCAATCCCCACTGGCGAGGCGGGAGGATCATCTTCGTTCCCGCCCCAGAGGGGAAGGACGAAGTGAAAACTGGCACCCGAGCCAGGTTTGGACTCCGCCCAGACCCGTCCCCGGTGCAGGTTCACGATCTGCCGAACGATGGCCAGGCCCAGGCCACTACCCTGGATCGAAGCGAGGCTGGGGCCGTCCAGTCGGCGGTAGCGCTCAAACACCGATTCCAGAGCCTGCTCGGGGATGCCGGGGCCCGCATCGCTGATCACCACCTCAACCAGATCGGGGCGGGCTTCCAGGACCACGCGGACCGCGCTCCCTGCGGGGGAATACTTAATCGCGTTGCTGAATAGGTTGGCCAGCACCTGCGCCATCCTATCCGGGTCAGCCAGCACCAGCGCCGACCCCTCGAGGCTCAGATCGACGGAACGATTTCCGAAGTCGGTTCGCTCCCGCTGCGACCGAATCAGGCTCCCCAGCTCGACCACCCGAGGCTGAATAACGAGGCGTCCGAACTCCAGCCGATCGAGATCCAGCAGGTCGTCGATCAGCCGGCCCAGTCGCCGGGCTTCGTGGTTGATGTCGCCGGCGTACTCCTGGATCTTGCCCGATCCCAGTTCGGCGTCGCGGATGAGTTCGGAAAACCCCTGCACCGAGGTCAGCGCGGTGCGGAATTCATGGCCCACCATGGACACGAAGAGGGCCTGAGATCGATTGACCTGATCCAGTTTCGCGGCCGCCTCCTGAGCCCCGTCGAGTGCCGCCTGCAGGCGCTGCTGATCTCTCACCTGCTGGGTCACGTTGCTCACCACGCTCTGTACGTGAAGGGGCCGTCCGGCCTCATCGCGGAGCAGTATGGAGCGCATCAGGGTCAGCTTCAGGTCGCCATCGCGGCCGATGAAGCGCAAATGCTCGTCGACCGCGACCTCGCCCGCGGTCAGCCGCTCGAAGACACCGGCCAGCAGCCCCTGATCGTCGGGATGAACGAAAGCGGCCAGGCTCAGCTCGGCAAGTTCGCCGGCGCTGCAACCCAGCAGTTCCTGGAAGGCGGTGTTGGTTCGAGTCGGCCGCCCTTCCAGGTCCATGAAGGCCAGGGGCTCAGGTGAAGCCTCGAAGTGGTGGTGCAATGAGCGGACAAGCCGGATCTGCTCGGCCTCCTGGTAGTGGCGGCGGTCGATGTCTTCGAGGGTGAGGACCAGGTAGTCCAGCGAACCGTCCTCGGTTCGCATGGCGTGGGCGTGAATGTGGGCCCACAGGGGGTTCTGGTCGGTACGTACCAGCCGCTGGCACCAGTCGACCTCGGTTACGACCCCGCCCAGCACACCCTTCCAGTGGGGTCGGGCGCGGTCACTATCCGCGGGTTCCCCGAAATCTCTGACGTCCTGGCCGGCGAGCTCGTCGGGGTCCCTCCGGCCCAGCATGGAGGCAGCTCGGAGGTTGGCTCGCAGCACGATTCCGCCCGAGCTGACGATCATCCCGCCCACGGGCATGACATCGAACGCCTCGGCCATGGCGTCAATGCCCTGCAAGCGCTCGGACTGGGTTCGCTTGCGGTCCGACCTACCCGGGATCTGAACAGACGTCTCCATGATGAAGTCCAAGCGTGGAGCAGGGCGGCGACAGCGCGGGGGCAAAATGCAGACCCGGCGGGGTCAGATCGAGCGCGATTCTCCCTTCGAGCCCTGTGCGGCCACCGCCTGGGCGCGCCGCGCGATCTCCTCGGGGTCGCCCAGGTAGACCGCCTCGCTCGGCCGCATGGCCCCATCGAGGAGGTAGAGGCGGGGCACGCCGGTGGGGATGTTGAGCTCGGTGATGGCCTCGTCACCGATGTCTTCCAGGTGTTTCATGAGGGCTCTCAGGCTGTTGCCATGGGCCACCACCAGCACCGTCCCGAACGCTCGCAGGTCGGGCACGATGGCGTCATACCAGTAGGGCAGCATGCGCCTCACCACATCGCTCAGGCTCTCGCTGCCGGGCAGCAGGTCAGGAGGCAGGTCGCGATAGCGCGGGTCGTGAATGGGATGGCCGGGATCCTCAGCGCTCAGTTGGGGCGGCGGCTCGGTGTAGCTGCGGCGCCAGATCTTGACCTGAGCCTCCCCATGCAGGGACGCTGTCTCCGCCTTGTTCAGACCCTGCAGGGCGCCGTAGTGGCGTTCGTTGAGGCGCCAGGAACGCCGCACCGGAAGCCAGGCCAGTTGCAGTGATTCGAGCACCAAATCAGCGGTCTGAATGGCCCGCAGCAGGAGCGAGGTGTGCACCACCTCGGGGCTCAGCTGGGCCGACCTCAAGGCCTCGGCGGCAGCGCTCGCCTCGGCCTTGCCAGCCTCGGTCAAGGGCACGTCCACCCAGCCCGTGAAGCGGTTCTCGAGATTCCAGGTGCTCTCCCCGTGCCGGAGAAGAATCAGCCGGTGCATCGCCGCCCTCGGTTCATCCGAACCGAACTCCCAGGGCGGACCCCGAGCAGGGTTAACCCCGAAACCCGAAAAGGCTGAGGAATTACGCCGGCTGCAGGGGTGAAGGTTCTAGGATCGTCGCTGGCCACGCCTCGATAGTACCCGGGCACCCTGGCGCTGAAAACGGGGGGCCGATCCGGTCCGACCACGGGCCGCCTGCCGTCGACTACACTGGCCGGCAGGCCATGATCACCCACCTGCGAAGCGATCTCTCCTCAATCGGATGTCCACGCTGGCCACCCGGTGCTGCCCGCCCTTGACTGGGGCGGCGCTTCAGGGAACTGGCCCTCGCATCTCGCGAGGGCCTTTTTTGGTTTTCTGAGATGGCGCATTGGACGATTCGAGTCAGCGGCACCGACGGCGCCGCCGCGCTTGAACGCGCCTTCGCCTGCTGCGCCCGGCTTGAAATCGAACTCAGCTCGGCGCGCTGGCACCGATCGCACCTGCACCTGGAGCTCGGCCACAACGCCGCCACCCTGCCCCTCATCGACGCCCTGAAGGCCTCCGGGTTCGACATCGAGGTGGCCCCCGGCGACCACAAATTGGAGGTCCTGTCGGACCGAGAGCAGGAGATACTTGGCCACCTCTCAAGCGGCCTCCAACTGAAGGAGGCGGCTCGCCACATGGGCATCGAAACCAGCACCGCCCGCGAATACTGGGAGCGGGCCAAGCGCAAACTGGCGGTCAAGACGGTGGGCCAGGCGGCCAGCCTTTGGACCAGCGCCCGGCGCTGACAGCGGCGCTCAGGTCGATTCGGCCTCGGGATCGTAGCCCAGGTTGGGACGCAGCCAGCGCTGGGCTTCCGCAAATTCCAGACCGGCGCGCCGGGCGTAATCCTGAACCTGATCGCGGCCAATCTTGCCGACCGTGAAGTAGCTGGAGTCGGGGTGGCCGAAATAGAGCCCGCTCACCGAGGCGGGCGGCCACATGGCGTAGGACTCGGTGAGCTCCATACCGATCTGGCTGGCCCCCAGGAGCTGGAAGAGGGTTGCCTTGGGGGTATGGTCGGGGCAGGCCGGATATCCGAAGGCCGGCCGGATGCCTCGATATTTCTCCTCCACCAGGTCATCGCGGGAGAGAGCCGGGCCGCGCTCGTACCACTGCCGCCGGGCCAGCTCGTGCAGGTACTCGGCGAAGGCCTCGGCAAGGCGATCGGCGAGGGCCTTGGCGATGATCGCCCGGTAGTCATCCTGCTCCGCCTCGAAGCGCGCCACCAGCTCGGCCGATCCCAACCCGGCGGTCAGGGCGAAAGCCCCGATGTAATCGCCGCTGGGCCCGACGTAATCGGCCAGCGAGCGATCGGGGCGATCGTCCCCGTGGTCGACCTGCTGGCGGAGCATGGGAAAGCGAATCCCGCCCTCCAGTTCAATGTCATCACCATCGGAACTGGCGGGCCAGAATCCGTACACCCCGCGGGCCCGCAGGAGCCGGCCCTGCTCGATCTCCCCCAGTAGTTCCTGCGCGTTCTCGTAGAGCTCGTGGGCGGCCGGTCCGAAGCGCGGGTGGTCGAGGATGGCGGGGAATCGGCCCTTCATCTCCCAGGCGTGGAAAAAGAAGGTCCAGTCGATGTAGGGACGCAGGGTGGCGACGTCAACCTCGACCTCCCGGGCGCCGGTGAACTCGGGCACCGGTCGATCGGAGAAGTCAAGCCGGGCCCGCCGCTCCCTGGCCACGGAGAAGGGGAGCAGTACCCGCTGTAACTTGCCGGCGTGCTCGTGGCGAAGGCGCTCTTGGAGCTCGCGGTTTTCGTGATCGAGCACCTCGCGGCGGACGGGGTCCATCAGATCGGACACCACCCCCACCACCCTCGAGGCATCCAGTACGTGCACGGTGGGCCCGTCGTAGCGGGGGGCGACGCGAACCGCCGTGTGCTGCTTGGAGGTGGTGGCTCCGCCGATCAGAAGCGGCAGCTTCATGCCCCGTCGCTGCATCTCCTCGGCCACGTGCACCATCTCGTCCAGGGAGGGGGTGATGAGTCCCGAGACGCCGACCGCGTCGGCTCCGAGTTCGATCGCGGAGTCCAGAATGCGGTCGACCGGCACCATCACCCCGAGGTCGGCAACCTCGTAGTTGTTGCACCCCAAGACCACCCCAACGATGTTCTTGCCGATGTCGTGGACGTCTCCTTTGACCGTTGCCAGTACCACCTTGCCCTGGTGGCGGACCGGCCCTTGATCCTTCTCGTCGAGCATGAACGGTTCCAGGTAGGCCACCGCCCGCTTCATGGCTCGGGCGCTCTTGACCACCTGGGGCAGGAACATCTTGCCGGCGCCGAAGAGGTCCCCGACGACCTTCATGCCGTCCATCAGCGGGCCCTCGATGACCAGCAGCGGCCGGCCCAGTTTCTGGCGGGCCTCCTCGGCGTCGATCTCGATGAAGTCCACCACCCCCTGAACCATCGCGTACTCGATGCGGGATTCGACCGACGCCTCGCGCCAGGAGAGGTCCCGCTCCCGCTTGCTCGCCTCGCCACCACCGGTGGAGGCGAATTGGAGCAGGCGCTCGGTGGCGTCCTCACGCCGGTTGAGGATCACATCCTCGACCAGTTCCTTGAGGTCGGCCGGGATGTCCTGGTAGACGATCAGCTGGCCGGCATTGACGATGCCCATGTCAAGACCGGCGGAGATGGCGTGATAGAGGAAGGCCGAGTGCATCGCCTCCCGCACCCGGTCGTTGCCGCGAAAGGCGAAGGAGAGATTGGAGACGCCGCCCGAGAGGTGAACACCGGGACAGCGGGCCTTGATCTGGGAGGCGGCCTGGATGAAAGCCTGGGCGTAGGTGGCGTGCTCTTCCAAGCCTGTCGCGACGGCCAGGATGTTGGGGTCGAAGATTATGTCCGCGGGCGGAAAGCCGGCCTCCTCGGTCAGAAGTTTGTAGGCCCGCTCGCAGATGGCGACCTTGCGTTCCACGGTGTCCGCCTGGCCCCTTTCGTCGAAGGCCATGACCACCACCGCCGCCCCGTGCGCACGCACCCGCCGAGCCTGGTCGAGGAAGGGAGCCTCGCCCTCCTTGAGGCTGATCGAATTCGCCACCCCCTTGCCCTGGATGCACTTCAGACCCGCCTCCAGGACCGAGAAGCGCGAGCTGTCGACCATGATCGGAATCCGGGCCACCTCCGGTTCGGTGGCCACGAAATTCAGAAAGCGGGTCATGGCCGCCTCCGAGTCGAGCAGGTCGGCGTCCATGTTCACGTCGAGCAGGTTGGCGCCGCCCCGCACCTGGTCCAGGGCCACCTCCACGGCGGCCTGGAAGTTGCCGCCCTCGATCAGGCGCCGAAAGCGCGCCGACCCGGTCACGTTGGTGCGCTCGCCAATCATCACGAAGCCGGTGCTGGGCAAGATTTCGAAGGGCTCGAGCCCGCTCAGGACGGTGGTCGTGCGGGAGTCCGGGAGGCGGCGCGGCGCGAGGCCGACCACCGCCTCGCGGATGTGCCTCACGTGCTCCGGCCCGGTGCCGCAGCAGCCCCCGACCAGGTTGAGGAGACCGTCCCGGGCGAATTCAGCCAGAAGACCGCTGGTGATGGCGGGCGATTCGTCGTAGCCGCCAAAGGCGTTGGGGAGGCCGGCGTTGGGATAACAACTGATGTAGGTCGAGGCGGCGCGGGACAACTCGCTCAGGTAGGGCCGCATCTGGGCGGCGCCCAGCGAACAGTTGATGCCGACCGCCAGCGGCCGCGCGTGCTCGATCGAGATCCAGAATGCCTCGGCCGTCTGACCGGAGAGGTTGCGACCGCTGCGGTCGACGACGGTCATCGAAATGATGAGCGGCAGGTCGGGCGCCACCTCCCGCGCGGCCTCGATGGCGGCCTTGGCGTTGAGGGTGTCGAAGGCCGTCTCCAGCAGGATCAGATCGGCGCCCCCGTCGCGCAGCCCGCGCACCGCCTCGCAATAACCGGCCTTCATAGCGTCGAACCCGACTGCTCGATAGCCTGGGTCGTCGACCAGCGGCGACATCGAGAGGTTGGCGCTGGTCGGGCCCACCGAACCCAGAATCCAGCGCCCGGGGAACTCGGCCAGGGCGCGCCGGGCGACCTCGGCTCCGGCCCGATTCAACTCGTAGGTGTGGTCCTGGAGACCGAAGTCGGATTGGGAGATGGGGGTGGAATTGAAGGTGTTGGTGCTGATGAAATCGCAGCCCGCCTCCAGGTAGGAGCGATGGACCGCCACCACCGCTTCGGGAAGGGTCAGATTCAGGACGTCAAAGTCTCCCCGCAGGGAGTTGGGGTGGTCCTTGAAACGCTCCCCGCGGAAGTCCGCCTCGCTCAGTTGGCGGGCCTGGAGCTGGGTGCCCATGGCACCATCGAGGATCGCGATCCGCTCGCCAAGCAACGCGCGCAGCTGGGATTCAACCCCCATTGCCGTCTCCTATTTTCGACCCGCTTGATGCAGCATTCCGGGTTCTAAAGCCCACCCGCCGGGAGTGCCAGCTTACCAAGACGCTCACTCATCCCCGCCTTGCCGCCCCCGCGCGCCGGGACTGCCGGCCGCTCAGAATCCGGCGGTTATCAGCAGGTAGATGCTCATGACCAGGCCGATCAGCACCACCACCGGCCTCACCACCCTCTGATCGATGCGGCGCGCGATGACCACCGATAGACCTCCGCCCAGAGCCGATCCGAACAGCATGATCACCGCCGGCAGCCAGACAACGGCACCGGCGACGATGAAGGTGAGGACCGCAATTCCATTGGTGACGGTCGCGAGGAGGTTCTTGCGGGCGTTCGCGAAATGGTAGTCAGAGGCTCCGATGGAGGAGTAGAGGGCCAGCATCATGATGCCCATGCCGCCCCCGAAATAGCCCCCGTAGATCGATATCGGAGCCTGCAGCAGCGCCACCAGGCCGCGGGGAGCGGCGTGTTCGGCGCGGGCCTTGGAAATGCGGGGGCCGAGGGCAAAGAGGGCGGTGGCGCCAAGCATCAGAAAGGGCACGAAGTGGCGAAAGAAGGACTGGGAACTATGGAGCAGGAGCAGCGCCCCGCCCAGTCCACCCAGCACCGACACCACCAGCAGGAGCCGCAGATCGTGGTCTTGGGCGAGCTCCTTGCGGTAGGCGTTGGCCGCCGTCAGCGACGCCGGCCAGAGCGCGACGGTGCTGGTGGCGTTGGCGTTGACGGGGGGGACGGCGGTGAAGATCAAGGCCGGAAAGACCACGAAGCTTCCACCTCCGGCCAGCCCGTTCAGTCCTCCGCCCAAAATCGCGGCGAGAAAGAGCAGCAGCAGCCCCAAGGGCTGGTCCGCTCTCACCTATCCCCCTTCGGGCGGGCCGCCCCTGGCCAGGTCATGCGCGGTAATGATGGTCGATGCCGCATCGACCTGCACCGGAGGGACGGACGTGAGACCTGGCGGCGACGCGTTGGGGACCGGCTGGAATAGAGTCTGGCTAGCCGCGGGCGCCCGCCTCCGAAGCCGCCCAGGAGCGGGCGTAGAGTCCGCCCGCCAAGAGCAATTCGGAGTGGCGGCCCACCTCCGCCACTCGTCCACCGTCGATCACGTAGATGCGGTCGGCGGGGGCGGCCGACGCCAAGCGGTGGGCGATCAGGAGTGTGGTCCGGCCGGCCGCCACCGTGCTCATGGCCCGGGTGACGCGAGCCTCGGTGGAGAGATCCAGGTTGGAGGTCGCCTCGTCGAGCAGCAGAATGCGGGGATCGACGAGCAGCGCCCGGGCCAGGGCCAGGAGTTGGCGCTGGCCGATTGAGAGCGTTCGACCGCGCTCCCCGACCAGGTGCAGGTACCCCCCGGGCAGGCCGGCAACCACGTCGTGGGCCCCAACCGCCCGCGCGGCCGCCTCGACCTCGGCATCGCTGGACTCGGGGCGACCGTAGGCGATGTTGTCCCGGATCGTGCCCGCAAACAGGAAGGGCTCCTGCGGGACCACGCCGAGGCGGCGGCGATAGGCTCCCAGCTCCAGCTGGCGGACGTCGACCCCGTCCACCCGGACGGCGCCCGAAGTCGCGTCGTAGAAGCGTGCTACCAGCTTCAGCACGGTCGATTTACCGGCCCCGGTGGGACCCACGAAGGCCACCGTTTCGCCCGCGCCGATGTGCAGGTCCACGCCCCTGAGGGCGTCAGCGCTGGTACCCGGATAGCGGAACGACACGCTGTCGAACTCGATCTCTCCCCTCATCGGAGACGGCAGAGGGGTGGGGCGGGCGGACTCTGGGGTGAGGGTTGGAATGGCCAGCAGTTCCCGGATGCGAGACAGCGCCACGGCTGCCTGCTGGTAGCTGTCGAGGACCTGGGAGAGCTGCTGGATGGGGCTGAAGAAGAGGTTGGTGTAAAGGACGGCAGCGATCAGGACGCCCGCGCTGAGGTGGCCCTGGAGGAGCAGTCCGGTGCCCAACAGCAGCACCAGGGCGGTCGCCAAATCGGAGCAGAGTTGGATGTAGGGAAAGAAGGTCGACGACGCCAGCTGAGCCCGAAGGCGAGCGCTGAGCAGGTCCTGGGAGATGGAGTTGAAGCGTTCCTGGTTGCGTCGCTCGCGGACGAAAGCCTGCGTCACCCGAATCCCCGAGACCCCCTCCTGAAGGTGGGCGTTGACGACCGCGACTCGCTCCCGGGCCTCACCGTAGGCACGGGCCGAGTAGATTCGAAAGATCTGGGTGCCGACCAGTAGCGCGGGTGTCAGCGCCAGCACGGCCAGCCCGAGTTCAAAATTCAGGGCCAGCAGGACCACGACCACGCCCAGTGAGGTGATCAAGCTGGTGAGAGCGGTGACCAGGCCCTGCTGGATCAGTTGGGTCAGGGCCTCCACGTCCGAGGTCATGCGGGTCATGACCCGACCGGAGAGTTCGCTGTCGTAGTACGAAAGTGAGAGCCGCTGCAGGTGGGCAAAGATCTTGACCCGGAGCGCGTAGAGCGCCCGCTCGGCGGTCCGGCCGGTGATGAAGATCTGAAGCAGGCTCACCACCAGGTCGGCCAGGACCACGATCAGGAAGGCCAGCGCCGCCAGCAGAACAGTGCCCAGGGCAGCCCTCTCGACGCCTCTATCGATCCCGTTCTGGATCAGAACCGGCCCCAGGAGCTCGGCCAAGGCGTCCAGCACCACGAGTGAAAAGCCGACCAGCAACTGCCATTTCCATCGCCCCAGAAAGGCTGGGAACCGAAACCGCCCGGAATTGGTGGAGGCGTCGGCGATGGAGATGTCGGGAGCATCGACGATCGGGGGTAGGGCATCGAGTCCGGCCTCGAGGCCGGGTGTCAGGACCGCGCCCGAGGAGGAGAAGATCCCTCCCCCGCCGCGGCTGCCGCCCACCACCGTGCCCAGCCGGCCCGCCACGCGCATGGCCTCCAGCTGATCGGACGTACCCTCCCGGCTCCAGAGTGCGGTGGTGGTGGTCGGGCGAGAGGAGTTCAAGACCAGCGCAGCCGCGTCGGCATCGATCTCGGCCCCCTCCTCGTCGCCGCCCTCCATCATCAGTCGGTATCGCTGGGATCGATTCATGAGTTCGAGGTGGGTCCCGATATCCTCGAGGCGGCCGCTCTCGACCAGCGCGATGCGATCGGCCAGGCGAAGGCTGGAGCGGCGGCGGGCGACCAGGAGAACGGTTCGGCCCGCGCACAAGCGGCGCAGGGTGGCCTGGATCTCCCTCTCCATCTGGGCGTCGATGGCCGACGTCGCGTCGTCCAGGACCAGGATTCGGGGATCAGTCAGCAGAGCCCGGGCCAGGGCGATGCGCTGGCGCTGGCCGCCGGACAGGGATAGCCCCTGCTCGCCCACCCGGGTTTCGTAGCCATGGGCCAGTTCCATGATGAAGGTGTGGGCCTCGGCCGCCTTGGCGGCTGCCACCACCCGCTCCATGTCGGCATCCGGTCGCCCGTAGGCGATGTTGAATCGAACCGACTCGGAGAACAGGAAGGGGTCCTCGAAGACGGCTCCGATCTGGCTGCGGAGCGAATTCAGGGTGAAGTCGCGAACGTCGCTGCCGTCGATCCTGATGGCGCCGGACTGGACGTCATAGAAGCGCGGCAGCAGCATGGCCACGGTCGATTTGCCGGAACCAGCTCCGCCCACCAGAGCCACCGTCTCACCCGGCTCAACCCGAAGTGAGAATGAGTCCAGCACCGGCTCCGAGCGCAGGTAGCCGAATCCCACCCGGTCGAACTCCACCAAGCCGGTAGAGATGTCGAGGTTTCGTGCCTGCTCCGATTCCTCGACCTTGGGGGTCGAATCCAGGAGCGCGAATATGCGCTCGGCGCTGGCACGACCCTGCTGAGCCTGAACGAACAGCCCGCTCAAGAGGCGGGCGGGGGTCTGCAACTGGGTCACGTAGTTGGCGCAGATGAGGAAGGTGCCGATCGACACGTGGTGGCCGATGGCGAGCCAGCCCCCCACCGCCAGCATGGCGACCTGGGCCAGCGCCGGCAGCGCGGCCAGAACGGCGCTGTAGCGGGCACGCAGCCGGATGGTGCGCATTCGGCTGCCGAACAAGAGGGCCGCCTGCCGGGCCAGCCGTTTTAGTTCCCGCTCCTCCTGTCCGTAGCCCTTCACGATCCGGACCCCGGTCACCGTCTCCTCCACCACCCCCGCCACCACCGCCGCTCTCTGTTGCGCATCCCAGTTGGCGGGATAGACGAGCTGGCGCAGGCGGCCGGAGACCAGCGCCATGAGGGGTACGGCGGCGATCGCCACCAGCCCCAGCAGGAAGCTGAGGTAGAACATGATCCCGATCGCGGCCAGGGCAAAAACCAGTTGCGCCAACATCAGGGGCAGAAAGTTGAGCAGCTGCTGGACGGCATTGAGATCGGAGATCGAACGGCTCACCACCTGTCCGGTCTGCAACTCATCGTGGCGGGCGAAATCAAGCCGTTGCAGGTGCGAGAAGATCGATGTCCGAAGGTCGTACTGGACCCGCAGGCTGACCAGCCCGGCCGCATAGCGGTAGGCGAGCGAGAGCAGGAAGCGAGCTGCCCCCGCGAGCAGCAGAAGCGCAATCCAGGGCCGCAGATCCTCGTGGCGCCCGCCCACCGCGGAGTCGATGACGTGCCGGGTCACCAGGGGGGCGAGGGCGTTGATGAGTTGGGCGGCAGCCGCGCTCCCGACCCCCGCCAGCACCCAGCCCAGGTGAGGCCGCAGGCTCGACCCGATTCTGCGCAGCCAGTTGGAATCGCCGGTCATGCCCCCGCCGCCCTCAATCCCGCTCTCCGCCCGCACGTCCGCCCGCGCTGCCGATCAGCTCCACCGCTGCCCGCTGAACCGCCTCGCGACCAGCCCCTTCTCAGTGGTAGTAGGCGGCCCCGATCGCCCCGCTCATAGCCAGCACCGCGACCAGGGGCACCCGCCGGCTCATGATGAGCAGGGCGCTGGCCAGAATCAAGAGCACACTCACGACATCGACGCCATAGCTCACCGCCAGCTTCATGACGATAACCGGCACGCTGCCCGTGACCGCCAGCGCCAGCCCCCTCACAAACCCCCTGACGGGGGACAGGGAGGCGTAACGACGATGCAACTGACCGATGGGAATGACCAGCAGGGGCGGGATGAGGACTGCGGCCAGCGCCAATAGCGATCCCAAGTATCCGCTCACCAGGTAGCCTAAGGCGACCACCCAGAGCCCGGTTGGTCCGGGCGAGAGTTGCCCGATGGCCAGCGCTTGAGCGAAGGTCTGATCGTTCGCCCAACCCTGCCCGAGCAGGTCCTGGTGGAGGCTGGGCAGGTTGCCGAGGCCGCCCGAGGATAGCAGCGAGGCCTTGAGCATCAGCCAGAAGAAGAGTCCGGGATCAATCACGGGCTGGGCTCAGTTGGGAGCGCGACCGCAGCGTCACCACCAGCGCCATCAGGATGCCCGCAGCGACCAGCACCGCGTAGATGGGCAGTCGCCCGGTGGCGACCAGACCGGCCACCACCACGATCACCACCAGCGAGGCCGCGAAAGTCACCTTGCCCTCCTTGCGACCGCTGTCCAGGAGCGGCTTCAAGATCCGCCAGCTCATCACCAGATAGCCGCCGGCCGCGGCCATCACCACCCCGCGGGTGGCAGCGTGGACCACCTGCAGGCCCCGCACCCGCGAGTAGACCAAGGTCACGCCCAGGGTGATCAGGACGCTCGGAGTCAGGAACCCGAGCAGGGAGCTGACTGCGCCCCAGCGGCCGGCCAAGCGGTGGCCGGTGAGGACGGCGAAGGCAATCAGGTTGATCCCCGGCACGACCTGGCAGATGCCCCACAGCTCCGCCCATTGCTCGGGGGAGATCCAGCCGCCCTTCTGAACCAGTTCCGCGTAGGCATAGAGCTGAACCGCGGGTCCGCCCCCGAACGACTGCACCCCGATCCGGGCCCAGATGCCGAGCAGGCGCCGCGCCGACGGTAACTCTTTCACCGTGGCCATTTTGCCCTGTCGGCTGATCGGGCTCCCTCCACCCGGGGCAGCATCGACCGGATCAAGACTTGACGGGTGCGGCCGGCGGCGCGACCCTCGCTCCATGCCAAGAAGCAAATTTGACGCGGGCGATCTGCTGGCCATCGATTCCACGCTCAGCGGCGAAGAGCTGATGGTTCGCGACACCGTCCGCGCCTTCGTGCACGACAGGGTGGATCCGGAGATCGCCGATTGGTACGCGGAGGGGCGGTTCCCCACGCACCTGATCCCCGAGTTGGGGGCTCTGGGCCTGCTCGGCATGCAGATCGAGGGTTACGGCTGCGCGGGGGCGGGGCCGATCGCCCACGGCCTCGCCTGCATGGAGCTGGAGGCCGGCGACTCCGCCTTGCGCAGCTTCGTGTCTGTGCAGGGGTCGTTGGCCATGTTCGCCATCCACGCCCTGGGATCGGAATCGCAGCGGCGGCTCTGGCTCCCGCGGATGGCCACCGGGGTGGTGGTGGGCTGCTTTGGCCTGACCGAGGCCGAGGCCGGCAGCGACCCCGGATCGATGCGCACCACGGCCCGGCGCCGCGGTCAGGACTGGGAACTGAACGGCAGCAAACTCTGGATCACCAACGGTTCGATTGCTGACCTGGCCGTGATCTGGGCCCGCACCGAGGACGGGATTGGAGGCTTTCTGGTCACCCGTGGTACCCCCGGCTTCTCGGCCACCGCCATGACCAACAAGCTCTCCATGCGCGCCTCGGTGACCTCGGAGTTGGTTCTCGATGGCGTGGTTGTCCAATCGCACGCTCAGCTGCCGGGTGCGAAGGGGCTTGGCAGCGCCCTGCGTTGCCTCGACGAGGCCCGCTTGGGGGTCGCTTTCGGAGCCCTCGGCGCGGCCCGTGCCTGCTTCGATTGCGCCCTCAACCACTGCCTGTCGCGAAGCCAATTCGGCCGTCCCCTGGCCTCCTTTCAGCTGGTCCAGCAGAAGCTGGTGGAAATGAGCCTGCGCATCAATCAGGCCACCCTGCTGGTCTTGCATCTGGCTCGGCTGAAGGCGGTTCAGCAGCTGTCGAGCGCGCAAGTTTCGATGGCCAAGATGGTCAGCGTGCGGTGTGCGCGCGAGGTTGCGGCCAGCGCCCGCGGCCTGCTCGGGGCGAGCGGCATCACCCTCGACTACCCCGTTATGCGGCATATGAACAACCTCGAATCGGTCTTTACCTACGAGGGCACCGATGACATCCAGGTCCTCGCCGTGGGCCAGGCGCTAACCGGCCTCAGCGCCTTTCGCTGAGCCGTCCGGGGGTCGCCGGCCGGACTGACCGCTTCGCCCTTTCCAACCCGCCTGACCCCGGCCCTGCGCGCCGGCGAACGCCTAATCTGAATTGGCGAAGTGCGTTTAGGCGGCAAAGTGGGAATGACGGGGGACAGCATGAATCAAGATGGCGCGGCCCAGACCGTGGTCGTGGTGGGAGCCGGGGAGACAGGAGGGTCCGCGGTGGCCACCTTGCGGGAGGAAGGACACCGAGGCCGGCTGGTGTTGGTAGGGGCCGAATCGCGCCTCCCCTACGGGCGTCCCCCCCTGTCCAAGGGGTACCTGCTCGGAACCGACGAACCGTGGTGGGTTCGCCCAGACCAGTGGTATTCCGACAACTCCGTCGAGTTACGCCTGGGAACGTCGGTGGTCGGGTTGGACACCAAGGCTCGACGGTTGGCGCTCGACTCCGGTGATTGGCTCGACTTCGATAAGTTGCTGATCGCCACCGGAGGCCGCAACCGCTCCCTCCAGCTGCCTGGTTCCGACCTCGACGGACTGCATTCGGTGCGCACCATCGAGGAGGCTGAGGCGCTGATGGGTGCCGCCACCGCCGGCAGCCGGGCGGTCGTGATCGGGATGGGATTCATGGGCTGCGAGCTGGCCGCCTCCTTGATCGGTCGCAAGGTGGAGGTCACCGCCGTCTACGGCGAGGCGGAGCCCCTGGAGAGGGTGCTGGGGCCTCAAATCGGCGGAGCGATCGCCCGCCTGCAGCGCGCCCAGGGGGTGCACCTCTCGCCGCTGGATTCGGTCATTCGCTTCGAGGGCAATGGGCACGTCCAAGCCGTGGTAACCAAGAACCTGGGGGCGATTCCCTGTGACCTGGTGGTGGTGGCGGTCGGCATCGCGCTCAATCTGGACCCGCTCGGGGGAAGCGACCTCGCCGTGTCCAACGGCATCCTGGTCGATGAACGCTGCCAGACCAGCGTGCCCGGCATATTCGCCGCCGGGGACATCGCCAATCACCTTCACCCGCTCTTCGGACGAATCCGAGTGGAGCACTTCAACAACGCCGAGAAGCAGGGTCGGGCGGCCGCGCTCAACATGCTGGGCGCGGACCAGCCCTACGACTACGTCCACACCTTCTGGTCCGATCAGTACACGCACAAGCTGGAGTACGTGGGCCACGCCGCCAGTTGGGACCAATTCGTGGTGCGCGGGGATCTCGATGAGGGCAAGCTGGTGGGCTTCTACCTAGCCCGAGGGCGGCTCCTGGCGGCGGTCGGCCTGGACCGCGGGGGAGATCCTGAATATGACCCCGAGGATGAGTTGGGGCAGTGCCAGCGCCTGATCGGCGCCTCCATCCAGGTCGATCCCGCCCAGCTGGCAGACGAGGCCGTCGAACTCAAATCATTGTTCCCGTAGTAGCCCATCAGCCGTAGCGGCCGGTGATCGAGACGAGATCGAACTCTGACCGCTGAAAGAAGAGCCCGGCGCGGTACCAGGTGGTGGCGCTGGGATCGCGGTGCGGGGTCACGGAGAGCTCTTGGGTCTGGTAGGTCACGGTCATGGCGAAGGGTCCACTGACCGTGTATAGGGCCGTCTGGGGGTCGTAAGCAACCGTCGCCTGGGCGGCAGGATCACCCTCCAGCGTCCAGTGCGGCGACACGATCCGGCCCGCGGCCCCGTCACTTTGAGGACAGTCGCTGGGAGTCATAGAGGCCTGCGCCGCACACCGCCTGAGGCCGGCGACGGCAGCCGCTATGGCAGCGGCGTCACTTGCTGCCGGGGGACGGCCGGGCGGCCGCGCCGCCGGGTCCGGGCCGAGAGCCGCGACCCGAATCCCGTTGCTCAGATCGAGCTGGGCCCAGAAGGCGCCGCCCACGGCCACGTGGTCTGGACTGCTCTGACCGGGTAGCTGGTAGCTCATCACGAACTGAAAGCGGCCGCGGGCGAGGAGGAGGCCCTGCTGATCCAGGGCAAAGCCCAGTCCGGCGGCCGCGTCCCCGACCTGCGACCACGCCACCGATCTGGCCAGGGCCGGCAGAACCGCTGATTGCGGACAGCCCGGAGGCTGTACCGAGTGGCTTCCAAGGCAGGACCCGATGGCGGCAGCGACGGCCAGCGCCGCCTGGCCCTGGGCGGCGCTGGTCAACTGAGGGTTCCAATCGACTTCGATGGTCTGGCCCGGAGCCGCGGTCAGGGTTTGGCCCACCGGTAGCGTCAGCGATCCGCCCGCCGCCGTCAGCCGGTGCGGCAACGGCAGGACGGCGATGAGGGTGGGCTTGGAGCCCAAGCCGGTCACACGCCGACCGTCCAGTTCGAGTGCCCGGTAGCCGGCCGGAAGGCGCACCCGGAGGTAACCGGGAATCAGGTTCACCCGCCACAACGCGAGCGGGGAGAAGGGGGACTGGACGTTGACCAACCCGAAGCCGTGAGCGTAAACCTGACCGGTCAGCGCCGCGGGCGGCGCACTCCTCAAGGCGGCCGCCAGCGCATCCTCACCCAGGAAGGAGCGAGAGGCTTTGGACGAGGCGGGCGGCACCCGGGCCAGCTGCCACGCGGCGCCGGCATCGCGGCGGGCCAGAGCCTGGGCAAAGCTGGCCCGGACCAGTGATCGGTTGGCCGACCCGCCCATCAGCGCCGTGCCCCCGCCCCAGCCCAACCCGGCCAGCGCGAGGGCGAGAAGCAGGGCCCCACGCACCCGTGTCAGTCGTAGCCAGGGCTCGGGGATACGCCCCCGTGGATTCACCTTGAAACCCGGACGGTGACCTCGCCCTCGCTGCCCAGGGCGGCGGCGCGCGCCACCTGTCCGCTCTCCAGGAGGGCCCGTACCAAGCGCGACGCCAGTTGACTGCCAGATGAGTCCCAGACCAGCCCGGGTTCCAGCCACCGCACCGCCTTGAGGGGCTGGCCGGCCGCCACGAAGTAGTCCGCCAGCGCCGCCACCACGTCAGTTCGGGCCTGGTGCACGCGTTCGCGGACCGCTCTCAGCAACTCGCCGGAGCTTCCCCGAGACCCCGCCACCCGTTCCAGCACCTGATCTGCCTCGGGCAGGAATTCGCCGAACCCGTCGCTGGTGAGGGAGGCCTCGATCTCCTCCGCCAGGGCCGCCGCGCCGGCCCGACCGGCTTCTGCCACCCGCCGCCCCAATTTGGCCAGCGCATCAGCGTCGAGATGGACCCGCTCCAGATCGAAGCGGACCTGGTCCCGGCCTATCAGGAGCGGATCGACCAGCTCCGGCTCGAGGTCGTGCTGGAGATCCCAGAGCTGGCTGGTGAGCCGTCTCAGCTGCTCGGAGCGGGCCAGCCCGGGTGAAACCTCATCCGCCAGCGCGGCGCGGCGGAGGGCTCGACCTGGCTCCTGCAGCGCCCAGAGCAGGAGGTAGAGCCAGATGAAGGCCAGGGTCGGTTTGCGGAGCAGTCCGGGGGTGAGATCCTCGTCTCCCCGGGTGATCTTGAGGCCATCCAGGGTGGCGATGGTGAGCGTCGTGGACCCCTGTGCGACCAGCCCGGACGCTCCCCCCGCCGCGCCACCCCGGAGCTCAGCGCGACCACCGGCGTTCAGCGACCGAAGGTGGCCGACGATCGCCAGCGCCGCCATGGTGGCCGCGAGCGCGGACTCGATGACCGGCAGCGGGCCGGGTCCGCCGCGCAGGTTCAGGCAAACCAGGGCCAGCGCCGCCCAGAGCCCGGCCTGTAGGGCCCAGGCGCTGGCGGTGGCCACACCAATCAGGGCCAGCCCCGCCAGGGCGACCGCCAGAGGGTTCGACCCGACCGCGAGGGCCTGGGCGGCCAGGGCCCCCCATCCCATGACCAGACCAAGCTGAACCCGATCCTGGGGTGGATTGAGCAACAGCGGCGATTGTTCCCCCAACCTTCGATCTCCCTCAGTGGCCGCGGCGTGCACTCGCAACCGGAGCATAGATGGCGGAGCCCATTTCGTCAGGAGTCGCCCTCCCCGGCGAGGGTGTCCAGTGGGTGGTGGAGGGCGCGGTGGCGATTCTCCCGCGCCAGTACGCGGCGCATGGCCTGGCCCGCCCGCAGCATCAGGCGGCGCTCCAAGTAGTCGGGGCGAGATCGCAGTGGCAGCGCGTGCGCCGCCCGGAGCACCTCGAGCACCATCTGCTGGGTCAAGTCCTCCTGGCTCAGCGCCGGGACCACCTCCCGGTAGCGTCGAAGGCGGCTGACCATCGCGGGGGCCAGAAAATCGAGCAGCTCCGATGCGGCCGGCGCAGGGTTGGCGGCGTTTCGGTATCGAACCACGAGTTCGGAGAGCACGTGGTCGCGGGCTCGAAGCCGGGCGCCGAGATCGGGTTCAGCGAGCCCGCCCGGAGCGGCGGACCTGGGGTGCGGGCGATGACCTACCCGGGCGAGCTCTGTGGCCAGGTTGCGAAGCATGTTGACCCTCCTCTTGCAGTGGTCCTCGCAGTCTTTCGGGTTGGCCTCGGACGATCCTCGGAGAGGCCTCGCCAGCGCCGGCGCAGCCCCCGCAGATCCAGGCTGGCCCGGGCCCAAAGCTCGGAAGTTGATCGCCGGGGGGTGATCACTTGGGGTGCAGGCCCCGCTCAGCGGACTCGGTGCAGTGGGCTCAGCGTGTGCAGATATCGCGGCGCCGGCCACTCCAAGCTGATCCAGACGGTGGCGCGGGCGGGCGGCCGAGCCTGGGCCGCGCGGCGGGAGTTGGTGGCCCGGGGCGTGGCGGCCATGGGCACGGCCCTGCTCTGGCTAGCCGGGCCCCACCCCGCTCAGACCCACGGCAGCAGCCGTTGGGCGCGACCCGCAGAGTGGCGAACGCTGGGCCGGCGCTGCCGCCCCGACCGCTGCTCGGGGGACGGAATCGTGCTGGGCTGGTTGGGCCGCTTCCTGCTCGAGACCCCGCGCGAGGACAACCTCCTGCTGCTCGGAGTCCAGCGCTCGGGCAAGACCTCCAGCATCATCGTGCCGACCCTGCTGGGCTGGTCGGGTGCGGTTCTGGCCACCTCCACCAAGGAGGAGTTGGTCCAGCTGACGGCCCGGCAGCGCGCCCGGCGGGGACCCGTGCACGTGTTTGCGCCGCTGGATCGCGACAGCGATTGGATCCGCGCCCTGGGCCTGAGCGCAGCCCGTTGGAATCCGCTCGCCGGAACCCTGGATGTGGCCGCCGCGGCGGAGCTGGCCAGCCACTTCACCCACCCCGGTCGTGGGCGATCACCCGATCACTGGTATCTGGCCGCGGCCAGCCTCATGACCGCCCTTATGGCGATGGAGTCGCGGCGCGGAGCCGACCTGCGCGCGGTCCTGAGCCGGCTCAACTCGCTCCGCCCCGACCAGTACATCGCCCTGGCCGCGACCTGCGGTCATCCGGCCATCGCGGAACTGCTCGCTGCCCACGGCAACACCCCGGAGCGGGAGGCGGGTTCGGTCGCTTCCACGGCCCGCTCCTGCCTGTCCCTGTGGATCGACGATCGGATCGCCGCCGCGACCGGACCGGGGCCGAATCAGCTCGACCTGGACCAACTCTTGGCCGAGGGTGGAAGCCTCTACCTGGTCGCGCCGGCCGAGGAGGCGGAGCGCTGCCGCCCTCTCTTCTCGGCCCTCCTGATGAGGCTGCTGCGATGTGCCACGATGCGGGCCCGGCAGCAGCATGGCAGCCTCTCCCCCCGGCTGCTGCTGGCGCTGGACGAGGCGGCCAACTTCGCTCGCATTCCACGCCTGGCCGGCTACGCCTCGACCGGTCCTGGACAGGGAATCCAGCTCCTCCTCGGGTTCCACGATCTGGCGCAGATCGAACACGTTTACGGCCGCGAGGAGGCCCGAACGATCTGGAACAACTGCCGCGCCCGGATCTTGCTGCCGGGGCAGGGAGACCTGATCACGCTCGATCATTTCTCGCGGGCGATGGGGGAGCAGACCCGCGTCTACAGCGTCGGCCGCGGGGATCGGTTGCGTCCTGCCCGGAGCGAGCAGCGTCTGGCCCGGCCGCTCTGCTCGATCGACGAATTGCGGCGCAGCAAGCGCGCCGTGCTGCTCTACGCGGGAGCCCACCCGGCCCAAATGGTGCTCCGCCGTTGGGATCAGGTCGCCGATTGGAGATCGCTGGTCGAATCGGGCCCGCCCATCGACCCTGCCCCCGATCGCCCCACCACCAGCCAGGAGGTATTCGAATGGAACTGACCGACATCGTCGTCCGCCCCGACTTCACCGGCCTGCCTCCCAATCTGGAGGTCGGACTGACCCACCTCACCGACAATGCGGCGGCGGTCCTGATCATGGTCTCCGGGCTTGGGATCGTGGTCTCGCTGATCGGGCTGCTGCTCTCCGGCTGGACCTCCAATCCCCATCTCGCGGATCGCTTCAAGAGCAGCTTGGCGGTGTCGATCGGCGCCATTGCGCTGCTCTATCTGGGCGTTGCCGCAGCCAACTATTCGGCCCGGTTGTTCCAGTGACGCCGGTCGTGGGAGCCTGGCCGCAGGGAGTCGCCACCAGCCTGCTGGATGCGCTCGGGGAATGGGCGGCGCGCTCGGCACAGCTCGCCATCACGGCGGTATTGAATGATCTCGGGCCGTCCAGCGAACCCGACTACACCTCGATCGTGCCGGTCTACGACCGCATGCTTGCCATCGCCCTCTTGTTGAGCGGCGCTATGATCGCCTGCGCCCTGCTGGACGACCTGCTGGGGGGCCGGGGCAGCACATCGATCGGGGTCGTCCCGCGGGCCCTTCTGGCCACGCTGGTGAGCTACTGCGGACTGGCCCTGGTCATCTATGCCAGCCGGGTCACCGGTCTGCTCGGCGAGAGCTGGAATTCAGATCTGCAGGCCATGGGCGAGGGCCTGGGGCAACTGGCGGGAGGCACCTCGCCGGCAAATGTTGAGCTCCTTCCGGTGGGCAGCGTTCTCGGTCTCATCCTGACCGCCATCCTGACCACTCTCATGGCGCTCTTGATCTACGTCGAACTGGCGGCGCGGGCGGCCCTGCTGCTGCTCAGTTGCGTCTTCATCCCATTCATCTCCGCCCTCTGGATCTGGCCCCGTCTGGCCTCCGGGGCGCCCCGGCTGGCCGGCTTCATCTTCGGACTTCTGCTCTCCAAATTCGTCATCGCAACCGCGGTCCTGATCGGGATTCGGCTGGTGCTGGAAGGCGCGGCCGGCGCTCGGACACAGAGTTGGATGGTGACCGGGCTGGCCGTGCTGACCATCGCAGCGGTGTCCCCCGCGCTGCTGGTCGGCGGGATCAGGTTCAGCGAACCCGCCGCCGCCAGCGCGGCGCGAGGGTTCGCGCGCTGGGCCCTGCCGGCGCGCCTTCTCCGCTCCGCCCCGCGACTGGTCGGGTCCCTGTTGCGGCCGCCCCGCCGCCCCCACGGAGGTGACCGGCCCAGCCGTTGATCCCACCCAGCGCCTCGACTCACCTGGCCAGCCGCGCAGCCGACCCGGAGCCCAACCCAGCCATCTCCTCGGTGATGGCGGCGATCCGCAGCCGGTGGCTGTCCTGGGCCCCGTCGGAGTGCAGGAACGACATGCAATCGCGCACGAACTTGTTGATGTCGCTGTCGCGGTACATCACCGCCAGGCCGCCGAAGATCTCGGCCGCCGAGAGGCAGGTCCGCATCGCCACGTCGGCGGCGTGGACCTTGGCCGCGCTGCTCATGCGGAAGTCGTAGTCGGGATCGTTCTCGACCGCCCAGGCGGCGCGCCAGATCAGACTGCGCGCCGCCTCCAACTCGCAGTACATCTCGGCCAGACGGCAGCCAACGTTGGCGTGCTGGTAGATCGGAACGCCACCCTGGACCCGCGTCCGAGCGTGCTCGAGGGCCAGCTCGTAGGCGGCCCGCGCGGTGCCGAGGGTGGTGGCGCCAGCGGTGATCGCGCTCTCCTTGAGGATGTATCGCGAGCCGGCGTATCCGCTGTGCGCCTCCCCGAGCAGGCGGTCCGGGGTTAAAACCACGTCGTTGAAGCGGATGCGCCCGTTGTTGTTGCCGCGCTGAGACATCTTCTCGTGCACGTGAACGACCTCGAAGCCAGGGTCATCGGCAAAGACCAGAAAGGCGCTGGTCCCCGCTCCCGCGGGGCGATCGGGGTCGGTGCATGCGAATACGCAGAACACCTCGGCGTCGGGTGCGTTGGAGATGAAATGCTTGAGCCCGTTCAACACCCAATTGCCGTCCGAGCGCAGCTCGGCGTTGGTCTGGAAACGAAACTGTCGATGGTCAATGATGTAGTCGGAGCCGGTCTCGGGCTCGGTGAAGCAGATGCTGAGCAAGCAGCGGGGGTTGCCCAGAAAGCGGTCCAAAAATCGTTGCCGGGCGGCGCCCGAGGAGAGCGCATAGACGATCCGTTCCACCTTGAGGCACTGGTCGATGAGGACGGCAAAGCCCATGTCACCGTAGGCCAGCTCCTCTATCAACACCGCCAGTTCGAGCGCACTGGCGCCCCTCCCCCCCGCCTCGGCGGGCAGCCCCATGGTCCGCCACCCCCGCGTCGACACCTCCTCCAGGAGATCCCACGCCACCCGGTCCCGGGGGTTGGCCGACCATTCGAGGTCACGAGCGCGCTCACGCAGGCGCGAACTGGAGAAGTCGCGGACCTCGGCCTGCAGCGCCCTAAGGTCGGGAGTGAGCCCGAAAAATGGAACGGGCCCGCCAGTTCGCGTTTCAATGCTTGACACTTGCCTTCCTCCGCCATGGGTTGCTTCCGGGAAATTGATTGGGGCGCAGCAGAGCCACGCTCAGACCCCAACCTGACGCCGACCACTACTTGCCCGTAAAGAGTAGGCGGAATCAGCGCGGCCGCTGCTCGGTGCCGTCCGCCGTGCGGGAAACCTCGCGCCCAACAGGAAAGCCGGGGGCTGGCCGCCACCTGCAAAGTGCACTTGAATGCGAAGACGACCGTGAACCGAGCCATCAAACGTCGGGCTCCACAGTCGAGTTGATTAGCAGTCCCCACCTGCGATCAAGATTGCCGCGCCCGCGCCCGGGGACGTGTAGCACCGGCTCGCCTTCTTCCGGTCGAGCAACGACTCGCAGCCAGTGGCGTCAAGATCCGGGCGAAACTGCTCGATCAAACATCCGAGGCGACGGACCGTCGGCCGGTTGCGCATGGGCGCGATCCGTGAACGGTTCGACGCTCGGTCGGCATGTCGGCCACTCGGGCACCATCTGGTAATCACACATGAAAGTTGTCTTTACCAGGGACGAAAAAGCCCCGATTTGAGATCAAATCGGGGCTTGGACGAGGCCGAGAAAAGGGCTAAAAAGCCTACTCGTCCTCGATCTGGTTGAACATCAGGCTGTCCTGGATCTCGAACAGCGCATCCATGGCGTGCAGAATCGTGGAACTGACACGCGGTTGCTCTGCCTCTTCCAGGTCGGCCTCCTCAATCAGCTGATCAACCGCGGCGCCCAATTCCGATGGCGTTTGGGTCTGGTCGGCAAGATTCAGCATCTCGAGTTCATTCAAGAGCCGGTCGATGTAGCGCATCCGATTGCGCCGTGCGTACTTGTACTCCTGAGCGCGCCGATCACGCTCACTCAGCTGCTCAATCGCGTCGCTGGCTTCCTCGATCATCGAAGCTCCCCTGCACAATTAGGTGGTGACGCGGCCATTGTCGACGGTGGCCCCATCTTTTGTCAAGATGCATATTGAAAAAATCATCAACCGGATTTGGCCACTGTGCTAAGGTCGGTTGCAGCCAGCCGAAATGCCATCGCTCACAGGCGGAAGATCAACGCGGATGGAGCTACTCGCGCTGCTCCGCCGCAAGCACGCCGCCAGCGCCGAGTCCATCGCCGCCGCGCTCGGCATCACTCCCAACGCGGTTCGGCAGCACCTGACCAACCTGGAGCGCGACGGTCTTGTGAGGAGCACTCCCGAGCGCCACAAGCGAGGACGGCCCTCCTTGCTCTTCGCCCTGACCGAGCGCGCCGACGCCGAATTTCCCAAGCGGTACGGACACCTGGCGACGATGGTCATGACTGAACTGCGTGAGATCGGCGGGGCGGACCTGCTGGACGAGGTGGTGAGCCGCATCGCGGCCCGTCACGCCCGCCAAATCGCGCCCACCATGCAGGGTCTCGATTTCGACGCCGCCATCAATCGGATCGTGCAGTGGATTCGCCGTTCGGGGACCATGGCCGAGGCCGAGAGGGCCGAGGATGGGGTCCACGTGAGCATCCACAACTGCCCCTTCCGGAGCACTGCGGTCAGGTTTCCCCAGGTCTGCGGTCTGACAGCGCAGCTGATCCTCAATACCATGGACGCTCAGGTGTCTCAGGCCTCCTCCATCCAGCGCGGTGATCCCTACTGCTCCTTTGTCGTCCAGCGCCCCCCCCAGTCATAGCCTGACGGGCGCACAGGCGCGCGCCCTGGATCGAATCTGCACCGAGCAGTTGGCGCTGCCGGTGGACTGGCTGATGGAGGCGGCGGGCTGGCAGATCGCTCGCCGCTGCCGGGGTCGAGGTCTGGTCAGCGTGGTCTGCGGAACCGGCGGCAACGCGGGCGACGGGCTGGCTGCGGCCCGCCACCTCAGCGATTGGGGCCTGCTGGCAGCGGTGTCCTGCATCGACGTCGAACACTTGGGGGGACCGGCACGGGCCCAGGCCGAAGCCCTGCTCGCGCGCGGTGTCCAAGTGATGGCAAGTCCTAATTTGGAGAGGGCCGATCTGGTCGTCGATGCGCTGCTCGGGAGCGGGCTGTCACGCCCTCCGGCGGGCCCCATCGCCGAGGCGATTCGGGCCCTGCGGGAGGGCTCCACGCCGGTCCTGAGCGTGGACCTGCCCAGCGGTCTCGACTCCGACACCGGCCAGGCCCCGGGCGAGGTGGTCCAGGCCCAGACCACGGTCGCCCTGGGGCTGCCCAAGACCGGGCTCCTCCAGGCCCGAGGGCCAGACCTGGCAGGAGAGGTCTGGGTGGCCGACATCGGGATACCGGCGGCGGCCTACGCCGCCCTCGGCGTTAGCCCCCCGCTGCCCCTTTTCGCCGACTCCGATTGCGTGCTCATGCCCGGGCGCGGGAGATGAAATCCCAGGTCACCTGGGATCGCGGCATTTGCCTGGGCGGCCACGGCATGTGGCTGGATCCCCACACCATCCGCGACCTGGCCTTCGTCAGCCACGCCCACAGCGACCACACCCGGCGCCACAAGCTGGCGCTGATGACGCCCCAAACGCACGACCTCCTGCCACCCGGGCGGCGCCCTCACCAGGCCCAGCTGGTGGGGCTGGGCCAGTCCTGCCAGCTGGGATCGGCCCGACTCGAGATGCACGACGCCGGCCACATCCTGGGGTCGGCCATGCTGCTCTTGGAAGCCAACTCAGAACGTCTCCTCTACACCGGCGATCTGAAGCTGAGGCCATTGCGGCGCCCAGCTCCGACCGCCATTCCTCGCGCCCAGGTCCTGGTGATGGAGAGCACCTACGGCGAACCCCGGTTCCGCTTCCCCGATCCGGAGGAGGTGCTGGAGGAACTCGCGCGCTGGTGTCGTCGACTCATCGCCGAGCGCGTCACGCCCGTCCTCTTGGCCAACGCCCTCGGTAAGTCCCAGGAACTCATGTTGGCGCTCGCCTCCCACGGACTGCGCTTTGCCCTGGAGTCGCGCTGTGTGCCCTGGGTCCGAGGCTACGAGCGGGCCGGGGTGGTCTTTCCGGACTGGGTTGCTCTGGATCCGGCAGCGGGGGTCGGGACCCGCGTGGTCATGGCCCCGCCAGCCGGCAAGTCCGAGGTGCGGCGCCTTGCGCATTACCGCACCGCTCTCATCAGTGGCTGGACTTTGGACCAGCGCATGCGCACCCACTTCGGGGCGGACGCCGGGTTTGCCTATTCGGACCACTGCGGGTTCGACGAATTGGTGGAGGTAGCCCAGCTCAGCGGCGCCGCGACGGTGTACACCGTCCATGGCTTTGCCCACGAACTGGCACAGCATCTCAAGCGCCGCGGCATCAGGGCCTGCGCGCTGCGCTCGAACGAACAGCTGGAATTGCTCTAGGGGCGAGCGCGTGCCCTAGCCCATATCCCAGCCGGCCCGGGCCAGCGCGGCCCGAAGCGCAGCGTCGCCGGTCGCCTGCCGGCTCAGCTCTCCGACCAGCCGGTCGGACCAGAGCTCGGCCGTCATCGCCGGCCGAAGTCGCAGCTCCCGGCGCTCCAGTCTGGCTCGGAATTCATCCTGCCCAATGCGTATCGTCACCTCGCGCACGGGACCGCGACCCAGCAGCCCCGAGCGCTTGGCGAGGGCGAACGGCAATCTGGCCGCGAGGTATCCAACGAGTTGGTTCTGGTCCCCCCGCCCGGACGACTCCGAGTGGCAGAAGGGGCAGCGCCCGTCGACGGTCAGAGTTGGAGCCGCGCAGACCGAACAGGACAGCCCTGGCGCGCCCTCGGTCACTCTGTGTAGCGGCGTATCACCGCATCCTCGCGTCCCTTCTCGTCCCGGTAGAGCGGGCACGCCTCGTAGTCCCGGACGCAGATGGGTGGAGAGTCGGACACGGCCAGCTTGCGTTTGGAGCGATGGTCGACGTGGCAATCGAAGGTGTAAACACGCAGCGGTCCATGGACTGCCTTCAGCAGTTCCTCCAGGTAGGGGCAGCGGCGCACGCTCATAACTTACCCCCTCGCCACCAGCTGGAGGCCCCGGGCCCCACCGGCCCAGCGCGCCTGAGCTTGAACCCGCCCGCGACCGCTCGGGGCGCCCCTTAGGCAGGGCCCCAGCGCCGCCGGGGAGCGAGCAGGGCGATCGCGGTGATGATGGCGATGCAGACGCCGTAATTCAGTTCAGGGAGGAGTAGAAGATCGGCGTCCAGATGGGCGATTCGCTCCAGGACTGCGAAGGCGGTCTCGATGGAAGAGAAGAAACTCTGAATCAGGAGGTTGGCCAGCAGCGCCTCCGCCAAGGCCGAGGGACGCGCCGCACGCCAGAGCACAAGCAGCAGCAGGGCAGCCAGGGCGGGGCCCAAAAAGTTGTCGGCGACGTGGACGGCGGCCGGAGGGTCACCCAGGGCGGCGACGTGGAGGCCGAGGATCTGCAGCCCGGCCGCCTGCAGCTTCCAGGGGGTGACCTGCATCACCGCCCGGTAGCCGAACGCGTAGTAGACCATCAGGTGGAGGACTTCATGGGTCGCCATCGCGATCGGAGCCAGTACCAGGGAAAGGAGGGCGACCCTGGCCTGCAGGCGGCGCCGCCGCTGACGGGTCGAACCGTGGGGCTGGATTCGGATCCTCCGACCCGCACCTGAGGCCTCGATCACCTCGCTCCCCCGACCCTCCATCCGGGCACGAGGGCCAGCCTCTCCAGGGCCAGGCGCCCCGGCCCCTTCACGGCCACGTCGACGTTGACGAGAAGGGCCAGAACGTACATCCAGCGGAAGCCGTCGGCGGTCAACGGGGCCACCGTCAGACAGAGGTTCAGCGCCAGGAGGATGCCCGCCAGCGCCGCCCAACGGGTGCCAAAGCCCACCACCAGCAACACCCCCACCGCGGTTTCGCCCGCCGCCTGCGCGATCGCGAACGGCTCCCAATTCGGGGCCACCACGAGGGACAGGATCTGGTGCAGACCGGGGATGGGGTTAGCCGCGGCCGCTGCCCTCATGAGCGGCTTCATCCACTCCACCCCGGTCCACTTCTGGGAGGCGAAAAATAGCCAGTACGCTCCCACCACGACGCGCACGATGCTTGGCCACCACCCCTGCCCGACCCGGCTCATGAGAGCGCCCTCAGGACCGGGTCGGTGGCCATCTCAAAGACCGTGGCCAGGGCTGGCAGGCGCAGGCGGCGGAGTCTGTGCTGGGTGGCGCCCTTGAAGATGGCAAAGCGAAGTTTGCGCTCCGAGAAGTCGGAGTTGAAGAGCAGCCGATTGTGCCGAATGTGGTGCCATTCACCCTCCTGGCGACGCGACCGGACCTTGTCGAAAAACTTGGTGCCGGGCAGCGGATAGGCGATGGTGTAACTGACGTAGTCGAGCGGCAGGCGCGACGAGAACTGGATGGTGCGAAGCAGACTCTCCTCGGTTTCACCCAGGTAGCCGACCATGAAGAACCCCGCCGCCTTGATCCCTGCCTTGACGCAGGCCTCGACCGCCGCGCGCGCCTGCCCGGGTGTGATTCCCTTCGCCATCTGCTTCAGCACGCCCTCATCGCCCGACTCGATGCCGAAGAAGACTCGGCTGCAGCCGGCGCGACGCATTTGAACGAAGAGGTCGTAGTCGACGTGGGTGACGCGGCTCAAGCACTCCCAGGTCAGCGGGAGGTGGGCGGCCTCGATCTCCTGACAGAGGGCCAGGGTGCGTTGGTAGTTGAGCGTGAAGAGGTCGTCCGACATCCAGATGTGCTGGTAGCCGAGCGCGGCTATCTCGCGCATCTCGTCAATGACGGATTGGGTCGAACGGGAACTGAAGAGATCACCAAAGACCGACTTGTGGCAGAACTCGCAGCGGAATGGGCAGCCCCGGGTGCTCATCAGGGGCGTGGTCGCCTCGCCCCAATGCCGCCGCCAATATCGGATGTACTCATCGTTGGGAAGATCGGCGCGATACGGAAGGGGTAGCGTCGACATGTCCTTGGATCGGACCCGGGCCGGCGTTCGCACCACCTCGCCGTCGCGCAAGAAGGCGAGCCCCTTGACCTCCTCGAAGCGTCGATCAAGCAGGTGCTCCATGATCTCGACGATGGTCTCCTCCCCCTCGCCGATGGCGACGAGGTCGAAGCGGTCCAGGAATGGCTCCACCTCGCCCGAGGGATAGGGGCCTCCTACCACCGTCAGCGCCATGCCGCGAACGTCCTGGGCCAGCGAGAAGGCCTCGTCCTGCATCGTGATCATGCAGTAGATGCCGATCACCGAGGGCCGCAGGCGGTCGATCTCGGCCAGGACCTGGCTCCGATTCAAGAAGGTGTGGTCGATGTGGCGCACGCTGTACCCGGCCCGCCGGAGCGCGGCCGACAGGTACATGAGCCCAAGCGAGGGCATGATCCAGTGCCTACCCTTCTCGGGAGCACGCTGCGGATAGACGAGTACGACGTCGACGCTTTCCATCATCGAGCCCTCCTGACCGTGATCTGGTAGTCGATGCCTTGAAATCCAGGGCCGAATTGGTATTCAAGGCCGCTGAAATCAAGGCCCGGCGCCCGCAGTTCGCGAGCCCGGAAGAAGCCGGCCGACGGTGGAGCGGGCACCGCCCACTCGACTGCCAGTGGGCCGGAGCGGAACCGGGCCCAATCACTCACCACCGGCACCCAGCTGCCGATCGCGGCCCCGCTCGCCTGTCCCTCGGCGTCGGCGTAGTCGTCGAAGGCCCCCGATTCCTCGTTGAGGATCACGAACTGGCTGGCCCCCGCGGTGAGGGAGGTCGGCTTCACCAGAACCTCGATCGCGCCCGCCTGGGGGGTGTAGGTGACGGTGATCCGCCCGCGGCTGGGGGTGGTTTGGAAGCTCCGGAAGCGGCCCTGCTCGTCGTCGAGCTCGCGCCGGTCCAGATCAAAGCTCTTGACCCAGGTTGAGCCGCGCATGGTGAGCGACGAATCCGGTCCGGGAAACCACCAGCCGTCCTCGAAATGGACGATCGGAAGGCCCAGCCCGAGGCCCTCTCCGGCCATTTCACCGGCCCCGCCTTGCAGCACCAGACCCTTGGCCAAAGGCGCCGTCTTACCTTCTTCGGGCCAGCTGCCAGTCCCCAGCGTGGCCCCGATTTGGGGCGTCAACCCGACCTCCGGCCGTCCGAACGCGTAGACGTGGACGGGCTTGCCTCCGGCAACCGCGAACGCGTCCTCCGCCCCGATCCGAAAGAAAGGCGGTGACGCCGCGCCGCCCGCCGCGAGGGCGGGGAAGACGGCACTGGCTCGGTAGTAGCTGATGTTCTCGAGGGCCAGGGCGCCGACCCGCTTGTCCCTCAGCCAGGCCACCGCCAAGGCATGATCGGTGGGGAGACTCTCGGAACCGTAGATGCCGGTGACCGGCTTGCGGCTCCAGTAGGCGACGACCGGCGAATCGGTCAGCAGGGTCCCCGGGACCCGGGCCGCCGCCGCTCCCGCGGCGACCAGCCCGGCGTTCTCCGCCGACAGGGCCAGGAAGATGGGTATGAAGTAGAGAGCGATGCCGGCCGAGGCGACCAGGGCCCCCAGCTGGAGCTTGGCCGAAGCTCGATCGAGGGCCGCGGCCGCCAGTATCGCCAGCCCCGGCAGCGCCGGATAGTAGTAGCGGTGGCTTCCGCTGTACGCGCCCACGCCGACCAGAGCCGTCACCGCCGCCAAATAGAGCAGCGACGGGGCAATCAGCAGCCGGGTCAGGGATGGGTCCGATTTCCAGAACTGCCCGAAGCCGAAGGGCGCGAAGACCGCGATCGGAAGCGAGGCCCAGGCCAGGTAGGCGATGAATTCCACCCCGCGGCTCAGGGTGGGCAGCGGAATGCTCCCGCGAGCCGCTGCCGAGTTCGCCTCCAGCGCCGCGCGCAGCACCGAGTGAGAGGCAAAGGCCTGGGTTCCCTGGAGGATCAAAACCAGCGCCAGCGCGGGCACGATCCAGCCGAGGCGGGAGGGGAGCCGGATGCGCCCCCAAGCAATTCGAGCGACCGCGATCACCACCACCAGGGCGCCCAGCCAGAGCCAGGCCTTGGTGCCGGTCAGGCAGGCCAGACACATGAGGGCGGCGGCCAGCGCCGTGCGGCCCTCCCGGACGGCCACCACCGCCCCCAACAGTGCCGCCAACAGGAGTGGCTCGGCCACCACGGTGGAGCTGGTCAAGAGGAATATCGGGTTGACGGCCAGCAGTAGGACGGCGAACACTCCCCGTCGGCGGCCGCCCGCCAGGCGGTAGACAAGCCCCAGGCTGAGGATCGATGCCCCGATGTTGAAGGCCTTGAGCGGTGCCAGCTGCCAGAGCCCGAAGACCTTGAGCAGCGCCGCCGCGATGACCTGAAAAGCCGGCAACCAGGTGTCCTGCATGTGGAAGAGGGGGTCCTGGAGGCGGCCGGTGGAGGCCAGCGTCGCCGCCAGCAGCCAGTGCTGGTAGGAATCCTCGAAAGGGTCTGGCAACTGGGCCATCAGCAGCAGCGGGAGGCCCGCCGCGGCCAGCAACAAGATCAAGTGGAGGGTCCGGCGGGAAACGGCGGCGGGAATCCGGAGTGCCTGCATCCCACTGCCCAGCGAAAGCGCCAAAAAGCCGATCCCAAACATCGACGCGTACAGGACGAGCAGCCAAAGTTCGCGCTGAAACGATAGGAAGGCAACTAGCAGGGATGCGCCACCAGCCACCAGCTCGCCCAAGGCGCGGGCGTCTCGGGGCCGGAAGTAGGCGCTGTGCCCCCAGTCCTGGCCCGGCTTTTCGATGCGGTACTTCGGGGTTCGCGTGAATTCGCCGCTGCGGCGGAAGGCCCGCAGCAGCGAATGCGCGACGGTGAGCGAGGTCCCCGCTCCGACCAGGGACCAAGCCAGCAGTCCACCCAGATGCCGCCACCACGGCCGGCCTCGACGTCGCTGGGCGATGGCCAGACCGATGATCGGGGAGAGGCTGAGCAGGCTGACCGCCAGCGGCAGTGAAATGCCCCGCCCGAGACGACCCGAGGTGGGTAGGGCGAGGAGCAACGGATAGGCTGCAATCTGCAACAGCATCATGAGCGGCGCCGCATAGCCGAGCAGGTGCATGGTGGCCTGGAACTTGACCCAGAGCGACAGCGGACTGGAGAGGGTGGGACCAAGCAGGCGCAGCGCGCATTGGAAACTTCCCGTCGCCCAGCGCGCCTGCTGGCTGCGGTAGGCGTCGACGGAGACCGGCAGCTCCTGAGGGACACAGACTTCCTCCAGGTACTTGGCCTTCCACCCCGCCAGCTGGGCGCGGTAGCTGAGGTCCAGATCCTCAGTCAGTGTGACCGCGCGCCAGCCGCCGGCGGCTTCGATCGCCCGCCGCCGCCACACTCCCGCCGAACCGGTGAAGTTGGTCAGATATCCGCTGCGAGCGCGTACTGCCTGCTCGACCAGGAAGTGGAAGTCGGTCATCAGCGCCTGCAGCGAGGTGAAGAAGGAATAGTCCTCGTTGAGGTATCCCCAGCGCGCCTGAACGAATCCCAGCGTCGCGTCCCCGAAGGCGGGCATGGTCCTCCTCAAGAAATCTGAGGGGGGGACAAAATCAGCGTCGAAGACGGCCAGGAACTCGGCCGAGGTCAGGTCCAAGCCGTGGGCCAGGGCGCCCGCCTTAAATCCGGTTCGAGCCGAGCGCCGGAGGTGAACGATGTTCAGGCCGCGATCGCGCCACCGCCGCACCGCCCGAGCAACGATTTCGACCGTCTCGTCATCCGAGTCGTCGAGCACCTGGACCTCGAGCCAGGCACGGGGCCAATCGAGCGCCGCCACCGCGTCGATGACGCGATCGGCCACGTAGCGCTCGTTGTACATCGGCAACTGCACCGCCACCCGGGCGGGTCGGATACCCGGGCTACGAGTCGCCAGGGGCCGGATGCGGAGCGCGCTCCAGCTCAGGTAGAGGAGGTTCAGTCCGTAGACGAACAGGAACAGGCTCGAGGCTGCGACCAGCGTCACCGCCACGATTCCGGCGAGGCTGATGGCGTTCACTCGTCGTCGAAAAGCGCGTATGGCCGCATCGTCTGCCGCACGTGGGCGACCCGGGCCAGAGCTTCGGGCCGGTCGCGGCGGGTCCACTGCATGAAGCGCCAAGAGAGCCGGCCGACCCGGCGCGCCGGTCCATCCAGCGCAGCCGGAAACAGCCAGCTGGGAAGCCGCGGGCCGGGGGCCATGTCGTACAACTCAGTACGCTCCAGGATCTGCGGGAAGTGTTCTGACAGGCCCGCATTCGCCCCCACCACCGAGCGCCAGAATTCGATGCCATAGACAGGCTCGGAGGCCAGGAACTCGTACGCCATAGCCGGATCCTGCCGGGACAGGGGAAAGCATTGAGAGCGCTCCAGAAGCAGGTTGGCGGTCATGAACCGGCCCGCCAGCGGGCGGGCGCTGTGCGTGTCGACCGGCTTGGACCGATGTCCGAGCGCGTGGACCAGCCCCAGCAGGTTGAGGGCCACGTAGGCGAGGTGGCGGTGCCCATCCTCCACGATCAGGTTCAGATCTACGTCGTCGGAGGCCTGGAATCCGCCCGATGCCAGGGAGCCGGCGATGGATACCGACAGCACATACGGACAGCACCGGATCAGGGTGTGCACGAATTCCCGTGTCAACGCCCGGTAGGCGTCCACCAAAAGTGGGTGGGAGAGAGCTCGCGCCCTCACCGCCGCCAGCGAGTCCACCATCCGACGGCTGACCACCAGCCCCTCTCGGATGACCAGTACTTCGCTCTCGGCGACGGCCTGGCGCAGCTGGTCGACGGTGACGGCTCCGCCGAGGCAGACCGGGGCCAACCGCCCCGCGCCGAACGCGTAGCCCCTATTCTCCAGCAGTTCGACGGTCTGCTCAAGGCGACCGCGAACGCCGTCCGCCGTGGTTCGACTGGGAGCTGATATCGACAACGTCTCGGCAGGGGATACCGGACCCGGTTACGGCTTGGCAGGCCCGGGCCAGCAGCGCATCAGACCGCCTCGCCGGCCAGCACGCGGGCCGCCCAGGGCGGAACCCGCCCACAGGAGGTGTCAGCTGGAGGTCCCGGCAAGTGCGGCAGCGCCAACTCGGCGTGGTCAAAGTCGAGGCCCTCGGTCAGGGGGTTGGCGCCCCGATCTCCAGCGGCCAGGCTGCGAAGGCGAAAGACCGACTCGGCCAGGGCCACGACCGAACTGTGGTCGTAGGTGAGGTGGCTCACGTACCCCGGTCGAGAGAAGGGCGAGACGATCAGGCAGGGAACCCGAAAGCCCAAACGCGAGCCGCCCACCTGAGGCGGAACGACGTGATCGTAGAATCCCCCGGCCTCGTCGTGGTTCAGGATCAGCGCCAACTGGGGCCAGTCCTGACCCCGGGACAGCGCCTCGACCACCAATGCGATCAGCCGCTGGCCCCACGCGATCGAGGCGGGCGGGTGCTCATTGAGTGGATAGTCGGAGATGATCCAGGAGACATCGGGAAGGCTCCCCGCTCGCGCCGCGTGGAGGAATTCACCCAACGTCCGCCCGATTCGTGGATCCCGAGCCCGCTCCGGGTAGTAGGCGATGGGGTTGTAGGTCTGAGCTCGGGGGTGGACCAGGTAGCAGGCCCAATCCCGACCTGCCTCGTCGAGTCGGTCGACCAGCGTCGGCCGGGGCAGCAGCCGAACATCGAGGGTGGTCGGATCATCGATGAATCCACCCGGAGAGGCGGCCAGGCTGCAGAGCCGATTAGGAAAGGTCGGACCCAGCACCGACGCGAAATAGGCATCGCAGAGCGTGAATCGGCGGGCCAGCGCCCAATATGTCGGAACCTGCTCCTCGGTGTAGAAGGTTTTGGCGGCCGGGGTTTGGAATCGGTCCATGAGGCCGGCGTGGAATGCCACCTCCAGTGACCTGGCGTCGTGCGGGGGCGAGGGTAGACACAGACCGCTAGCCCGGCTGACGGGGGCGGCGGGAGGGAGTCCATCGACGCCCTTCATGCGGCCGAAGTAGTGGTCGAAGGATCGGTTCTCCTGCATCAGGAAGACCAGCTTTCGGATCGGTGTGGGCGAGGAGGCACCGACTCGGATGCTCGGGAATGCGACCACCGCGCCCAGGCCCGCGATCCCCTGCAGCACCCGCCTGCGGGTCGGCCGCCAGGTCATGGCGGTGCCCCCCCCAGCAGCCACGGCGCCGCCGTCAAGGTTCTGGCCCAAGCTGTGATCACTGCACTGGGGCCTACCGCCCGGGGTTACGGATCTAGCAGCGGAGGTGGAGCAACCCTCAATCGGCGGCAGTTCTCAGTCGTCAGGCCCACCCACCTACCCGGATTTGACCTCTTACCGTGAGGTCATGATTCGTCACTCCCAACTCGCTCGACTCTTGGAGGTGGCCTGATGATTGAGGATGGCCGTGAGGATGATCATCATCAGCGGGACCGCGGCAACTTTCTCTTGGAATCCTTCGGCCGATCCCCGGGCGTGCCACGTCCTCACTCCGAGACATGGGAAGCTGCAGGTGGCCGAGGCGCGCCCAGGCCGAGTTGTCCAAAAGAAAGGACCCGGTCAACTGCGTGCCCAGCCGGTCCGGCGCACTTCCTCCGCGGCTTTGGGGTCGACAGGGAGCTGGCGAGTTCGCACCCGCTCTGCGAGGCGCCGGCGCAAACCACGCTGCGCCCCGCGCCCCGAGCGCAAGCGCTCCAACTTCTCGTGAGCGCCCAAGATGACGAGTTCGCCCAGTTCGACCCGATCAGGACCCAGTTCGCGCCTGAGCTCATCCAGGGCGGCCTGAACCGGCG
>DATKQJ010000002.1:0-50999 GCA_035532785.1 Candidatus Acidiferrales bacterium | reverse complement strand
GGTTCCCTCATTAAGGAATCGCACCGGGATGGAGGTGGGCTTAGGCACTGACTGCAACCTTCGATGCGATGGGCATGGCGGCCAGCCGCCGGTCGATCTGACGTTTGAGGGTGAGCGGGCTGACCGCCGTATATAGCTCGACCAGGCTGGTGATCTTGGCGGGGTCAGCAGCGCCGGAGTCGAGGAGACGCTGGAGAGGGAATGCGCCACCCACGGGGAGTCGAACCGAACGTAGTAGAGTGGATACCAGCGACGCAAGGCGGCCAACGAACGGTTTTGGGACCGGTGGTTTTTCGTTGTTTTTCGGCCAATCTGAGTTCAAAGTCGGTGCGACGGTCTCAAAAACCGTTGGAGGCAACTCCGTGGGGGTTCGACTCCCCCTCTCGGCACCATATGTCGTATGCCACGGCCTTTGTGCCACCGTATGATGTGGGCGATCCTTTAGCCTTGGATTCTCGGACGGGAGCTGACAGCAGTTTGGCCAAATGGCCCCTTCGATCGGGCTTCCTACTCGGTCCCATCTCCCAAATAGTGGAATCCGAATTTCGCTAGTTCGGCATATGCTCCGTCGCGCATGGCGAGATCGGAAGATGTCTGCCGGAGCAAAGAGTAGAGATGGACCCGCGCACTACTGGCTGTTGGCGCCTCCCTCGTTGGATCAGCGAGCAGGTGCTGCCGTTCGCAGTGAGTGGCGTACTCTCACGGCGTCTCCCTGGAACCACAACCAACCTAGAGACCGCACGGATCGTCGAGTATGAGCAGCTGCTTCAGCAGCACCAATGGGCCCTTGAAGACGTCGAGCGAATTGTGACTGCCGATGCTGAGCGATCATCCAGTTTGGAAGACAAGGCCACGTCAGTTCTCGGGGGGTTGTCCGTCGTGGCGGCTGGCCTTGGGATCGTCGAGGCGATCGGATGGCCCGTGATGAACGACACGCAGAGAATACTGCTGATCGTCGCGATTGCCTATGCGCTGGTCGCACTATTCAATACCCTCCAGGCAGTCCGGCCCAAGGTCCTCTACCTGTTCAATCACGTTGACCTCGTCGACTTGCTTCGCCGATCCGCCACAGAACCCCGCCGACAGTGGTTCGGACGCCCATCTAGACAATCGTCCGGTCAGGCTCGTGTTCGCGTTGCGGCGATGCGCCTGGCTTACGTTGTTGCTAACCAGTCAGCTCGTAGACGGTTATCGAACACGGTCGAGGCCAGCCTGACAGGCGCACGGAACTCGATTGTATTGGCCTCGGCGGCCGCCCTTACCCACGTGGCCCCGATGCTGTGGAGCCGAATCTGGCCCTGACACGTCCCCACTGCTAGCAATCGCTACCCGACTGGGCTTGGGGTTCCTGGCGAAACGATTCGGGTCGGCCGAACCGCCGGACCTGCGAAGGCCAAGATCCATGTAAATCCGACGGCCGACGCCTGGTCCTCTCCTACCTTTCCCGGAGGAATATGGTGGGGTAAGTGGGGTAAGTGGGGCGTGCCTGGGGTCGTCCGCAGACTAGGTGGGAGCTCGATCTCGGTGGCCCCCGGCGTGAATCTACTACCCCCCTACGCCTTCTGGTACCCGCAAGACCGACACCACCAGGTCGACGGACTGCGAGCCGGTTGTCGCGTCATCCGGCGGGTACAACGCTCGCATCGAGGTGGCGCCAGAAGCCAGTGAAGGATGCTACTGCCCAGCCCGAGGATAGTCCCCCATTGGCCAAGCTCCTTGCCGGCTTTCCCGCCGGTTACTAGCGATGCCACCGAAAGGGTCGTCGCGCCGTAGGAAAGGGCCTGCCACGCGTCCCATCCATCGGATTGTCCGGCGTGACCGGCGGGAGTTGTAGACATGCTGACAATGATGCCATACTTCGCCTTATCATGCACGGACGTCAACCGGTCATTGGAACTCGCGTCGGTATGCCATCTATGGCATAGGAGGATATGTGGAGGATCACCTACCACGCGTGACCCTAGGCCGCGAGCAAACCAAGGAGCTAATGCGGCGGCTGGCCGAGGAACGAGCCCGGCGCGGACTAACTCAATCCGACGTCGCTCGGCAAATGGGCACTTCGCAGCCTTACATAGCAAAACTGGAGGCCGGAGCCAATGAGCCCAAACTCTCGACGTTCCTTCTGTACGCCGGAATCGTTGCCGGCGCCGTCCTGTTGGGGAGGATGCTACGAGACTTGAGCCGACCTCCTAGTGTCCGCTGAGGGCTCTCGACGACCCAAGGCGCTCCGACCCAATCACGGATCGACCTCGCCAGTAGTGATGCCTCGATACCTACCCGGTCTCATGATGCCTTGATATCATCCAACTTGTGGCAATGGCACCAAGCGCAGAGAGGCCGGTAAGGATCCCGATTAGCTTCCCGCCGGAGCAGTACGAATGGCTGCGCGAGGCGGCGTTTCGACGGCATACCGCGATGGCCGACATTGTCCGAGAAGCGCTCAGCGAGTACCGCGTCCGCACCGATCCGCAGCTGCCCTTGCCGATGCGGCCCGGGCGCGGCGCAGGCTAGGCGCGCGAGTCCGAACACTTGTACGATACCGCGATGGGCGAACTGCCGGAGATCTTGGTCGACTCGCCCGCCGCCCGCAAGGCTCGGGGCGCCTACTTCACGCCGCCAGCCTTGGCCAACTTCCTCGCTCGCTGGGCAATCCACGGCAACCGCACGGCTCGAGTACTGGACCCGACGTGCGGGGAAGGGGTGTTTCTTCTTGCCGCGGCGCGGGAGCTGCGGCAGCTCGGCACGGTGGAGGAACGGCTTGGCGACCAGGTCTTTGGAGTTGACCTACACGGCGAGTCGCTAGAGGAGACAGCCCGACTGCTCGAGGAGGAGGGCCTCGACGCCAACGTCGTGGCGTCGGACTTCTTCGAGCTCGCTCCACCGTCGGAGCTGTTCTCGTCCTTCGGTCCCTTCGATGCGGTGATAGGCAACCCGCCGTTCGTCCGCTATCAGCAGCATATTGGCCAGGCTCGTCGGCTGTCCGCTCAGGCTGCGCTCCGTCAGGGTGTGCGCCTATCTGGACTGGCCTCGTCGTGGGCGGCCCTGCCGGTGCACGCCGGCGCCTTCTTGGTGCCCGAAGGACGGATGGCGATGGTGCTTCCGGCCGAACTCCTCACCGTCGGCTATGCAGAGCCGGTCCGGCAGTGGATGCGGCGGCGCTTTGCCTCGGTGAAGTTGGTCTTCTTCGAGCGGCGCCAGTTCGCGGATGCGCTCGAGAACGTCGTCCTGGTCCTCGCGCAGGGGAGTGGGGGGTGCGACGCCTTCTCTCTGTATTACGTCCATGACGGCGAGGACCTGAATCGGATCCAGCCGTTCGATGAGTACGCTGTGACGCTCTCAGACGAGGGCAAGTGGAGCGATCTGTTGCTGAGTATTCACGAGCGCCAGGTCTTCAAGGCGGTCACGCATGATTACTTCGTCGGGCTGGGCGATTACGGATCCCCGGAGCTTGGCACTGTGACGGGCGCGAATTGGTTCTTCACTCTGAATGAGGCGACGCGCAAGAAATTCGGCCTCCAACCGGACCGACACGTTATGAAGATCTGTCCGCCGGGCACTCGACATCTTCGGGGTCTGAGCTTCACGCCGGCTGACTGGGATGCGCTGCGCGATGCCAGCGAGGCCGTGTGGATCTTGCAGCCTGCTGTCGCCGACCGCTCGGCTGGCCTACGCCGTTACCTGGAGGTCGGTGAGAGCAAGGACGTCCCCGACGCCTACAAGTGTCAGGTGCGCGCGGTCTGGTGGCGCCCGCCAGTTGTGGCCAAGCCTGACCTCTTCTTCACGTACATGAGCCACCGGTACCCGCGCTTGATCACCAACACGGCGGGGGTAACTTTCGTGAACTCAATGCACGGGGTGCGGCTCAAGCCGGGGACGAAAATCGCCAAGCAGGCGCTGCCGCTTCTGGCTATGAACTCGGTGACCATGCTCGGTGCCGAGATCTTCGGTCGGTCTTACGGTGGGGGGATCCTCAAGATGGAGCCGCGTGAAGCGGCGAAACTTCCCCTGCCGGCACCGGCGTATCTCGCGGCTGCGTGGGAGCGCCTTCGGCGAGACCGCCCGAAGCTCGAGTCGGAGCTGCGAGCTGGCCGGTGGGCTAGCGTGGTGGGGCGGGTCGACCAAGTGCTCCTGCGCGAGACCTTGAAGCTGTCAGACGCCGAGGTGGGGGAGATCACCAACGCGCTGCAGACCATGCGCAAGCGGCGAATCAGCCGGGATCCCTCGGTACCGGCGGGCATGGTCGCGGGTGCCTAAGTCTCCGTTCTCCTTTCCCGCATTTCGCGGACTTCTTGATCGCGTCGAGGCCGAGCAAATCGAGTCCTTTGCCGAGATCGAGGGAGAATTTCTCAAGGCGATGAGCGCTTTCGATCGTCTGGTTCAGGCGGGCAACGTGAGCTCGGGGGAGAACCAGAACAAGGGCCTGTTCTTCAACGAGTTGGTCGCGCGGCTGGTCGAACGATGCGCCGGCTTCGGCGTCGCCCAGCGAGGCAAGCGACCAGGGATACTCACCCAGCAGGTTGATGTGGACCTTTGCTTCCCAGCCGAGAAGAGCTCGCGGCCGGCGTTGATTGCTGAGGTGAAAATGGCGGGCACGCCCAAACACCCGAAGAGTCCGCAGCAGGGACGGCTCGGCCGGCCTGCCAGCGCCGACGTGGACAAGCGCATCCGCGAGATCGCCCTGAACGTGATCGACCTCAAGCTCGCCGATGTCCAAGGTGGGACAACGGCTATCGGCGACATTACATCGTGGATCCAAAGCACCCGACCGGCATTCTTCGCCATGTTCGGGTTGCGGGTGATCGACGAAAACGACCATCGCAAGGTACTCGACAAGTTCCAGTACCTCGCCGACTCGTACGCGAACGGCGTCGGCCTCGCCCTGTATCGGCCGGCGGATCCGACGACGGAGGAGGGATTGGTCACCTACAGCGCTATCAAGTCGCCGGGAGGGATGTCGATCGATGACGCCGTGAAGCGCATGTGCCGGGTCATCAAGAGCGCTGCGCACGAGGCACCGACGCCCATCCCGCCGGCCCAGCTGAAGCTGTCCGAGCAGCAGGAGCCGTGACGCCGGCTAAGCCGGCGGTCGCGTTATCGATGCCTGCAGCGCGCCCACCATACAGCTATGCAGCGTATGACCCGATCCTTGCGGAGCGCCCACTTCCGGACTGCCCGTGGACGACGGCTGGGGGAACTCGCGCCTATGTGCCGTTATGGGACCTGCTGACAGAGCTCCTCGCGGAACCGATCCGGAGCGGGCACGCGTCAAACACGGTAGGCGCTCGGGTACCCCAAGACCTGGCGGCCCAGGGGCCGGCTAAGCGGCCCCCTTTGCTACTCGCCAGACATCGCTCGGGAGCCCGGCGAGGATGTGCCAGTAGCCGATGTTCTCGTCGTGCAACGTGACCACGAGGTCAAGAACGCCGGCGAAGTGGACCACGTTGAGGTCCGTTGGCACCATGGAGATCCCTGGGTCCGCCGCGCGCTCGGCTCCGTAGCGGGGGATCAGCACCCACTGCTTCGAGTGGACGTAGCCGGAGAGAAATCGGAACGCTGTTGAGCCCGCCGCCAGGTAGGCCTCAAAGAGCTCGACCTCGCTCTTCACGACTTCCCCGAAACCGATGACCCGCTTGCCAACGCTGCCGTCCTTGGTCTGGTTGCGGAGGACGGGAATCCCGTTCTCGGTTGCCCGCTCGACCAGATGCTCGACCCGGTCGGGGAGGTGAGTCCCCTGGGTCTCGGGCTTAACCTTGTTCTGCTCTTGGAGGTTGTCGAGGCGCTCGTTCAAGGCCCGACCGAGACGGGCGGGCTCGTCGATTCCGAGGTCGAGGAGGTGGCGGCACCGGACTACGGCCTCGGCCGCCGCGCGGAGCAGGGTGTACAAGGCGAAGGTGGGGAGGGGCCCGTGCTCGAGCACCTGGAGGATGGTCCGCAGGTGATCCTCGGCAGCCACGATGAGGAGGTTGGCGGCGTCGTAGGCGTCGCGCAGGTCGGCGTCGTAGGCGAGGTCGATCCGGGATCCCGGTACCGGCGGCTCGACGACCTCGGTGACGAACTTCTCGGAGGCACCGAGGACGAGCGCGAGCTTGTTGGCGGCGAACTCCAGGGCCGCCTTCTCCTGCTCGGTCATCTCGATTTGTTTCAGCGGGGGCACGGCTGTCCTCCTCAGCCCGCCGCCGCGGTGGCCAAGCCGAGCATCGGGATGGTGGTCAGGTCGCCGACCACCTCGGAGACGTCGCGGGTCAAGTCGTCGATGGTGGTGCGGACGTACTCGACGATGTCCGAGGGGTCGATCGAGGCGTCCTCATCCATCCGCACGTAGGCTGTGGCGTAGCAGTATTCCAGCGCCGCGGCCTCGAAAGTCAGCATGCGGAAGAGGGGGGTGTCGCCCTCGCGGTGCGCGGCGGCCATCTCGGGATGGTCGAGGTTGACGAGGATCATCAGCTCGCTCTCGAGGTAGCGGGAGCGGGGCGCGATCTCAGTTGCGTTCTCGAAGGCGATCTTGAAGCCGCCGGTGGGCCGGCGCCGGCGGGTTTCGTGGGTCTGCGCCTGGCCTTCGCCACGTCCATTACCGAAGGGATCGCGATCCCGGAGCCGCGGGATGGGTTCCTCGCCGGGCTCCGGCACGAGCTCGGGGCCGCTGCGCGGAGTGGTCTGCTCGGAGGTGCTGTCCTCGAGCCGCGGCTCCCTTTCCGGGATGTCGTAGCCGGTGAAGCCCTCGCCCGGTCGGACCAGGTCCCCATGGTCGTTGGGGACCACGCCGATGATCTTCGTCCCGACGTCGCCGACCGGGTTGCGGGGCTTGCGGAACTCGCCCTGGAAGTGCCGATTGAGGACCGCCTCCATCCTCGACGCAGCGTTGCGCAGGGCGGCGTCCTGAGCGCGGCGACGACGATCACGCTCGTCGGCGGCGATGTCAGCGACTACCCGGACCAGGCATTCGCGCAGCCAGGTCAGGAGCGGCCCGGCGGTCCGGTTGTCCTCGTTGAGGATGTAGTCCCGGGTGTCGAGGTACGGCGACGGCGTCGAGTCGTCCGCTTCGAGCGCGGGGACCTCGCAGTGCCCGAAGATCCGCGAGGCATGGTCACCGACGGCGAGCACCTGCGCCACGGGGAACTCCAGCGAGGTGACGGTGACACCCTGGATGGAGTCATCGACCCGCTGCTGGACGGCGGAGCTGATGGTGCAGACCACGTCCGCCCCGATCGCGGCCTGGATGTCCGGTTCCGCCTTGGCAGATCGGAACTCCCAGGTCCGCCGAGAGTTGGGCTCCTCCACCACGGCGCGGTCCCCTTCGACGACGACGTTGTGGGCGTTGAGCGCGCGGCCCGAGCGGCGGCGCAGCCACTGGATGATCTTTGGCGCGTCCGCGCTCTTGGTCAGCCGGTCGATGATGATCGTGGTCCCGTTCGGCTCGTCGGTGGCGACGCCGTCGACCTGGACGTCGGGCTTGGGGGCGCGCTTCTCCTTGGCGGCGGCGATGATCTCGGACTTCTCGAGGCGGACGACCCACTTATGGCCATACCGCCGGGTCTCAACCTGAAGTGACTCACCGACCCCGAAGGCGGCGGTCTTGCCGGTGCCGAAGCGGCCCCCGGTCGCGCGGCCCTGCCGGCGCGCCTCGTTCTCCGCGTGCATGGAGAAGAATCGGCGCAGGTCGTTATCGTCCATGCCGCAGGCGTCGTCCTCGATCACCATCCGCAGCGATCCGTATGAGCGCCGCTTGGTGACCTTTACGTTCACATGCTGGCCGTCTTCGCCGTTGCCGATGGAGTTGGCGACGTACTCGGCGACGGCCTTCGGGAGGGTCCCGAACGAACTCGCCGTGCTGAGCACGTCGCGTCCGACGTTGCTGTCCATCTCGAGGCCGTCAAGCGATCCCATTCTTCACATCCTTTGCCTGCTGCAGCACGGCTTTGTAGTTACCGCCAAAGCGGTCATGAAGTAGCCGAGCGGTGGCGACCAATTCCGGGTCGTCGCGGACCAGGTTCTCGACGGCCTGGCGATTGGCGAGGTATTTGCGGTCGGGCATGTACTGGTTGATCGCGAAGAAAGTCAGGAAGTCGTAGACGATGATGTCGCCGGCGTTGCCGGCGCGATGCTTAACCGCGGCCGCGCTCGTGCGCAGCTGCTCGAGTCGACGCACGGCGTTGGAGTCGAGTCCCCCGCGCTCGCGGCGGTTGTCCATCCGACCGGCGTTACCGAAGTCCGTGATGAAGGAGCGCACCAGGGCGTCGCGGAGCTGGACCCGCTGCATGCCCGCGCAAGTGAGCATCCAGCCATCCTTCTTGGAGCCGGTCACAAGGCCGTCGTTCTTCTTTGCGGCGCGGAGGGTGACGTCCACGGCGTCGAGGTCCGGATACTGCTGATGGCGGGGCCACGAGAACCGAGCCGGGACCGACTGCCAGGCGGCTTCGGCGACCTCCTCGATGTCCACGAGGCGATCGCCGCCCCCGAGGTCGGCGAGGACCACGAGGACGATGTCGGTGTTCGATATCGTGGTGTCGAAAGCAGGTCGAGTGACGCGGGGATTGGGGGAGGTCATGCGGCCTCTAGGTAGACTTGCTCGAGCAGCCGGCGGAGCTCCTCGGCAGCCCCGGCTCGGATCCCGGCGTCCTGCTCCAGCTTCGTGACCTCGTCGAGGGCACCGGGACGAGTGTCGGCTGCCCGCAGGCGCGCGGTCAGGGCGAGCTGGGGCCGGTTGTTGCTGATCTCGTGGACCAGACGGCGCAGGCGCTCCTCGGCGGTGGCGATGCCGAGCTTCACCCGGAGGAGTTCGGTCAGGTCCCGTTGGTTCTGGCGCCGGTTGAGCACATCGCCCTCGCTCACGACGACTCCGTCCCACTCGGGATTCTGCCGCGACCAGTCAATGGATGCGAAGACGTCGTTGATCGTCGACGCCCAGGTGTCGGGGCACTGCGCAATCAGACCGCGGCCAGCGGTGCCGATGGCGCGGAGGGTCACCGCGTGGGTGGAGATGGTTGCTTCGCGGACTTGCGGCCCGGTGGCCTGACCAGCGGCGACGTCGGACCACGCCGGGATCGCGGCGGCGACGGTCTGCCAGAAGGCGATGGCAAGGTCGACCTTGTCGGTGAAGTTTTCTTCGGTGACCTCGCCGAGGAGCTCCTTGGTGCCGTCGTGCAGTGAGCCGAGGGTGATGAGGGCCGGTGAGCGCCGGGAGAGCGAGGCGTGCTCCTTGTCGACGCGGCCTTCGAGGGCACCAACGCTAGAGACCAGCGTCATGGTGATGTTGGCCAGGCGATCGCGGTGGTCGTAGAGGATGTTCAGGCTCTTGGTGGTCGGCTGGGCCGTCCGGTTGAGGTCGCTGAACATCTGCTGGGCGCGATCGTGGTTCTCGAAGGGGAAGAGCACCACCGATATCGAGTCCTCGCCGATCGACGGGTCCGCCTCGAGTGCGGCTGCGATACCGGCGCGTCGGTGCTGACCGTCGTTAATTAAGAGGTCGGCCTCCATAGGGAGGTTGAGAACCCCGATGTCGGAGCCGTCCTCGAAGGGCGTGAAGAGGTCCTCCTCGTGGACGCCGTTGGGCAGCTGGTAGCTCGCGGTGATGCTACTGAAGACGTAGCCGTCCGGGTTCTCGAGAAGGTAGTCGCGGATCGCTGGGATCCGCAGCTTGTTGATCACCCGCTGCGCCCGCTCGTCGGGCTCGAGAGCCTTGTAATTCTGAAACTCGAAGAAGCGGGGAACGGTCTTCAGCTTCATGCTAACCGTGAAGTAGGTGCGCCCGCCCATCCGTCCGCGGATGGCCGGAACCTTGACGATTGTTTGCATCACGCCCCCCTTGGTGCGAGTGGATGTACGGCGGCGCTTCCGTGATGTACGCAATACTAGCACGAAGGCCCTTGGTCCACTGGCCACGTACATTGTGGATCGTCCAACGTCCGCGTACTCCTCCACGGGGGTTGCTTTGGTCGCGCCGGCTGTGGCGCGCAAGGCAGTGGCCGGAGTCAGTCGATCAGCCCCACAACGACCGGTCGCGAGCTGTTCGACGCTGTCGTAGACGGGTTGCCCAGGTAGCCGATTGGTAGACCGGCTACCAACACGTCAAGGCATCGCCTTCCACCTCCACCCGTGGCTCCGGCGTAGTCCACGGCCCGCGCTCTGCGCAGGCGGCTCAGGCAGCCTTGAAGATCTGCCTCGCCCAGTATCGACAGTCCTGACGTACCAACCTCCCAACCGCTCTTGCCCGTTACGCGATCGCTCGTAACGCTATCCGCGGGATGCGCCCGGCGATATGGCCGGCATTGTGGCTCGTGCTTGGCTTTGGTAGCTGATCTGGACGCGCGCGCCGGGTCACAGCCGGGTCACGCAATCCCAGACCCGGCCGGCTCTAGAAGGTCACGTCCGGACAGCAAGGGAGCGGCAATCGAGTTCAGCGGGGCCGCAGCGGAGTCGGCAGGCTATGCGCGGACATGGTGCAACCACGGTTCGGGACCGTGAGGCCCCGGGTTCGAATCCCGGGCCCCCGACCAAATTCAAATCTTGAACTTGGCATTAGAACTCTATTCGACGGCGCGTTGGTCGTGGCTTACGCGCTCCCGACCAGAGGGGCGTTCGCTCAACCTCAATGGGTGTACGATTGGTGTATGGCAAGTCGGTCGCGCACGAACATCGAATTGAATGACTCAGCGATCCGCACGATCATGGATCGATATCGCCTCCGTACGAAGACCGAGGCCGTTGATCTCGCCCTCAAGCACTTGGCAGGTTCGCCGATGACCCGGGAAGAGGCTTTGTCCATGCGAGGTGCGCACGCGATCGGGCGGATTCCGCCGGATAGAGGGCCGTAGCAGGCTTGATCCTCGTGGACACCTCTGCCTGGGTCGAGTTCGACCGGGCGACCGGGAGTCCGTGTGAAGTCAGACTCACCGAGCTGATAGGCGAGACCGCAGAGATCGCAGTCACTGAGCTGGTAGTCATGGAGGTGGCATCTGGTGCGCGTACTACTCAGCGTGAAGGGCAACTACGCCGCCTCCTGGCAAGATTCCAGCTTCTGCCCTTCGACTCCATCGTTGATTTTGACGGTGCGGTGCATGTATACCGAACCTGTCGCGCCTCAGCGGTCACGCCTCGCGGATTGATTGATTGCATGATCGCGGCGGTTGCCGCGCGCAATGGCGCGAGCATCTTGGCTCACGACCGGGACTTCGCGCGCGTGGCCCGTGTGATGAGAATCGATCTCGACCCGGGGTCGCTGATCGATTCTTGAGTCGTGTCGACTCGAATACCGGCGGGCGACCCATTTGAACGCCTCCTCGCTTCGGGCGCTGCGGATCGCACCAGGCGGCACACCGCAAGGCGATCTCGCGCTGGACCGTTGGGCAGGGCAGCGATGTACGCGTTGACGGTCCGCTCAACCCCTATACCGCTTGCCCCGTGTGTTCCTTAAGGTGTACGGCCTCCCGACCGTCCCAGCTGCCCGACAGCTCGGCATCCTCGACGGGGCAGGCTACTCTCGCGCGGCCGGCCCCCAGCCGCTGGAGACTCGACGATCTCTCGTGTCTTACTGAGTCTGATCGTCAGCGCGCAGCGGGGAGACCGGACGGCTCTCCTTGTGGAACGACTACTTCCAGTAGCCGAGTTCTAATGACATCCAGAGTGGCCGACCAATTTTGAGTGGCTCTTCGGATTTCAGCGGGGAGCCCGCTCGTCAGCCTTACCAAGAAATCAAGATCTATCGAACCAGCGATCAAGAGGAGGCACCCGCCTTCTCGAGGACCTGGTCCTGCACTGCTCGAAAGGCGCGATGCCACCGGGGATCCAGCGGCCCGGGCGAACGCTGCGGCGATGGTTCGACAAGATTTGCAACTACCACTTGGCCAAGGTGACCAACGGCCTACCGAGGCCCTCAACAACCTGGTCAAGCGCATCAAGCGAATTGGCTTCGGGTTCCGTAACTTCGAGAATTACCGAATCCGTGCTCTGCTCTACGCCGGCCGCCCGAACTGGCGAGTCCTGGGATCGATGGTGGTCCGGTGACACGGCGACCACCACGCCAAAGTCCGATGAGCCTTTTGAGTTCAAAATCGCCGATTTCGGGGTTAGTTCAGAGCCCAGAGGTCACGGCCGTGTCACAGACTTCTGAGCGTATGGCATTGTGTATGGCGTGAAACGGACCACAATCTACCTGCCCGAAGACTTGAAGAGCAGACTTGCTCGAGCCGCGCACGAAGCGGGCCGGACCGAGGCGGACCTGATCCGCGAGGGAGTCGAACGCCTACTGCAATCGCGCCACGCCGAGCCCAGACTTCCGTTGTTCGCAAGCGGCAAACCTGATCTTGCGGAGAACGTCGACGAGTTGCTGGCGGGCTTTGGCGAGGGGTGATCCTTCTCGACACGAGCGGTTTGTTGGCCGCAATTGACGGCAGCCAGCGCCAGCACGCCCAAGCCGCCGCAGCCCTCCGCCAAGCCAGCACGCCACTACTCCTGTCGCCATTCGTCTTGGCCGAGCTCGACTACCTGCTGGCCACTAGGGTCGGCACTGGCGCCCAGCGTGTAATGCTGGACGAAGTCGCTAAAGGGGCCTACCGGCTGGAGACCTTCACCGGAGCGGACGTAGGTTTAGCCGCCGTAATCCTGAGGCGCTATCGGGATCTCGAAATCGGCCTTGCCGACGCTTCGATCGTGGTTCTCGCCGAGCGGTATGGAATCCTCGATGTGCTCACGCTGGATCACCGACATTTCCATGCCCTCCGGGGACCCGGACGTCGGCGCTTTCGGCTTCTCCCGGCCGCGTGAAATCAGGACGCCACGAGGAACAAGCATTTCGAGTACAGGAGGAGCCTCGCGGATCCACCAGGCTCTTGAGGCTGGACGAGCAGGTTCGGGCCCATGGTCCCCACCAACTTGGCCCGGCCGACACCGCCCGAGCCGGGAAGGCAGAGCGCTTGAAGGTTTTCCAGAGGGCAGGAGATTGTCCGCCGAGGCGAGGAAAAGTGCCAACCGAGGTCGCTTGTTCGCCCCGCCGCGAGAGCCGGACTCCGGTCGCCTGGTCGTCACCCTTTGAGGCCGGCCCTCCGCCCAACGTCCAGGCCGCGAACTGTGAAGGCGGACTTTAGATCGATGCCCCCAAGACTCCTACCCAGGCAGCCTGTCAATCTGGTAGGGTCGTTTCATTGCCAAGCAATGGGGTGGAGGGCGCGCAGGTAGCGGTCGACCTGGCGATGGCGCTGACCCGCTTGTGGGCGCGCCTTCGAGCGGAGTCATCGGCGCTGGCGACCGATTGGTCGATTCCACAACTCTCGACGTTGGCGCGAATCATCGACCATGGTGAAATCACGGCCAGTGCTCTGGCGCAGGCCGAGCACGTGCGCCCGCAGTCGATCGCCGGTACGCTCAGCGTGCTCAAGGCGGGCGGTCTTATCGCCTCAAGGCAGGACCCGACCGACGGCCGCAAGCAGTTGATTGGTGCCACCACCGACGGTCGCCGGTTGGTGAAGTCGATCTCCGCCTCCCGCCAGGCTTGGCTCACACAGGTCATCGAAGCCGTCGTGGATCCCGACGAGCGCCCCGAACTCCAGCGCGCCATCGACCTGCTCAATCGACTCTCCGAGTGCCCCGAGCGGTCGGCCGAGGGTGCGGGAGGCCGCACGTGAGCTTCCTACTTCCTCCGGCCACACCGCAGCCTGACTATTCAGCCGCCGCGGCGGTGATGTCGCTGTGACCGAAACGCGGCACCCCCTGGGGCGTTGTGGCGTGGCGGGAGCGCGGTAGCGTGCGGTTGCTGGTGGAGGGTACGGAGCGGCGTCTGAGCGGCGAGATGTTGGTGCCCTGCTCCAAGTACCACGCCCACCGTGCCCTGATCTTGGCCTCGCTGGCACCGGGGACGAGCCGGATCACCGGACTCTCCGACGCCAAGCACGTGGAGTACACAATCCGGATGCTGCGGGACCTGGGAACGCAGATTTCGGTCGACGGCGACACGGTCTTGGTCAGCGGCGGCCGATACCAAGCCGCGCGCCAGTCGCTGACCGTAGGGAGTTCCGGATCCACGCTCTACTTCATGGTCGGGCTAGCCGCCTTGGCCGACAGGCCAGTCACGATAACGGGCCAGAAATACCTCCATCGACGGCCAGTCCGCCCACTGCTCGAGGCGCTCGGCCAGATGGGTCTGACGCTGGACTCCGCCGGTGGCTTCCTGCCGGTGACGGTGCACCCGGGCCTCCCCCGGGGGGGGAGGGTGCGGATACCCGGGACACTCTCGCAGTGGATCTCAGGCCTCCTCCTGGTGGCCCCGTTCGCGCTCGGGCCGGTGGTGATCGACGTCGAGGGTGAGCTCAACGAGCGCTCCTACGTGGAGCTCACGGTGCGCATGATGCACTCCTTCGGCCTTGAGGTTGGGGTTAGTCAGGACGGGCGTCGATTCGAGATCGAGCCCCGTCAGTCCCCGCATCCGGCCGCCGTGGAACTGCCGCCCGACATCGGTTCGGCCGCATTCGGCCTGGCCGCCGCCGCTCTGCACCCATCCGATCTGTTGCTGCGCGGCCTCCCTCGCCTGACGGCGGCCGAGACCGACCATCCCGAAGCGCAACTTCTGGATCTCGTTCAGGCGATGGGTCTCCCGATGGAGCTGGACGCTGCCAGCGGGGCGGTCCGGGTCCGTCATGATGGAGTCAGGTTGGAGGGGGTTCGAGTCGACTGCCGGGACATGCCTGACATGCTCCCGGTACTCGCCACCCTGGGAGCACTGGCCCGCGGCAAAACCACCTTCGAGCACATCGCCCACGTTCGGCTGAAGGAGTCGGACCGGGTCACGGCCATGCTCCAACTCAACCGCATGGGGGCCCGGCTGGATCAGCACGGCGACCGCCTCGTCTGCCACGGGGTGGCGGGACTGCAGGGGGCCGAGCTCTCTTCGTTCAATGACCACCGGGTGCTGATGGCGCTGGCCGTGGCCGCCACGCGGGCCCGCGGTCAGACACTCCTCACCTATCCCAACGCCTACCGCATCTCCTACCCCCGCTTTCTGAACACCATGAACGCGGTCGGCCTGGAGATGCGGGTGGCACCGGGTCCCAGCCCCGTCCACCGCTCACTCGCCGGGGCGCTCCCCGACCCGGAGCGGGCAGCCAGCCGTCCGCTCACAGAGGTGGTCCGGCAGTGGTCGCGCCAGCGGCCCGACGCCACCGCCCTGGTCGAGGCCGGGGAGGAGGGGGGAGTGCGTACCTGGACCTGGCGGCAGTTGGACGAGCGGGCGGACCAGGCGGCGACCCAGCTGCTCCGGCTCGGGGTCGGAGGGGGGGACACGGTCGCCTATCAACTGCCCAACTGTGCCGAGTTTGTTTTCCTGACCCTGGGGGCGCTTCGAATCGGTGCCATCTGCTGTCCCCTAATGCCCATCTTCCGCCGCCGAGAGATAGCCTTCGCCCTCCGCGAGACGCGCTCCCGAGTGCTCGTCGTGCCCGAGCGGTTCCGCGGCCGCGACTACCCGGCCGAGGTGGCCGACTTGCTGGCCGATGCGGCCGGCTATGAGCTTCCCCTGGAGGACGTCATCATCGTCTCCGCCGGCGACGGTGGCACTCCTCGCCCGCCGGGCCGGGTGCGCTGGCACGAATTCGTCTCGGGCGAGATCGATGGACCGGCTCTGGCCGCCGCCCAGCCCCAAGCCACCGATCTGGCCCAGCTCCTCTACACGTCGGGCACATCCGGTGCGCCCAAGGGCGTGCTCCACCGCTTCGACGCTCTGAGCCGGGCGGCGGCCATGGCGGCGCGCCATCTCAGCCTCAATTCCGACGACCGCGTTTTCATCCCATCGCCACTGGCTCACCAGACTGGATTCCTCTACGGGATGTGGTTGGCGCTCCTCCTCGGGTCACCCCAGATCCTTCAGGCGGTCTGGGACAGCGCCCGGGCACTGGAGTTGTTGCGGGAGCACGGGGGAACCTTCGTTCAAGCGGCCACGCCCTTCCTGTCCGATCTCGTCAAGGCCGTCGAAGAGGGCGAGGTGGCGCCGCCGTCGCTGCGTATTTTCGTCGCCACCGGCGCCGCCGTACCCCGGGGACTGGCCGAGCGCGCCACCCGGGTCTTGGGGGCGGCGGTGTGCGGGGCGTGGGGCACCACGGAGACCTGCCTCGGCTCGCTGTCGGCGCCCGGGGACGAGCCAGCCAAGGTCTGGGGCACCGACGGGCGGGCGCTGGCCGGGGTCCAGATCAGGGTCACCGACGACGTGGGCGGCGTGCTCGCGGCGGGTCACGAGGGCAACTTCGAGGTTCGGAGCAAATGCCTCTTCGAGGGCTACCTGGACCACCCGGAGTGGACCCAGGAGGTGATGACATGGGACGGCTGGTATCGCAGCGGTGATCTGGCGGTGATCGATGAGCGTGGCTACGTTCGCATCCGTGGCCGGGTCAAAGACGTGGTCAACCGGGGCGGTGAGAAGGTCCCGGTGGCCGAGATCGAGCAGCTTCTCTACCTCCATCCGGATGTCGATGAGGTGGCGATCGTGGCCATGCCCGACCCCCGCTTGGGGGAGCGGGCATGTGCCTTCGTGGTGCCCAGACCCGACGCCAACTTCGACTTCGCCTCCCTGCAGCGCTATCTGGACGGGGCCCACGTTGCCAAGCACTACTGGCCGGAGCACCTGGAATTGGTGGCGAGCCTGCCTCGTAACCCTTCGGGAAAGATCCAGAAATTCATGCTCCGGGAGCGGGCCCGGGGCTTGCCCCCTCTCGATGATCAGCGAGGAGAAGGTCGATGAGCATGGATGAATCAGAATTCGCCGCCCTCAAAGAAGGCGTGTCGGAATTCGTGTCCGGAGCAGGGGAGGACTACGGGCAGCGCATCGAGCAGGAGCGAGGGGTGCCGCCCGAGTTGTGGACCGACCTGCGGGGGCGGGGCTATCTCTCGCTGGCGGCACCCGAAGAGCTGGGCGGGAGGGGAGTCCCGTTCTCTCGCTACCTGGAGTTGATGGAGCTCTTCGCCATGTGCCACGCCTCGCTGCGGATGATCGTCCACGTCTGCAACGGCATCTGGCGTGCCCTCGACCAGTTCGCCAGCCCCGAGCAACGCGACCGCTTCGTACGCCCACAGGTGCGCGGCGATATTCGAGTCGCCTTCACCCTCACCGAGCCTACCGCCGGCACCGGAGCCGACCTGCGCAGCAGCGTGGTGCGGGAGGGCGACAGCTATCGCCTCTGGGGAGAGAAACACCTGATCACGTTCGGCGTCGACTGTGACTACTGGCTGCTCTTCGCCCGTTGTCAGGGCAGCGTGGGCCGGGAGGGGACGGTGGCGCTGGTGGTCGATCGGCAGACGCCAGGCGTGGTGGTGGAACCGATGCCCGAGACCATGGGCGTGCGCGGTACCGATCACGCCCATCTGATCTTCGAGGGGGCTCCGGTTCCGGTCGCCAATCGCCTGGGTGAAGAGGGACAGGGCCTTGAGGTGGCGCTGGGGGGCTTTTTGCTACCCAGCCGGATCTCGGTGGCGATGAGTTGCGTCGGCCTCGCCCGGCGGGCGCAGGAATTGGCCGTGGAGAGGGCCCAGGTGCGGCGCACCTTTGGCAAGGCCCTGGCCGAGCGTCAGGCGATCGCCTTCATGCTGGCCGAAAACGCCACCGACATCGAGGCGGCGCGTCAGCTCACCCTGCACGCGGGTCGGCGCTGGGAGTCCGGAGCGGACGATGCCCAATCCCTCTCCTCAATGGCCAAGCTCCAGGCCGTGGACATGCTGACCCGGGTCACCGACAAGGCCCTCCAGGTCCACGGTGGAGTCGGGTACTGGCAGCCCAACCCCATCGAGCGAATCTACCGCGACGCCCGGGCACCGCGGTTTGAGGAGGGGACGAACGAGATCCAGAAAACGGTGATCGCCCGTGAACTGCTGCGCACCCGGGGCCCGAAGTGAGGCCCTTTGAAGGCCGGACGGCTCTGATCACGGGCGGTACCAGGGGGATCGGTACCGCCCTGGCCCGGATCCTGGCCGAGGGTGGGGCCAGCCTGGTGCTCAATTACAAGCAGCGCCAGGAGGCGGCGGAGCGGACGGCGGCGGAGCTTCGAGAGCTGGGCGCCGGGGTGACGCTGGTCCAGGCCGACGTGGAAACCACCGAGGGTATCGAGCGCCTCTTCGAGCAGGCTGCCGCCGTCCATCCCCGGCTCGACTTCTTCGTCTCCAACGCGGCCGCCAGCTCTTTCAAGAGCATCCTCGACCTGAAGGCCCACCACCTCGACCGCTCCTTCGCCATGAACGTTCGCGCCTTCGTGCTCGGCGCCCAACGAGCGGTGCCGCTGATGAGCGGCGGCGGCCGCATCGTGGCCCTCTCGAGCTACGGCAGCATCCGCGCCTACCCGACCTATGCCAACCTGGGCTCGGGCAAGGCTGCAATCGAGGCCTGGGTCCGCTACATGGCGCTCGAGTTCGCTCCCCGCGGCATCAATGTCAACGCCGTCAACGGTGGCATCATCGACACCGAGTCCGCCGACTACTTCTACCGGGTGCCGGGGATGGCCTCGCTGGAGGCGGTGCTGCCCAAGATACCCAAGGCGCGCATGGGCACCCCCCAAGAGGTGGCCGAGGTAATCGCTTTCCTGCTCGCGCCGGCCTCGGAATACATCACCGGACAGACGATCGTCGTCGACGGGGGCCTCTCGATCGTCTCCCCGCCCTTTCTGGAGGACCTGTCGCCCCCCTTGTCGGGCCCCGGGCTCAGTCCGCCGTCGGGCGATGCCTGAGCGAATCCTGGAGCCGGGCCGGATCGGGCCCCTGCAGGTCCCCAACCGGATCGTCATGGGGGCCATGCACCTGGGCCTGGAGGGGCGCGACGATGACGGTGCGGCGCTGGCCGCCTTTTACGTTCGGCGCGCCCGCGGCGGCCCGGGCCTGATCGTGACCGGCGGCTCCGCGGTCAGTCGGGTGGGGGCGGGCGGCCGCAGCTACAGCTTCGTCAACGAGGACAGCGGCGCGCGCAGGCTGCGGACTGTGGCCCGGGCCGTGCACCAGGCCGGAGGCCTGATCGCCTTGCAGCTGTTCCACGCCGGCCGCTACGCCGACCGCGCCTCGTTTGGCCTGGAAGCGGTTGCCCCTTCGGCCGTCCACAGCGACTTTTCTCGCTCCACCCCCCGGGCCCTGGACGAGGTCGGCATCCTCCGCACCATCGAGGACTTCGCCTCCGGCGCGGAGCGGGCCCGGGAGCTGGGCTTCGACGCCGTCGAGGTGATGGGCTCGGAGGGCTACCTCATCAACCAGTTCCTCTCCCCGCTGACCAATCTGCGCGAGGATGCCTGGGGCGGCGATGTGGAGCGGCGCATGCGGTTTGGGCTGGAGGTACTGCGGGCGGTTCGGGCCCGGGTGGGTGACGACTATCCAGTCCTCTACCGCGTCTCTGGAGCCGACCTGGTGGCGGGTTCGAGCAGCCGTGAAGAGTCGCTGGCGTTCGCCGTGCGCCTCGGCCAGCTTGGGGTGAATGCCATCGAGGTGGGCATCGGCTGGCACGAATCGCGGGTTCCGACCGTGCAGGGAAGCGTGCCCGAGGGGGCTTGGGCGCCGATTGCGGCGGACGTCCGGGCGGCGGTGGGGGCCCCGGTGGCCGTCATTGCCAGCAACCGGATCACCCGGCTGGAGACGGCCGAAGCGGTGATGCGGGAGACCGGCGTCGACTTCGTCTCCATGGCCCGTCCCCTGCTCGCCGATCCCGACCTGATCGCCAAGAGCAGGCGGGGCCAGGGCCACCTGGTGAACACCTGCATCGCCTGCAACCAGGCCTGCATCGATCGCTCTTTCGACGATGCGGCCACCGTTTCCTGCATGGTCAATCCGGTCGCCGGTCATGAGCTTGAGCGGAGCCCGGATGGCGCTGCGCCCATCCGAATGAGGATGGCCGTCATCGGCGGGGGGCCGGCGGGAATGGAGGCGGCCCGAGCGCTGGCCGAACGAGGGCATCGCGTCCAACTCTTCGAGGCGGCCTCGGAACTGGGGGGCCAGTTTCGGATGGCGCGCCTGGTGCCGGGCAAGGAGGACTACGGTGAGACCATTCGCTACTTTGGTGCGGAGCTGGCGCGGCTGGGCGTTGGCATCCATCTCGGTCGGTCTGTCGGAAGAGGCGATGTGGGTTGGCTGGAGGGCTTCGATGGGGTGGTGCTGGCCACCGGAGTGCGCCCTCGACCAATCCAGCTGACCGGCGCTGACCTGCCCCACGTCCACACCTATGCCGAGGCCTTTTTTTCCGAGCCCCAGGGCCAGGATGTAGTCATCATCGGCGGCGGCGGCATCGGCGTCGACCTCGCCCATTGGCTCAGTCGCGCGCCCTCCCCACTCTCCCCCCGAGAACACTTCTGGCGCCAGCAGGGGCTGTCCGGACCCAGCCCCGGACCGCTCGCCCCGGGGCGCCGGGTCACGATCATGCAGCGGAGCGCCCGGCTGGCCGCGGGCATTGGTCGCTCCACGCGCTGGGTGGTGCTGCAGGCGCTTCGCCGGCAGGGCGTCATCACCCTCTCCGGCGTCCGCTATGGGGAGATCACCGCCGCCGGCGTATCCGTGGTCGACGTCGAGGGAGCGTGCCGCCTGGTCCCGGCTGCCGATGTCATCGTGGCGGCGGGACAGGAGAGCGAGGACGCGCTCCGTCCCCTGCTGGAGCACTCCGGAGTGGCGCATCGGGTCGTTGGCGGTGCCCGTGACGTGGCTGGGCTGAATGCGGTCCGCGCCTTCGAGGAGGGGCTCCTTGCCGCCCAGGAGCTGTCCCGGGTGGCCTCCCGCCAGGGGCGCCAAGCATGAGAAGGCTGGGCCACGCAGCGACCCACGCGGGGATCGGAGGAAGGAGCCCGATGAGATTGCAGCCGTGTGATGTTTTCCGAGGCCAGCTCAGGGCCGGGCATCGGCCGCCCACCGTCATCGTCGAGGTCGCCGGGCTTGTCAGCGCCCCTTCCGGCGCCAGCGTTTCAACCACCACCAGCGGGACCTCGTTGGGCGCCACCGCCCCACGGCGACCAGCCGGGCGGTGGCGAACAGAGTTAGGCGCCAGGTACGACATGGGCACCCACAGGTGACGGACCAGCTCCCCGGGGACCCTGGCCAGGGGCCGTCAAACCGGCATCGGCCGGGCTCAGAGGCAAGGGGCTGAGGTGGCAACCGCCCATCAGCCGGGGTCGGTCGGACTTCCAATCCGGGCCTTTGCCAACCGCGGACGAGCTTCGGCGATTGTGGGCCTGGGCGTCGAACTGCCCTCGCGCATCGTCACCAACCACGACCTGGAGAGAATGGTCGACACCACCGACGCCTGGATCACGAAGCGAACCGGAATCCGGCAGCGACACCTGGCCGAGCCAGGCACGGCCACCTGGCAGTTGGCCACGGTCGCCGCTCGGGCGGCGCTCAAGGAAGCGGGGGTGAGGCCCGAGGAGGTCGATCTGGTGATGGTCGCCAGTTCCTCTCCCGATGCGCCCTTCCCGCCCATGGCCTGCCGGGTTCAGGAGCAACTGGGCGCCAACAACGCGTGGGCCTTCGACATGCTCGCCGCCTGCACCGGGCTCCTCTACGAACTCTCCATCGCCGACGCCATGATCGCGACCGGCCGGGCCGAGACCATCCTGGTCATCGGAGCCGAGGTGCTGTCTCGCATCGTGGACTGGACCGACCGGTCCACATGCGTGCTCCTGGGGGACGGGGCCGGCGCGGTGCTGGTGCGGCCAGCGACGAAGGGGGGTGGCATTCGGAGTTGGTGTTTGGGCGCCGACGGTCGACAGTGGAATCTGCTCACCTACGGACTCCAGGCCGAGACGGGCGCGTACGCTGCCGGCGACGCGGCGGCGCACTTCCGAATGAAGGGCCCAGAGACCTACAAAGTCGCGGTCGAGTGCTTCGCGCAGATGGTCACGGCGGTGGTGGAGGCGGCTGGAATGGGGGTTGAGGAGGTTGACGTCTTCGTGCCCCACCAGGCCAACAGCCGTATCGTCGAGGCGGCCGCGCGCCGGGTGGGGATCCCGCTCGACCGGATCGTCCTCAGCATTGATGAGCACGCCAACGTGTCGACCGCGACCATTCCCCTGGCGTTGCACAAGGCTGCGCGGACAAACCGTCTCCATGGTGGCGATCGCGTCCTGCTGGCCAGCTTTGGGGCCGGGCTCACCTGGGCCGCCTGCCTCATGGAGTGGGAAGGGGCGTAATCGGGCGGCTCCGTCTGCCGCTGCGCGCCATGGCGAGGGGGGTGAAAACCGACGGGGTAGCTGGCACTTGCCCGTGGGCCTCCTGGACTTTGTCAGGTGATTCGCGGCTGGCGCCAAATCGGGTGCCCGCTCCCGCGCCCCCCTTTTGTCGGCGGCAGCTGAGGTAAGAAGTGGCCAGCCCAGATCTCAAATGCGGCCGAGCCGGGTGGTCCCGATGAGGAAGCGCGAAAAAGTCAGCTCGCTCTGATGAAGTCTTCGTAGCGCTCGGCGAGAAAGTCTGGATTGGGCCGCAGCCCCGGCCGGCTGGGGGTCATGATGCGCTGGAGATTTACGGACTGAAGCCCGTGCAGAAGCATGGGTCCGTCTTCCTCGGTCATCACATCCGGTCTGACCTCAATCACCAAGTCAGGCCGCACACCGATGATGTTGGTGTCGAAGGCAGCGTGGTGGAGCCGACACAGTGCCAACCCGTTGCTCACTATCGGTTCGCCCTTGGGGTGCCCGTCGGGCAGGATGTGGGCGGCGTCGAGCAGTTCTTGGTGGCGCAGTCGACAAACGGCGCAGGTGCCCGCGTAAGCGTCGAGCACGATCTGCCGGAAGCGCGATTGGTGCAGCCGCTGGGTCATCATGCGGGCCAGATAGGCGCGCCGCAGCGGCTCGCCCACCAGGGCTAGGTTGCCCGCCCCCGCCGACTCCGCGGCGACGATCGTGAAGGTCAGAGCTTGAGGATCATCGTCGACCACGTAGACCGGCCATTCAGCGTGATACAGGCCTGGTCTATGGCCGTGGAAATAGACCAGTGGCACGCGGCGACGCATCGCCTCGCGGAGGCCCACGTTGTCGGAGTGGTTGGGGTTGGTGCCGCGGTATCGGTAGTGAACCCCCTCATAGGTTGGCTCGTCCGCGTAGGGCCGATCGTGCCCGGATACAGGGGGAGCGGTGAGGATGCTGAGGGGCAGCGAACAGGCGGCCGGCTTGAATATCCCCTGCGGACCGACCAGTGGGACGCGCCGCCCCAAGACCTCGATCCCTTGCTCCAGGACCTTGCGCGGAAGCACCCGGCCGCCGCGGGCCATGGTCTGCTCCGAGAGGAAGGTGAACACCGCAGTCCGGATCGCCGCGTCAGGCTCCAGCTCCACCCCGGTTGAAATGGTAATCGTCCCCACCAACAACGCGGGGGTCTGTTTGCACGCGGGCTTTGAGCCTGAGGACCGTCTTCCTACGATGGCCTGATGTTCTCCGTCAGCGCCGACGGCGATCTGCTGGAGGTGATCGCCGGCCCCGTGCCGGCTCGCTTACGGCGCGCCTCGCTCAGCCGCATCCTCGATTCCAGCGAATGCGAACTGGCCACGCTCGGCTTTGGAGAGTCAGCGCGGCGGCGCGTTCTGGCGTGCGCCGAGGTGGCGCGCCGCTACCAACCACGGGTCGCCGAGCGGCTGCGCGTGACCAGCCCGCGTGAGGCGCTGGTATACCTTGAACCGCTCCGGAGGCAAAATCGCGAGGCCCTGGCTGTGCTGCTGCTCGATGCGCGCCTCCACGCCTGTGGCCTAAGAGTCGTTGCGCTGGGTGGGGTCTCCCGGGTGGGGGCTGGTCCCTCGGAGGTATTCCGGCCGGCTCTCAAGGCGCTGGCGTCGGCCGTCGTCATCGCCCACAACCATCCGTCCGGGGAAAGCGACCCAAGCGAGGCCGACGCGAATTTCACCGCCGCCATGATCGCCGCCGGTCAGATCCTCGGAATAGAAGTCCTGGATCACATAGTCGTCACCCGCCGTGGCTATTACAGCTTCAGCGAGGCGGGGCGTCTGGGGGACGACAACCCTGTCCCGACCGGCCTCGCCGTCCCTTACGACGCTGTGCGGGCTCCGCGGGAAGGCCTCAGCGAGAAATCCGTCTGAAGAGAAAGACCACCACGATCACGACCACCACCACCACGGCGACGATGATCTTGCGAGGAGTGATGGCCGTCGAGATGAGATAGGCCGCGAGTTCATTTGACATAGCAACGGAACTTTAACCGGATTGCGCCCGGATTCGATATCGAGGCTGCCGGGCTCGTCGGCGTACCACCGGGTGCGACGGCACGCCGGCGCACTCCGACCGAGGCCATTTGGCCGAGCAGAGGGCGGGGTTCCATCTTGCGCCAGACCAACCTCAATCCAATCTCGGCCTTCTAACACGGCAGGGGCGATGAATACCTCAACCCCCCTGATGTGTCGAGGATCAGAGCGCCGGGGTCGTCATTGCCACGCGCTTCGCCACCGTCCCTGAGCGACAGGCGGCGGCGCCCGTGAGTGTCCGGTTGGTGGGGATGCTACGGGACTGACGAGGGTGCGGCGCACCGAGGACGTGATGGGGATCTCCCTCACCGTGGATGTGCGTGATCCGGCGCCGATGGCGGCTGCGCTGGACGTGGTCTTCGTGGAATTGCGTCAGATCGGTCAGAGCCTCGGTGCCACCTGAGCCGGCGCTTGGTTTCGGGCGCTGATCGGGTGGAACTCGGAGACGGCCGGGGTGGGGGAGGAGGGGTCCAGAGTCCTCACCCCGTGTCGCCACTGCCACGCAGCCACCGATGCCCATTTTTATCCCCAGAGGTCTGGTTTGCTCGATCCGGGGGGATTGGTGACGGGCTGCGCGCTGGATCGAGCCCTTTCCATTCTGGATTCGCACGGTGCGCGCAATTACGTCGCCGATTCTGCCGGCGACGTGGTCACGCGGGGCGAGAGTGCTCCGGGGGAGCCGTGGCGGATCGGCACGCGCCATCCCGGAACGAACTGGCGCTGCGCTCGCGTGATTCTGGGCGGCGACCTGGCGGTCGCCACCTCCCGCGCCCCCGGGACCGGCGGCCGCGCCGCCGATGGCTCCAGAGGGCCTCAGGATGAACAAATGGCTCAGCCTGACGGTTATCGGAGCCGACATGGTTGAGGTTGATGTGCATGCCGCGACGTGCCTCGCCATGGGTGAGCTGGCGCTGCCCTGCATCGAGTCGGTGCCCGGGCTCGAAGCCTATGCCATCGACCGCGCCCTGAACGGCCATGGCACCGCCGGCTTCGACGCCCTCTGTGAAGCGGGCGCGGTCGGCGGGGACCACGATGCCGCCGTCTGAGGAATCTTTGGCGGGCCCAACCGAAGGCCTCCGCGACATCCAGGTCCAACGCATCGGCGGCGAAATCGTGAGCATGGGCGACTTCGAGGGCAAGGTTTTATTGGTGGTGAACGTGGCCTCCCGGTGCGGCTACACGCCCCAGTACGCCGCCCTCCAGGGCCTTCAGGAGCGATACGGTGGATCGGGCTTCACGGTTATGGGCTTTCCCTGCAATCAGTTCTTGTTTCAGGAGCCAGGGGGGGCCGATCGAATCCAGCGCTTCTGCGCGACCCGCTACGGCGTCACCTTCCCCCTCTTCGCCAAGATCAAGGTCAGGGGTCGCAATAGCCATCCGCTCTACCGTCGGCTGTCGTCGCAGCCGGACGGGACAGGCAGCTCGGGACAGGTCAGATGGAACTTCGAGAAGTTTCTGGTTGGGCGCGACGGCCGGGTATCAGCTCGTTTTCGGTCCAAGGTGGAGCCCGACGATCCTATGCTCGTGGCCGCCCTCGAAGAGCGGTTGCGGGCTGGCGGGCCCGCCCGGGGTCCGGCCGCGTAGGCGTCCCTCGGGCCCCGGTTGGCGCCGGCTTTGCTTGCCGACGAGGTAAAACTCGGTAAGGAACCGTGCACAAATCACCGGCGGGCAGTGGCTGCGCGTCTCAGCCCGAGATTCCCCGGCGGATGCTGCTGGTGCGGTTGCCCTCAAGCGCCCGGGTCCCGGGCAAATGGCCCGGGCGGCGGCGGCGGTTGGACGTACCCTGCGTTGATGGCAGCCCCCCCGGCCTTTGACGTGGCGGTGGTGGGAGCAGGTCCGATCGGCAGTGCCCTGGCGCTGATGCTGGCTCGTCGAGGCCTGCGTTCCATCCTCATCGATAAGGAGCAGTTCCCGCGTGACAAACCGTGCGGCGAAGGGCTGATGCCCAGCGGGGCGGCGGTCCTCGAAGAACTGGGACTCGACCTTTCCGACCTGCCCCGGCTGGAGGGTGTCAGCTATCACCTGCCCGGGAGGGGCACCGCCATCGGAACCTTTCCGCCCGGGCGAGCCGGTCGCGGCGTTCGCCGCCTCGAGTTCGACGCGCGAGTGGCCGAGATGGCCGCCCGCAGCCCTCTCGTGCAGGCCGAATTCGGATGTCGACTCCTGACCCTGGAGGTGGGCGGGGGGTCGGTTGGAATCGAGACCAGCCGGGGCAGCACGCGCGCCCGGGTCCTGGTAGGTGCCGACGGGCAGCACTCGTCGGTGGCGCGCCTGATGGGATGGCCGGCCGAACCGCGGGGCCAACGCCGCCATGCATTGGTTGGGCACCTGGAAGCGCCCGGCCACGGTGCGAAGGCGATATCGGTGACCCTGCTCGAAGATTGCGAGGTCTATATGGCACCGACGGCGCACGATGAACTGCTGGTGGCCGTCTTGGCCGGGCACGGGCACCTGAGGCGCCCTGGAGAGAGCGTCCTCGGGGCCTACAGGGACCGCCTCGCGGAGGCCCATCCGGGCTTGGAGGGCTGCTCCACCGGCAAGTTGCGCGGTGCCGGACCATTTCGCACCCGTCCCCCTCGCATCGCCAGCGAACGCATTTTCCTGGTCGGTGACGCGGCCGGCTTCTTGGATCCGCTGACCGGCGATGGGCTGACCGCTGGACTGCTATCGGCGCGCTACCTCGCCGACCGCCTGGCGCGCTTCGACGCAGGTGCTGCGCACGATTATCAAAAGTGGGAGAGGGTTGCCTGGTGGCGGCGGTCGGTGATGAGCCGGCTCACTCTGTCGCTGACCGGTTCCAGTCGACTAGCGGCCCGAGCGCTGGCTGGACTCAGGGCCCGGCCGAGCTCCCTGGACCGACTCCTGCAGGTGAATGAGGGCAGCCGCCCGCTGCGATCCCTATCGCCGGCCGATTGGGCGGCCCTGGCCGGACTCTAGACGATGGCGTCATCGATACTGTCGGTGGCCACCGCCCTGCCCCCACACAGGATGGAGGCGGCCGAGGCCCTGGCCATGCTCGGCTCTCTGTGGCCCGAGCTGGCGCGCTTCGACACCAAGGCCGGGGAACTGGGCACCCGCTACCTATGCCAGCCGTTGGACCGGGCGCTGGCGGGTAGCGGGCTCGGGGATGCCAACCGCGCCTATGCGATGCACGCCCAGAGGCTGGGGGCTGAAGCCGCCTCCCTCGCCCTCAAGGCGGCCTCCCTGGACGCGGACCGGATCGATCTGATCATCACCGTCTCCTGCACGGGCTACCTGCTCCCATCGCTGGACGCCTACCTGATCCCCGAGCTGGGGATGCGCCCGGACGTGATCCGTCTCCCTATCACCGAACTCGGCTGTTCGGGCGGAACCGCGGCCCTGGCCCTGGCCGACCGGCATCTGCGCGCCTTCCCCGAGCAGCACGTTCTGGTGGTGGCGGTTGAAATCCCCTCGCTCACCTTTCAGGCCGGCGACCATTCCATGGACAACGTCACCGCCTGCCTCACCTTTGGCGATGGTGCCGGCGCGGCGGTGCTGGGCGGAGGCCGAAACGTCCGCGGTCTCAGCATCCTCGGGACCTCATCGCGGCTCATTCCGAACACCCGCGGCGTACTGGGGTTCGAGTTGCGTGGAGATGGTTTCCACGTGGTTTTGGATCGGCGCCTACCGGGCATCATCGCCCGCGACCTGGGCGCTGCGGTCGGCGACTTTGCCACCGGCTGTGGGCTGGAGGCCTGGGACTTCGTGGCCGCCCACGCCGCCGGCCCCCGCATCTTCCGTGCCATCGAGAGCGCGCTGGAGCTGGCCCCGCCCGGGCTCGAGGTATCGCGTCAGGTGTTTGCCGAGGTGGGTAACATCTCCTCGGCCTCCATCTTCTTCACCCTGCGGCGGCTGGTGGAGAGCCTGGGTTCGGTCCCCGCCGCGGGCCTGGGCTTGGGCATCGGGCCGGGGGTATCCCTAGAGCTGATGCACCTGGCGTGGTGGCCGCCGCCCCCAGCGCGGGATGAACCGGGGAACATCTCGAAAGGCGCGCCGGTAGGCACCAGATTGGAATAGGAGCCGCTCCTCCTCGCGGATGCGGTGGATGAGAAGCAGTGCGTTCACGAGCGACAGCCCCAAGGCCGCCCGGTAGGCGCCGGCGATCATGGGCAAGGAGGCGAACTCGGCGATCACGGCCAGATAGTTGGGGTGGCGAATGTATGCGTATGGCCCGGATCGGACCGGGTGCAGGTGGGTTGGAACCCTGCCACGCGCGTTCCAACTCGAGCCCAGGCTCCTGATGCTCCAAACTCGAAGCAGGGTCGCTCCCACGAGCACGCCCGTCCACCGCCAGTGGGGCCGGACGGAGACCTTGGCAGTTGAGACTTCGAGCAGGGGCAGGACTAAAAGGGCCGCGTGGGCGGCGACCATGATGGGATAGCTGCGGGGTGCGGCCCGGACCCCGCCTTGTTCGGCTTCGTGTCGCGCCGAGGTGCGGAGTTCACGCAGGCGAGCAGCCCCGACGGCCACCGTTACGGCCACAAACCAGAGGGGAATTCGACGCCGGGGCCCACGCATTGGTCAAGTATCGACGGAGGGTCTCGGCCCGAGTCCTGCGCGACCTGCACTGAATCGAGGAATCGTGATGGATCCCGAATCCACGGCTCCGGGCTTGAACGCAGGGAGTTGACCGAACTCAGGCCGATCGGAGAATGCTGCTAGGAGCCTCGGCTATGGCGCTCGAACCGTTCCCGACATGCCTCAATCTCCCGCTCCGCCGCCGCTCGATCCGTCCAATCCCCGATGGTTGTGTGTTTGCCGGGCTCCAAATCCTTGTAGATGTCGAAGAAGTGACGGATCTCGCTCATCAGGTAGTCCGGAACGTCGTGCAGGTCTTCCCAGGCGACACGCAGATCCGCGGTCGGAACAGCCAGGACCTTGGCGTCTCGACCGGCCTCATCGGTCATCCAGAAGACCCCGATCACCCGGCACCGGATGTGGCAGCCGGGGAAGGTCGGCTCGTTGACGATGACCAGAGCGTCGAGGGGGTCACCGTCCTCGGACAGGGTCTGGGGTATGAAGCCGTAGTCGGCGGGGTAGCGGGTGGCGGTGAAGAGCTGGCGGTCGAGCCAGATCGCTCCCGTCCTATGGTCGGACTCGTACTTGTTCCGGCTACCCTTGGGCACCTCCACCACGACTTCGACTTCCAAGACCCCAGCATCATCCGCCTGATGAGGCCTTGGTTCAACTGGCGCGGGATTGCCGCGAGGCGAAATACGCGGCTCGCTCCGCGTCGCTGAGGCAGGCGCTGCAGGTCCCGGGGTGCGCTCCTGGAGTTCGGCAGCGGCCCTCCTCCGTGCCCCAGAACCGTCCGGGGGTCTTGCGAAATTCAGGATTGACCGCACCATCCGACCGCCTCCAGAGCCGGTGATCCAAGCTCGCCCGGGCGGCGCGGGGTTACCCGATTTGGATCGGCCCTCCGACAGGGGGCGGGCCGGCCGCAGCCAGTTCAACCTCCTCTTCACCGCCCCGGAATTGCGCCGAGTAGAGACGGTAGTAGGCGCCCTTGGCTTGCAGCAACTGTTCGTGGTTGCCCTTTTCCACGATCCGACCGAGATCCATCACCACGATCAGGTCGGCGTCGCGAATGGTCGACAGCCGGTGGGCGATGACGAAACTGGTGCGGTCTGAGCGCAGAGCCGCCATGGCCCTCTGCAGCAACACCTCGGTTCGGGTATCAACCGAGCTGGTGGCCTCATCCAAGATCAGGAGGGAGGGGTCGGCGAGGAAGGCCCGGGCGATGGTCAGCAGCTGCATCTCGCCGGCGCTGAGGCTGTTGCCCTCCTCCTCGATGACGGTGTCGTAGCCGTCGGGTAGGCCGCGCACGAAACGGTCCACGAAGGTCGCCTCGGCGGCGCGCTGGATCTGGTCTCGGTTGGCATCCGGGGTTCCGTACCCGATGTTGTCGGCGATGGTGCCGCCGAAAAGCCAGGTATCCTGCAGAACCATGCCCAGGCGCGAGCGCAGCTCGCGGCGGCTCATGGCGGTGATGTCGACCCCGTCCAGCGTGATACGCCCGGCGTCCAGTTCGTAGAAACGCATGATGAGGTTGACCAGCGTCGTCTTGCCGGCCCCGGTCGCGCCCACGATGGCGACGGTATGGCCCGGTTCGGCGACCAGGGAAAGATCCTCGATCAGCGGCTGGTCGAGCTGATAGCGGAAGGAGACGTGCTCGAATTCGACCCGTCCGTGTCGGCTCGCGGGAGCCACCGGCGCGGTCGATTCCGGATCCTGCTCGGTCGCGTCGAGCAGCTCGAACACGCGCTCCGCCGAGGCCACTCCGGACTGAATGAGGTTGGCCACCGAGGCCACCTGGGTCAGGGGCTGGGTGAACTGTCTTGAATACTGGATGAACGCCTGCACGTCACCCAGGCTCATCGAACCGGTGGCCACCCTCACCCCACCGATGACAGCGATCGCCACGTAGTTGAGGTTGCCGACGAACATCATCACCGGCATGATCAGACCGGATATGAACTGGGCCCCCGAGCTGGCCTTGAAGAGTTCATTATTTCGCTCCTCAAACACCTGCTCGACCTCTTGCTGGCGCCCGAAGACGCGCACCAACTCGTGCCCGGTGAACGCCTCCTCGATGTGAGCGTTGAGGGTTCCGGTGTGTTTCCACTGCGCGACGAACAGCTTTTGCGAGCGCTTGGCGACCTGGGTCGCGACCAAGGCCGAGGCCGGAACCGTCACCAGGGCAACGACGGCCAGGATGGGTGAGACCACGATCATCATGACCAGCACCCCGATCACCGTCAGCAGCGAGGTCAGCAACTGGCTCAGGGTCTGCTGCAGCGATTGCGAGACGTTGTCGATGTCGTTGGTGACTCGGCTCAGCAGTTCGCCCCGGGGCTGACCATCAAAGAATTGGAGGGGCAGCCGGTGCAGCTTGTCCTCGACGTCGGATCGAAGCCGAAACACCGTGCGCTGCACTACGCCGTTGAGGATGTAGCCCTGCATCCAGCTGAAGATCGACGATGCCACGTACAGTCCCAGGGCGGCCAGCAGCGCCTCCCCCAGAGCCGAGAAATCGATGCCCCGGCCGGGAATCACATGCATCTTTGATAGTAAGGAGGCCAGATTTCCGTTGCCCGAAGCGCGCGCTGCCGCGACCACCTGCGTGGTGCTCATCCCGGCCGGCAGCCGGGCACCGATGGCGCCGCTGAAGATGATGTCGGTGGCGTGGCCGAGAATTTTCGGTCCAATCACCACGAACGTCACGCTGACGATGCCCAACGCGCCGACCGCCACCACCTTGAGCCGCTCGGGAGCGAGTCGGCGCAGCAGCCGGCGGGCTGAGGGCCCGAATCGAATCGGCTTGTCGGCTGGCATTCCCCCACCGCCCCAAGGACCGAAGCCGCCTCGCCGACCCGCCGGCACCGAGCGGGTAGCCGAGGCCTGGGGTGGTTGCGAGCTCATGCGGCGGGCTCCGCCGAGAGCTGCGATTGAACGATCTCGAGGTAGGTTGGGCAGCTGGTGAGGAGTCCTTCATGGGTGCCTAGACCAACCACCAGGCCGCCCTCCAGCACCAAGATCTGATCCGCCGCGGAGATGGTTGAGACCCTCTGGGCGACGATCAGCACGGTTGCCTGCCGCGTGTGCGGATAAAGGGCCGCCCGCAGTCGCGCATCGGTGGCCAGGTCGAGGGCCGAGAAGGCATCGTCAAACAGATAGATCTCCGGTTGGCGCACGATCGCTCGCGCGATCGCCAGTCGCTGCCGCTGGCCGCCCGACACGTTGGTTCCGCCCTGGGCGATCGGCGTCGCGAGGCCCTCCGGCATCGCCTCTACGAACTGCCGTGCCTGCGCCACCTCCAGTGCTGCCCAGAGTTCGTCGTCGCCGGCATGCGGGTTGCCGTAGCGGAGATTGCTGGCCACCGTGCCGGTGAAGAGATAGGACTTTTGAGGGATCAGCCCAACCCGCGCCCAGAGCAGTTCGGGTGCCATGTCGCGCACCCCTACCCCGTCCACCAGCACCTCGCCCGCCGTGGCGTCGAAGAGGCGGGCGACGAGTGAGATCAGGGTTGATTTACCCGCCCCGGTGCTGCCGATTATGGCCGTGGTCTGACCGGCGACGGCACGGAATGAAATCCTCTGCAACACGGGGGCCGCCGCGCCCGGGTATCTGAACTCCACATCCCGAAATTCCACCTCGGCCCGCCGGTGTACCTCCGTGACCGGGCGTTCGGGGGACCTGACCGTGGAGACGGTGTTGAGCACCTGGCCAATCCGATCTGCGCAGACGGCGGCCCGCGGGATCATGATCGCCATGAAGGTCGCCATCATGACCGAGGTCAGGATCTGCATCAGGTACATCAGAAACGCGGTCAGGCCGCCAATCTGCATCTGGCCACTATTGACCCGGCCAGCACCGAACCAGAGAACCGCCACGCTCGACGCGTTGAGGATCAACATGACGGTGGGGAAGATGAGAGCCATCAACCTTCCGGCGCGGAGGGCGGTGCTGGTGAGCGCGGCGTTGGCGCTGGCGAATCGTTGCGTTTCGTCGTCCTCACGAACGAAGGCACGGACCACGCGGATGCCTGACAACTGCTCTCGCAGAACCCGGTTCACGACGTCAATTCGGGCCTGCATGGCCCGGAACTGCGGCACCATCCGGGTGACTATCAACCCGATCGACAGGAGCAGGGCGGGTACGCACACAACCATCAGCCAGGAGAGCCCCAGATCCTGGCGCAGGGCCATGATGATGCCGCCCACGCACATGATCGGGGCTGCCACCAGCATCGTGCAGGTCATGAGCACGAGCATCTGGACCTGCTGCACGTCATTGGTGTTGCGAGTAATCAGGGAGGGGGCTCCAAAGTGGGAAAGCTCGCGGGCGGAGAACTGGCCGACCTGGTGGAAGATGGCGGACCGAACGTCCCGACCGAAGGCCATGGCGGCGTTGGCGCCGAAATAAACCGCACCGATGGAGCAGGTTACTTGGAGCAGCGTGACCGTGAGCATCCACGCTCCGGTTTGGACGATGTAGTTGGTGTCACCCTTGGCCACGCCGTTGTCGATAATGTCGGCATTGAGGGTGGGTAGGTAGAGAGAGCTCAGGGTGCCCACCAGTTGCAGCCCGACCACGGCGGCAAGGGCCCAAGTGTAGGGTCTCAGGTATTGACGCAGAATCCGGAGCAGCATGGTGCGATTCCCAATTGAATACGTTGTCCGGTCAGCCGTGGCGGACCGGACGCGCTGGTTTCCTCGCCCCTGGAGCTAACCACCTCGCTCCAGAACAAGCATTTAACCAAGTAGCCTGGGCGGGGCACCACTCAAGGACCACCCTGACATGACGTCAGCGCGGGATCGCAACCCAGACCGACGGCTACCGACACCGAAAAGGCCCCCGACACTCCCGGATGGAGGGCCTCCGCGCAGTCGGTAGGTCGCGCCCGCCCCAGGCTTCAGGCAGCGGTCGACGGCGCTAGTGGTGTGGTGCAGTAGGCGCAGCGGCGAGCGGAGGCTGGCACACTGCTGAGGCACTCGGGGCACTCCCGGGTCGGGGCCGCCGGCTTGTCAAGGCGGGAGCGGAAGTGCGTGTAGGGAAGCACCACAAAGTAGTAGACGACGGCGGCGAGGATCACAAAGGCGATCACGGCGTCGATGAAGTCGCCGTACATGAACTTACTGTGGTTGATCGTGAATGTGAGACTCGAGAAATTCGGCTGGGCTCCGATGGCCGCAATGATTGGTGTGATCAGATCCTTAACCAGTGCTTGGATCACCACCCCAAAAGCAATGCCGATCACGATCCCGACCGCCAGATCGACGACGTTGCCACGCAGAACGAAGGCTTTAAATCCGCTCATGCCTACCCCCCGTTTGATTGCTGGTTGGTGAATAGCACAATATCAGCGCGGTCGCGCTTCGTACGGCGAGAAGGGGCTCATGACGCCAGGTCGACGGCCGAGTCTTAGCCAGACGAAAGACTGGCAGGCGCCCGGCCGGGACGGATCTGCGGTATTGAAATGGGTGTGGGCCTTGGTCTTACTGGCCCGTCGCCGACCAAGGCCCAGGGACGGTGGGGAGGGGAGTTTTGCCATTCCCGGACGGCGTTCCGCCTGCCCTGGCCCGCGCCCGGTTCTGGTGAACCAGGGGGCGAGTCGCCGAGGCGACCGCTGCAGCGGCGGCAGCGTTCAAGTGCCTGGGCCCTCAGGGCGGCGAGGCGTCCAGATGCTTTCCAGCGGTCCTCGAATCAGTGCTCTGGATGACGGTGGGTTATGCCGGATTGCGGCAGCTCTGATCTGTCCCCGATCCAGAGTGTCGGAGGAATCGACCAATAACGAGCCATCTGGTTCAGAGGCACGGCGTACGCCGAGCGCAGGGCCGAGAAGGATGGCCAAGCGATATCGGGGTCGGCGAGAGCGTAGCCCGCCGCCGCCAAGCGTTCGCACGCCTGGTCGAACTCGAATCGCTCGATGCCCACGGCGTGGCGGTGTGAGAATCGGAACGACCAGCCGAGGTCTTCCACGAGGTGGCCGCCCACCCCATACATGAGCCGGGCCGGACCTCGTGGGACATCCTCAACGGTGGTGAGAATGAGGACCGCCGCATCCAGCACGGCGCCCACGGCGCCGATCCAGGACTCGTTTTCGTGGCTGGACCGAAAGTAAGCCAACACGGGATAGGCGAGGTGGCTCTCGAGCACTTCTGCGCTCCAGATCTGCCACTGATCGAAGGTGTCCCCGAGACGGTCGATGACGTCATTCCGACGACTGGTCTCCAGCAATACAACGCCCGATGGTGGTGCTCCCGCCAGGGCGTCCAGGGTGATGGTCAGCACCTCGCGGCGCTGAAAGGATCCGTATAAGGAGAACAGCAGCGTCACGACCGCGGCGACGAGGCCCAGTCCGGTGGTTGCTTCGACCAGGGCAATGATTCGGGCGAACGGTCCAACGATCGAAAAGTTCAGCCCATTTCCGGTGAGAAGCGAGGCGGCAATGTAGAAGCTGGTCATCACGTTGTCCGGCTCGGGGGTCAACTCATTGCTGAGGGCGTGCAGGACCAGCCCGTAACCGAGTATCAGACCGACGATCCAGGCCCCCAGTTGAAGAATCACGACCAATGGCCCGAAGGCGCCAAGCGTCTCCTCCTGGGCGCGGCGGCGTAGGGTTGTGGCGAACCATCGATATACGCGCCAGCTGACACGGAGCAGCAGCGTGGAGGGACGAAAGGCCCCTCGGGCCGGGCGGGGTACGACGACCGCCACGAAAAGATCGCGAAGGACGATCCACACCAGCAGGACACCGGCCGCCGCCTCGAGTCCGTGCACTATCGCCATCGTCATATCGATTACACCAACGCCCAACCGTTGTACTGGACGATGCGGATGATTTGGCGAATCCTACCAACGTGAACACCCACATCCCGCGCTCGCCCTTGAGTAAGAGAGCCCATTGATTAACGGCCGCCCGTGACTCGGCGTGTTCGACCGGGCTGGCATGGCTCTCCTTCGGTGCTCTGTGCCCGGTGACACCTGACGCGCCAAATGACCCACGACAGGGCCGGAGTGCAGGACCAAATGATCACCCACGCTCTTCCGGCGGTGCATCGGGTGCGTCGCCAAAGGTTCGCCTCGTACGGGATTGACCATCCCTGTCCTGAGCGGCCGTTTAGCCCACGCAGAGGAACAGGGCGCACGCCAGTCGATGATTGAAACTTGAAACACACAGCGCCCCAGACCAACGCAGTGCCCAATTGTGGTTCGCCCCCAGACTGGCCCATATCCGTGAGGCCGTGCTGGCAGCGCGGGAGGATGCCGGCCGGCTGCTGGCTGGCCATACCTACGCGATCGGACGGGGATAAAGCAGGTTTGGAATGGAGGGGTCGCCACCGGCATGTCGTCGGGACCGTTGCGTGTCATTCCCTCGGACTTCGAGTTGTGACGCTGGTCGGCGACGGGTCATAGCTCGGCCAGAGGAAACCAGCCCCGTTTGATAGGATGAAGGGAGAGCAATGTCCGGGTCAGTTGCGTGTGCCCACCTCGATCGACAACTAGACCCGACCCCTAGCGGGACGGGCTGCCAGGAATGTCTGAAGTTGGGAACTACGTGGGTGCAACTTCGCCTTTGCGAAGAATGCGGGCATGTGGGGTGTTGCGACAGCTCTTCGGGTCGGCATGCGACTGGCCATTTTGAGGCCACCGGTCATCCGGTCATGAAGAGTTTCGAACCCGGGCAGAGCTGGCGATGGTGCTACGTCGACTCATTAATGGCGTGATGCTGGTGCTGGTTGTTGTCTGGTAGGCCCGGTGACGCAGGTCCCATAGCCGCAGGTGCCGTAGCCGGCCCTAAGAGGTCGCGCCCGCGACGCCACGATCGTTGCAACCGGTGGTGGGCAGGTTAGCCGGAGTAGCCTGACGACACATGATTAACGAGCGCCTCCGGCCTGCAAGGTTGCTGCGCGGGTCGGGGATCGAAATCGGCGCCTTACACCGGCCATTGCCGCTCCCACTCCGGGCCCGGGTCACGTACGTAGACCGGATGCCGGTCGAGAAGCTTCGCCAGCACTATGCGGAGTTGGCGGACCTCGATCTGACTGCGGTGGACGTGATCGGCAGTGCTGAGGACCTGTCCGCGTTCGGGAGTGGCTCACTGGACTTCGTCATCGCGAACCACCTCATCGAGCACCTCGAGGATCCCATCGTCGGGCTCAAGGAGTTCCATCGTGTGCTTCACGCCCGGGGCCTGCTGTTCATGTGCGTGCCGGACGCCCGGGTCACCTTCGACCGCCTCCGCCCACTGACGACCGTCGACCACCTATTGGCCGAGCACCGCGGGGGACGACCGGCCGTTGCAGCCAACCGGCGCTCGCACTATGAAGACTGGGTGGCGAACGTCGAGTGCTCGGGAGTCCTGGGCGACCTCCACCGCCCGGACACGGCGGCCGGTCCGGAGGGTTTGGTCAAGAAGCTACTCGATATGGACTACAGCATTCACTTCCACTGCTGGCACGCCGACACCTTTCTTGACTTTTTCCGCATCGCATGTCGAGAAGAGCACCTTGACTTCGAGGTGCTGGACGCCGTCGACACCACCGGCAACGGACGGGACGAGTTGATCCTTCTGGCCGGGAAGCGACCCAGCGCGTTCCAGCGGATGCGTGCCAAAGGCTGGCGCGCGACGCTGAAGACCACGCCGATCGGCCCGGCCCTGGTCAGGGCTAGGCACCTGGTATCGCGTTAGCCGTTGGACGGCCGCCTCCCAGAGGGAGATCGGCAGCATGCCAAACGGGAGGTACAGCTGGAACCTGCGGTCCCGAGGCTAGCGGACGGCGGCCTTCGGTTTAGGAGGGCAGCCGAGGTTTCGCCAAAGTGGGAGCGTCTTAGGGCGTTTGATCTTGCTCTGACATCGCGCGACAGCGGATCGTGTCATGACCGTCATCTGCGCTGTCAGCCGGTGACGTCGAGTCGGCACCGTTCGCTTCCCCTGGTGTAGATGTCAATGGCCATCTCAAAGTGCCAAGTTCAGGCTTCCCGTCGAATTGAGGTAGGGCGGATTCCGGCACACCTCCGACGATCCGGGCCAGAGAGGTAGGTCGCAGCTTCCAGCGGCGGCCGTCGACCACCACCGCTCCCAAACGGGACAGCCGGGCCAAGTGGAGCGTCACAGTCTCCCGTCGGACTCCGATCTGGTCCGCCAGTTCCTGATGGGTCGGGTGCCTCTCGATGACCAGCCGACCCCCGGGGCGGTCCTGGTCCGCGGCCAGAGCCAGGAGCCGGGCGGCTACCCGCTGGCTCGGGTCGCGCAGGGTGACGGTCTGGAGTTGCTCCTCGCGAGCCGCCAAGCGAGCCACCGCTATATGGGCGAGGTTGAGGCCGAGCACAGGCGCATCCTCGATCATTTCTCGCAGTGCCGACTGGTGGATGATCCCGGCACAGGTCGCCTCACAGGCTTCGACGAAATGGCCAGCCAACCCGAGGCTGGCCTGGAGGCCCTCGGCCCCGCCAGCGGCGACCTCCCCAAAGGTGATCCGCCGGCCGTCCGGGGTGAGCCGGAATGAGCGCACCCGTCCGGACAGGATGAGGATGGCCGACCCCTCCCCGCCCGGGGTGGCGAGGAACTGCCCGGCCGCAAACCGGGCCAGACGAACGCGGGCCAGCAGGGGAGCGAGCAGTTCGAGGTCGGCGCCATCGAAGAAAGGATGCCCCGCGAGGTCCACCGCCACTCTCTCCAATCTACGGTCTTTTCGGGTTGTGTGCCTGCGCACGGAGTTTCCCGCTCGCACTCCCTAGCGTGAATTCAACTGGCCCTCCACGATGTATCTCTAAAACTGACGGCCGCGCTCCCGATCTATCCCGGAAATCCGGGCTATACGCGCGCGCTCGCGAGCTCCATCGCGCATGGGGCTCCGGCGAACGTCTCCCTCCTATCGTTGGGCGCGCACACGGGGACTCACGTCGACGCCCCGGTCCACTTCTACGACGGCCAAGGCGGGGTCGAGACGCTCGCCCTGGAGACCCTGCTCGGATCCTGCCTTGTGGTGGAAGCCGAGCCCGGCCCCGACGGCACGCTGGGCCCGTCCGTCTTGCCCCAGCGCCATCCAGGCCGGGTTCTGTTCAAGACCCGCAACTCCCTGCGCTGGGCCGCGGGCGAGAACCAGTTCGACCCTGCCTTCGTGGCGCTCGGCGTCGACCTCGCCCAGAGGATCGTCGAGGCGGGCGTGAAGCTGGTCGGGGTCGACTATCTCTCGGCCGCGCCCTTTGACGCCGCCGCCTCGCACCCGGTCCATCACCTGCTCCTGGGCCACGGCGTGGTGGTGGTCGAGGGTCTGGATCTCAGCGAGGTCTCCCCCGGCTGCTACGAGCTCATCTGCCTGCCGATTAGGGTGTCAGGCTCGGATGGCGGCCCCGCCCGTGTCGTACTCAGGTCAGGAGAAGAAAAATGAGCAAGATCGCATCGGAAGTCCTCATCGAGCGTCTGCTCGACTGGGGTGTGGACACCATCTTCGGCCTTCCCGGCGACGGCATCAATGGGATCATGGAGGGCATCCGACGACACAAGGATCGGATGCGCTTCGTCCTGGTGCACCACGAGGAGGCGGCCGCCTTTATGGCAACCGGCTACGCCAAGAGCACGGGCCGGCTGGGTGTCTGCCTCGCCACCTCGGGACCTGGCGGGATTCACCTCCTCAACGGCCTCTATGACGCCAAGCTCGATCACATGCCCGTGCTCGCGATCACAGGCATGCAGGAGTCGATGCTGCTGGGCACGGGCTATCAGCAGGAGGTGCACCTGGAGAAGCTCTACGAGGATGTCGCCGAGTACGACGTCATGATCCATGTGCCGGTCCAGATCACGACCGTGGTCGACCTTGCAGTGCGCACGGCACTGGCCCACCGCACGGTCTCGCATATCACCATCCCGGTCGATGTCCAGATGGCCGACGCCGACCTCAACCCCTACTCCGGAACCAACAGCGCGCCGGCACGCAGGCCTCAGACGGCGCCGATCTTCATCCCCGCGCCAGGGGTTCCGCGCGACCGCGACCTGGACCGCGCGGCGGAGGTCCTGAATCGGGGACAGAAGGTGGTCATCCTGGCCGGGGCCGGGGCGATAGGGAGCCGGGAGGAGCTCGGCCAGGTCGCCGACCTGCTGGACGCCCCGATTGTGAAGACGCTCTCAGGGAAATCCTCCTTTCCCGACCACGACCCGCGCTGCATCGGTGGCATCGGTCTACTCGGCACGGAGCCCTCGGAGAACGCCATGGCGGACTGTGAAACGTTGCTGATGGTTGGCACCAATTTCCCGTACACCAAGCACCTCCCAGAGAACGCGATCACCGTGCAGATCGACGCCAGCGCGGTCCGGGCCGGCAACCGGGTGCCGACCGAGGTCCCCCTGGTCGGCGACGCCCGGGAGACGCTCCAGGCGCTCATCCCGAGGCTCGAGCGACGGGAGCCGGGCAAGCGGACAACGAGGATCAGAGAGCAAATGGACGCCTGGTGGAAGAAGATGCAGGCCCTTGAGGACCAGAGCCGGGAACCGATCCAGCCCCAGTACCTCGCGCACCTGATCGACAAGCACGCCAGTTCTGATGCGATCCTCTCCTGCGACTCCGGGACGATTGCAACCTGGGGCGCCCGGCACTTCGCGATCAGGGACGACCGCCTCTTCATGCTCTCCGGGAACCTCGCCACAATGGCACCGGGACTCCCCTACACGATCGCGGCCCAGTGGTCCCATCCCCAGCGCCAATGCATCGCCTTCGTCGGTGATGGCGGCTTTGCGATGCTGATGGCGGAGTGGCTGACGGCGGTCAGGCACGGCCTTCCGATTAAGGTCTTCATCAACAACAACCACTGCTACGGCCAGATTCTCTGGGAGCAGATGGCGCTCGGCTTTCCCGAGTTCGGGGTCCGCCACAGTGGGATCGCGGACTTCGCCGCCTTCGCCCGCGCCAATGGCGGACTGGCCTTCCGGATCGAGAGTCCGGGAGACCTTGAGGCTGCGGTCCAGGGTGCTCTCGCCCACCCGGGGCCGGCATTGGTTGACTGCCTCACCAATCCCGACGAGCCGCCGATGCCTCCGAAGGTCTCCTACGAGCAGGCGAAGGGCCTGGCCACCGCCTTCCTGAAGGGCCAGCCGCACCGGGTCGGGATCGCCTCGACGCTCTTCCGTGACAAGCTGGACGAGTTCCGCTCATGAGCGGGGGCGGCAGGCGGCAGGGGATCGACCACCTGCTCTGGAACGTCGAGCACGGCCGCTTCGAGCGGGCCCTTGCCGGCTTGACCGCGATGGCCGCAGTTGTGACCGGGCTCGAGATCTACTTCGAGCATGATCGGGCGAGCTTCGGGAACCGGCTGATGTGGCTTCCAATCGCGCTCACCCCCGTGATGGTGGCGGCCGGCATCGCCGGCGTCGTCAGCCGGCGGATGGCGAAAACGGCGCTGCCTATCGCCTCTGCGCTGGTGGTCGCCAACGGACTCCAGGGCACCTACCTCCACGCCCGCGGCGTGGCGAGGCGGCCGGGTGGATTCTCGGAGGCCATCTACAACATCGAGATGGGACCTCCGCTGATGGCCCCGATGCTGGTGACCATGGTCGGCGGCATGGGCCTCCTGGCCGCGATACTGCGCCGCGGAGACTGAAGCGTGGGCGTGACCCCCGGCAACAAGGGCCGCTTCCCCGGCTTCGACGTGCTCGGCCAAGCGCGTCATTGGGATCAGGAGACGGCGGCGGTAGTGCAGACGCGGCTCGAGGCGCCTCCGGTCCCGGTCTTTTTCAGCGAAGGCGAGCAACGAACCGCGCGTGCCCTGCTCGACCGGCTTCTGGCCAATGAGGTCGAACCCCGGCTCCCACTGCTGGAAGCGGTTGACGCCAGGTTGCAGGCGGGTCAGACCGATGGGTGGCACCACGACCACCTGCCGCCGGATGGCGAGACCTGGCGGCTGTCACTGGCGGCGTTGGACGACCATTGCCGCCGGCGCTGCGGGTCAGCCTTCGCCGAGCTCGGTCGGACCGACCAGATCGGAATCCTGGACGCGATTCGCACGGCTGAGAAGCTGGGTGAGTTGAGCGCGGCCGCCGTCTGGAGCCTCTGGCTGCGCTACGGCTGCGCCGCCTTCTACTCCCACCCCTGGGCCTGGAACGAGATCGGCTTCGGCGGCCCATCCTACCCCCGGGGCTACAGGAACATCGGGCTCGGCCGGCGCGAGCCATGGGAGGTCCGGGAGGTCGACGCGGTCGATCCCGAGCCGTGGGCCAAACGCGTCGAGGCCGCCCGCAGGTGGCAGTTCGGGAAGCGTTACCGATGAGCCTGGACAGCGTCCGCGGGCGCAATGAATCCGCCTGGTTGCTGCCGGACCCCACAACCCAGATCCGTACCCCCTGGCAACTGCGGGAGAAGATGCGCCGGTTCGGGGACGATGATGAGGTCGACCTCGTCATCGTCGGCTGTGGCGCCGGTGGTGGTGTCCTCGCCCAGCGCCTCTCGCGAAGGGGGTGGCGGGTGGTTGTGCTCGATGCGGGCCCCTTCTGGGACCCGGACCGGGACTGGGTTAGCGACGAACTCGGCTCCCATCACCTGTACTGGACCGAACCCCGCCAGATTGGCGGCTCCGACCCGGTGCCGCTCGGCGCCAACAACTCCGGCCGCGGCGTCGGCGGCTCGACCATTCACTACGCCGGCTACACGCCGAGGTTTCATCCTTCAGATTTCAGGACCAGGAGCCTGGACGGCGTCGGCGCCGACTGGCCGATCAGGTATGAGGAGCTCCGCCGCTACTACCAGTTGATCGAGGAGGAGCTCCCGGTCGCCGGCCAGGACTGGCCATGGGGCGATCCCCACCGGTACCCGCACGCAGCCCATCCCGTCAGTGGCGGGGGTGAGATCTTCCTGCGCGGCTGCCGGCGGGCAGGGATTAAGGCTCGGGTCGGCCCGGTGGCAATCACGAATGCGGTTATGGGAAACCGGCCCCACTGCATCTATCGCGGCTTCTGCCTCCAGGGCTGCAAGGTCAACGCCAAGGCCTCGACCCTGATTACGCACGTGCCGGACGCGCTGAAGCATGGCGCCGAGATCCGTCCCGACTCGATGGTCACTCGGGTGGAGTTGGACGCCGGGGGCCGCGCCACTGGCGTCGTCTATCTTCGCGACGGCGTCGAGCGCCGGCAGCGGGCCAGGCTCGTCTGCATCTCCGGCTACTCGATCGAGACCCCGAGGCTGCTGCTGAACTCCGCCTCCAAGCGCTTTCCGGACGGCCTCTGCAACAATCACGACCTGGTCGGCCGATACCTGATGGTGCAGGGGGCTGCCCAGACGGCCGGGCGCTTCGAGGAGGAGGTGCGGATGTACAAGGCACCGCCGCCCGAGGTCTCCTCGGAGGATTTCTACGAGACCGACCCGCGGCAGGATTTCAAGCGTGGCTTCTCGATCCAGACCGTCTCGCCCCAGCCCATCACCTGGGCCGAGCACGTGGTCGCCGAGGGCCACTGGGGCGATGTGCTAAGGGAGTACATGAGGGACTACGTGCACTGGACGACGCTGGGCGCCTTGTGCGAGTTCCTCCCCCAGCCGGGGAACCGTGTGACCCTTGCCGCGGAGACGGACCGGCATGGACTCCCGGTCGCGCACCTCAGCTACTCGCAGTGCGACAACGACCGGGCCCAGATGAAGCGGGCGCAGGACGTCATGGAGCAGATCCTGAGAGCCGCCGGCGCCACCGAGACCGTGACCATCAAGCGCTATGCCCACCTCATGGGCGGCGCCCGGATGGGGGACACTGAGAAGACCGGGGTGGTCGATCGCAACCTCCGATCGTTCGCCGTGCCCAACCTCTACCTCTGCGATGGGAGCGTGACCCCAACGCAGGGCAGCGCCAATCCGGCGCTGACGATCATGTCCCTGGCCGCCAGACTGGCGGACCACCTGGCTCCTTCGACCAACTGATCGAGCCGCGCCACAGGAGGCTGACGATGACCAAGCTGAAGCGGATCACCACCGATGTGATGACCGTCCCGACCGACTATCCGGAGGCGGACGGCACCTTTGCTTGGACTTCGACCACGATGGTCCTGGTCCGGATCCACGCTGATTCCGGCGAGGTGGGCCTGGGCTACAGCTACACCGCCGCGGCGGCGGCCAAGGTGGTCCACGAACTCCTCGAAGCCGCCCTCCGCGAGGTGAGCCTGGACGCGGTCGGGGCGGCCTGGGAGGCGATGCTGCGGGCCGTGCGCAACGTGGGCCACCAAGGCCTGGCCGCAGCGGCCATCTCGGCGGTCGACGTGGCTCTCTGGGACCTTCGGGCGAAGCAGCTCGGCCTGCCGCTCTTTCGGGCCCTGGAGTCATTTCGCGACGCCGTTCCGATCTATGGCAGTGGTGGCTTCACCAGCTACGACTGTGAGCGCCTGATCGAGCAGCTGGGCGGCTGGGTGGCGGACGGGATCCCGCGGGTCAAGATGAAGATCGGAACCGACCGGGGCACCAGGTTAGACGTCGACCGGAGCCGGATCCTCAGGGTCCGGGAGGCGATCGGGCCGGATCCCGAGCTCTTCGTCGACGCCAACGGCGCCTACACGGCAAAACAGGCGATCGCGCTCGCCACCGACCTCGGCTCGGCCATCTCCTACTTCGAGGAGCCGGTTTCGTCCGACCACCTGGGGGAACTCGCGCTTGTGCGTCGGTCGATTGTCCAGGACGTCGCCGCCGGCGAGTACGGCTGGGACCCCTGGTACTTCAGGTCGATGATGAGCGCGGGGGCGGTTGATATCCTGCAGGCGGACGCCACCCGCTGCCTCGGCGTAACCGGGTTTTTGGAGGCGGCGCGCACGGCTCACGCATTCGGGATCCCATTTTCCGCCCACACCTCGCCCTCGATCCACGCTCACGCCGGCTGCGCGGCCCCTGAGATCGCGCACGTCGAGTACTTTTACGATCACGCCCGGATCGAGGGAATGCTCTTCGATGGAGCCGTGCGTCCCGAGGGCGGTTTCATCCGCCCCGATCCCAGCCGCCCGGGTCTTGGGCTCGAATTCAAAGAGAGGGATGCGGAGCGCTACCGGGTCGCCTGAGCGGTTCTGGACGCCGAATCAGGGGTCTCCACCAGCGGAAGGCTGTTGATCGCGGCTCCCGCCAGCGGACGCGCCAGCCAATCTGACAGGACCCGCACCCGGTCCCGCCGGTCGCCGAGCTTGTAGAGGTAGACGGCGCGCCACATCGCCTGGGCGATCCACCCAGAGATGCGGCGGCCCATGAACTGGCTGACGGCAAAGCGACCGCCGAGGTCGACCAGGGTGCCGAGGTAGTGGAATTTGAAAGGCCTGAGATCGCCGCCTCGAAGCTCGGCCACGAGGTTCTGCGCTGCCGCCGCCGCCGCCTGGACGGCAGCCTGCGCGGTCGGGGGCACCGGCTGCCCCGCGGAGTTCACGCCGGCGATGTCACCCACGGCGTACACGCCCGCATGGCCCCTGAGCCTCAGGTTCTGGTCGATCTGGAGGCGGCCCCTGGAGTCGACCGCCGCACCGTTCACGTGAGCTGCTATCGGGCTTGGCCCGACCCCGGCAGCCCACAGAACCAGGCCCGAATCGATCCGCTCTCCTCCCTCCAGGACCACCCCCCCAGCGTCGACGGAGTGGACCTTGGACTTGGTGTCAATGTCGATCCGCTCCGAGGCGATCCGAGCGGCCGCGATCCGCTGCAAAGCGCCGTCAAGATGGGGCAGGATCGCGTCGGCGGCCTGGAGGAGGTGGACCCGCGGCTCGGTCGCCGCAATCCGGGGGTAGCCGGGGAGAAGCTCGCTGACGAGCGCGCTCAGGTTGGCCGCGGTCTCCACCCCGGTCGACCCGCCCCCCACAACCACGAAGGAAAGCCGAGAGCTGTCGCTGTGGCCCCCCCTTGTGCGCTCGGCGCTTACCTCCTCGAAACGGCAGATCACCCGGTCTCGGACCGCGATGGCATCCTCGATCGACTGGAAGGTGAGGGTGTGCTCAGAGGCGCCCTCGGTTCCGAAGAAGGTGGTGTGCCAGCCGAGCGCGATAATCACCCGGTCGAACGGCAACTCCCCCTCTCGGGTGTACACGAGCCGGCGCTCGAGATCGATCTCAGTCACCTCGGCCTGGAGGAACTCCGCGCCGGCCCCCAGTAGATCCTGGCGCAGTGGCCGGAGGACGTGCTGGAGTTCGATGGAGCCGGGGATCACCTCCGGGACCATCGGCCAAAAGGTCATGAAGTCGTTGCGATCCACAAGCAACAGGCCGGCATCGGGAGGGAGCGCTTGCCCCAACTCGCGGGCTGCCGTCAGGCCTGCAAAGCCTCCGCCTAGGATCAGAACTCTGGGCCGCCCCGTCAGATAGTCACGGAGGGAGGCAGCGGGCCGGCGGCGTCGCAGAGCGGCTGCCCCCCCGATCGCAGCGCCTGCAAGGGCGCCGGCGGCGAGTGCGGTCTTGAGTCTCATGGATCTCAAGCTAGTTCGGCCACGCAGACCCGGCTGTGTGCCGGCGCACAGCCGCGATGGCCGCCGCCGGGTGACGCGGGATTTATGAACCTGAATCGAAGGGTGGCGGTCGTGACGCGCGCCGGAGGCGCCCACTCCCAGCCCCGGCGGGCGATCGTGCGCCAGGGCCTCGATCGGCGCCGGAACACCTTCGTCCAAGCCTACTCGAGCGTAACCTTGACGCCTCCCTGCTGCTTCTGCCAATGGTCGGCTTCGTCGACTACGACGATCCCAGGAGGGTGGGCACCGCCGACGCGATCAGAGCAGACCTGAACAGCGGCGGCCTGATCCTTCGCTCTTGGACGAGAAGCGCCAGGAATTGGGATCCGGTCGAAGGCCACAACCGCCGGCGCTTGCAGGCCGTACGTATATTTGAGCTGAGAGGATGGACCCGAGAATCTTCCCGGCCTGGCTGATTGGAACGCACTTCCTGAACATCCTGTTTCTGACTCTGCTCGCCCGGAGCGGGCTGCAGATTTTGGGCTCCTTCCCGAGGCTGTATCGGAATGACGGATGCGAGCCGGGCACCGAAATACTGAAGTTCGGGCAGGGCGAAATCCCGCGCGACAGACTAGTCACCTCACTGGAACAGGAGGTCAAGATGCCGGCCTGGCTGGCGCTGCCTGGCGGGACGCAACTGGGGATCGGACGCCACTGGCACTTCGCCAGTGTCATCCTCTGGATCCTCACCGGCCTCGTCTACGTGATACTTCTCCTCACCACCGGCGACTGGAGGCGGTTGGTGCCGACCAGCCCTGGGGTGTTTCCCCAAGCCCTGCACGACCTCGTCTCCTACCTCCACCTCTCACTGCCGCCGCCCCAGCCGGGAATGCCGTACAACGCCCTCCAGCAGTTGACCTACTTCGCGGTCGTCTTTCTGCTCGCCCCACTGCAGATCGCGACCGGGGCGGCGATGTCCCCGGCCGTGATCGGGCGCTTTCCCTGGTACTCACGTATGTTCGGAGGCAGGCAGGTGGCCCGCAGCCTCCACTTCGCCTCCCTGCTCGCGTTCGGCGCCTTCGTCGTCGTTCACACCCTGATGGTGGTGGTTCACGGCCTCGGGGCCGAGCTGGCCAAGATGGCGCTCGGCTCGGAGCGTGCAGATCACGGACTGGCGATCCTGGTCAGCGGGGTGGCTCTGCTGCTGGTCCTGGTTATTAACGTATTGGCCACCCGTTTCGGGGTGTCGCGGCCGCGAGCGACCCAGCGCCTGCTCGGCCTGCTGGTGGATCCCGTCCAGCAACTGCTGAACCGGATCTCCGTTTCCCATCAGGCCTACAGGACGAGTGATATCTCCCCCTACCACTGGGTGAACGGCCGGCCTCCTGAGCAGGCTACCTACACGGAGGATGCCGGGCGGGACTTTCGGGAGTGGCGCCTGGAGATCCGGGGACTGGTGAAGACTCCGGCCCGGCTCAGCCTAGCGTCGCTGCGCGAACTGGGGCAGGAGAGCCACATCGTCAAGCACAACTGCATCCAGGGGTGGTCGGGGGTGGCAGAGTGGACTGGGGTGCCGCTGTCCGCCCTCCTAGATCTCGTCGGTCCACTTCCTCAGGCTCGGTTTCTGGTCGTCCAGGGCCTCGATGACAAGGCTCAAACTGATCCCGAGCACGGCCGTGGCCGCTACTACGAGGTGATCGACCTGGCCGTGGCCCGCGGGCCTCAGGCGCAGCTCGCGTACGAGATGAACGGGCAGCCGCTGAGTGTCGAGCATGGTGCCCCTCTCCGCCTCCGGCTGGAGACTCAACTGGGGTTCAAGATGGTGAAATGGATTGAGTCGATCGAGTTGGTCAGTGATTACGCCCAGATCGGCCAGGGGCAGGGTGGCTGGCGCGAGGACAACCAGTTCTACAGCCGCCTGGCCGCGATCTGACTCCAGGGCCAGGGGACGACGAGCGCGACTGTGACGACAAGATCGGGCTGGCAATCGCGGCGCTTCGTTAGTGACAGCGCGTGCGGCGGCGGTACAGGAGTGGCCGCCTCCCCGCCGCAGGGCTTGAGGACCACCAAGTCGCTCTGAGCTGATAGACTAAGTCGGACTTAGTCATGCAGGTGAACATTCACGAGGCCAAGACCCACCTTTCCCGATTATTGGAGCACGTCGAGGCGGGCGAGGAGATCGTGATCGGCCGGGCGGGCAAGCCCGTGGCGAAGCTGGTGCCCTACCGGCTGACTGGGGAGCCGCGCACTCCTGGTGGCTGGCAAGGACGCCTCCGGATCGCAGAGGACTTCGACGAGCTGCCCCCTGATCTGTTGGCGGCCTTCCGCGGCGATCGGGCTTGAGGCTGCTGCTGGACACCCACGTCCTTCTCTGGTGGCTCGCGGATGATCCGGGGCTGAGCGGGAACGCCCGCGCTCTGATTGCATCGGCCGAATCCGAGGTCTTAGTGAGCGCGGCTTCCGCTTGGGAGATCTCGATCAAACGCGCGCTGGGCAAGCTGGACGCACCTGATGACCTGGAGGCTCAGCTGGTGCAGCATAACTTCAGCCCGCTCGCGATCAGCGTTGGCCACGCGCTGGCCGCTGGCGCGCTACCCCGCCACCACGAGGACCCGTTCGACCGCATGCTGGTTGCGCAGGCCCAGCTGGAGGGTTTGACGATCGCGACCCGGGATCCCGGCTTCGAGCCTTACGGAGTGCCAACCCTAACGGCCTGACGCGGAGCTCCATCGCGCGCCCCACACGCAAGCTTGAAAAGGTTCGCGCGGCGCCGACTCGTCGTGTCGATCTCGAATACAAGTGCCCCCAGCCTCACACAATCCGAACCTGACGGCGCGGATCGAGGGTAGGCCGGTTTCGTTGGCACGGTAGCTGGGGGCGCCGTTTACCCGAAGACGTAGACGTAGCGGGTGTGGCTGAACGGGCCCTTGCCGAACGCGAGTCCCTTGACCCGCTGCCCCGCGAAGACGTGGAAGATGCCCTCGCCGCTGGGGGCTCGACCGCGCCGTGGGGGCATCGTGTTTGCTGAAGCAGGTTCGCCAGCATCAGACCGAGCGTTGTGCCCGTTCTCTGAAGCCACACCCGGAGTTTACTTCAGAGAACCAATGTTCTCCGAAGATGCGACCCGACCTCGCTATTGGCGAAAAGCGAGATTCCGGTGGCGAATCGCGATCCTCACCTCCTTTTGCTCTTGGCGGCTATGCAGCGGGGCGGGTGAAGGGTGTGCCGTGCGTGAACTGGCCGATGCTGATCAGGTTGCCTTCGCTGTCGTGGAGCCAAGCTGCCTTGACCGGGCCGAAGTCCGTGATGCCGTCGCGCTCGAACTTCACGCCCCGGGACCGAAGATGCGTCACGGCGGCTTCGACATCTTCCACGACGAAGCCGAGTTGGTCGTGGGTACCGGAGGGAGTGCCGCTGGAGGGGAAGATGATGAAATAGCCGCTGTCTATCTCGTAGTGCAGGTGATTGTTGAGCTCGCTGTAGGGCTCGAGATCGAAGATCTCCCGGTAGAAGGCGCGGGCTCGTTCAACGTTCTGTGCGGGGAGCTTGGCAAACACTTGCTTGATCGTGAGCGGCTTGGCCGTAGCTGCGTCGATGGAGGCCTTACCGGCCGTTGTGGGGTGGTCAACCATGGTTCTCTCCTCGTTGCGGTGGTAGGAAGTCGATGCCGCAGCTGTGGGCGATCTGCTGCACCCGCTCGAACGTGGGCGGCTCGCTCGGCGGCGGAGGGTTGGAGGGGTCGTCGATCGGCTCACCCAACGTGGAGAAGAACCGCTCGTGCTGAGCTCCGGGCGAGACGATCGTGAGTACCCGTGCCCAGCCGGGCCCGGGATTGTGCAGCGAATGGACGACTCCCGGCTGGATGCTGAGGAACGCGCCCGGTTCAAGGCGGTATCGCTGTTCGCCGGCTTCAACTTCGAGGGTCCCGTCGAGGCCGAAGAAGGCCTCGTGGTTCTTCTCGCTGTGGGATGGCACACCGTCGCCGGGCGGGCACCGGTGCTCAAAGACCAGCAGCGCGTCGTTCTCGGCAGCTTCGCCCTTGAACGTCAGTGAGGATCCCATCAGCGCGAAGGCCCGCCCAGACCCCGCAGGAAGAAACTTCACGGCAGCTGTTTCGCCGCTCAACTCTGCGCCCCCTTTAAGGTAGTATGAACACCGTACGAGCTGATAGTACCGGCTCCATACGTTTTATGTCAACCCCTCGCCCCCGGACCTCACGCCCCGCTGCACCACCGAAGCCCCCGCTTCCGATCGGGGCGCTGTTCCGCTTCGGGCTCCACGAGATCCGCAGGCTTATCTCGGCTGGAGTCCGCGACGCTGGGTTTGAGGACGTGCGGCCCGCCCACGTGACCCTGTTCCGCTGGCCAGGGCCCGATGGGCGCCGACCGGGCGAAGTCGCAGCCGATGCCCAGATCTCAAAGCAGCGTGTCAACGACCTGCTACGCGACCTCGAGCATCTCGGTTACCTCACGCTCGAGTGCGACTCCGACGACAACCGCGCGCGCATCATCCGGCTCACACCACGCGGCCGCCGGCTACACGAAACCGCCATCGGCGTCCACGCCCAAATAGAGGCTGAGTGGAGCCACGCGATCGGACGGCGGCGCTACCAGCAACTTCGCCGAACACTTGACGACCTGATCCGCCCAGCCGATCGGCACATGCCACGCCAGTAGTTGCTCGCTCTCGAGCACCCACCAGCCGCCCGATGGGACCCGACTCAGCGATCCGGTCAACGCGGCCAAGGCGAGCATGAAATCGGTGGCGGACTGGATCACCCAGCTGGGCAAGGAGGCCAAGGAGTTGGAGGGTCAGATGAAGGCCTTGCTCGCGGTGACCGCCCCCGCCACGGTCGGGGTCTTTGGCCTCGGCACCGATACCGCGGCGGCGCTGGTGACGATGGTGGGGGACAACCCTGAACGCC
>DATKQJ010000001.1:0-57443 GCA_035532785.1 Candidatus Acidiferrales bacterium | reverse complement strand
CACGGCGGACGCCCAGCATGTCCGCCAGCATCTGGTGCGTGATCCTCGGTCTGAGGACCACCCGGTCGCCCTGGCGGGTGCCGAGGGTGGTGCCCAATGCCAGCAGCTGCCGTGCCAGTCGCTGGCTGGGATCGTGGAGGGCAACCGCCTCCAGCTGCCCCTCCCGTCCCTCCAGGCGGTCGATGACCAGCCCAACGAGGTTTCTGGCAATCGAAGGCTGGATAACGATCAGTCGCTCGAGCGTGGGCAGCGACAGCGACGCGATCGCAGAATCCTCGTCGGCCTGCGTGAAGTGACCTCGGCGGCCCGCCACCGACAGCAGGCCGTCGAAGCCGCCCCCTTCGATGAGCTCGAGCAGCAGCTCACGGCCGGCGGCGGTGATCTGGTAGGCGCGCAGGCGGCCACGAAGGACCAGGTGAGATCCCGGGGGTGTTGAGGAGCATGCCCCGCGGGACCTCCTTGACTGGGATGTCATGCAGAAGGCCGTCCAACTGGTCACCGTCCAAACCCTTCATCAGGGGATGGCCCAAGAGCAGCGATCGCGGGCTCTCCTCACCCATCACTCTAAGCTTGACATCGCGCTCGCTGGGAGTGATCGCAAGCCGACGCGATCCGCATCTTGGGCGTATCCGCCGTCGTCGCCACGGCCAAGGTCGGTACGCGGGCTAACCGGATCCCGCATCGCCTCGAGGTCCTGTGACTGCCGGGCCGCGGTTGTGATCATCGCCCCTCACCCGTCCCGAAGATGAAGTCGTTCGATCGAGTCCTACCTGCCACGTCAATATTCACGCCCTGGGCAACTGCCGACAGCAGGCCGACCGCGTCTCGGACGAAATGAACGTGGCCGCTTCGACCGGTTCACGATCGCTTGATGACGATCACTGAAATTTCATCAGCTGCTTGGTCGATACGATCGGCTGAATTCCTGAGAGGTGGCGATAAATTTCGGCTCTCCTGCAGTTTTCGTGGGTCACGCTGGGCGTCCGGGTAGGGCCACCGGGAGAGGGCCGGCGACAGCCATGTAGGTAGCCGTTCTCAGGCAACCTGCATCTGCAAGTGCCGTGACTTCCAGAAAGCGTCCGCGCGCCCACTCCGATAGGCGCAACGGAGGCTGAGGACGGAGGTGGCGCCGCGCACCGTCCAGCGCATGCCCGAGCGTTTCATGCGGTGGCCGTGAACTGGACCGACTCGGAGTGCTGGTCTCGGAAATCGAACCTCGGACGCCAAGGTGCTGACCCAAACGGCAGACGGGGCAAGGCCACCCGCCTCGTCCGCAACCTACATCTGAAGACTGTAAAGAAATATTTAGGGGGTCAGCTTGGGGGTTAAACTCCATCGAGCCCCTCAAAAAGTCCGCGAAATCGGCTCGGCTTGATCTCAAGAAGTTGGTGGGCCGCGGTGGACTCGAACCACCTACCTCCGCGTTATCAGCACGGCGCTCTACCAGTTGAGCTAGCGGCCCTCAGCGTTTGGCAGGGGCGGAAGGATTCGAACCCTCGGCCCTCGGTTTTGGAGACCGATGCTCTAACCAGACTGAGCTACGCCCCTAATACCAGCACGGAAGTTTACCCGCTCGCGGGCCCCGCGGTTGGCCGGGCGCGCCGCGCCTACCTCCGCGGTAGGCGCGTTCGATGCGGCCGGCCTAGCCGCCTTGAAGGCACCGGGAGCGACAAGCGCCCGGCAAAGTGGGCCAGAATGGGCCGTTGCGGTCACAGAATGACGCCAAGAGCCCCGCGGTGATTCCCTCCGCCGGGCGGAATAGGTCCGAGGGGTGCGAGTTGGGTGGGGCCGAAAAGGGTGAAGTATCGTTCCCGGTGCGGGCGTGAACGACCCCTCCGGCTTACCCTGGCTGATCGTCGGTGACGTGCATGGCCAACTGCCTCGCCTTTTTCAGGCGCTACGGGAGTTCCCGCCGGACGAATGGCGCACTGTATTCCTTGGCGATCTGGTCGACTTTGGCCCCTTTGGAGTCGGGGCTCTGAGGTTTGCTCGCGACCGTCCCAATTCGCAGATATTGCTCGGCAATCACGAGGTGATGATGCTCGGAGCTGTGGCCGAATTCCCACTGCGGGGTCCGATGACCCTCTCTTGGCACGGCGTCGGGGGACAGCCGCACGACCTCCAGGAACTCGCTGCCGACGTTGATCTGACGGCCTGGCTCGTGGAGCGGGCTGCCCTCATCAGACTGGATGACGGCACGATTGCACAGCACTGCGATTCGGACGCTCTGCTGAACCTCATCCGGGGCACCGAGACCGATCCAGTTCCGGCCATCAACCAGGCGGTCACGGAGCGGCTGCGGAATCGAGACTTTCAATCGGTTTGGGATGTGATGACCCAGCGAGCGGTGTTCGAGCGTCAGCCCCTACGGCTTGAAAACTGGCTCAAACGAACAAATGCGAGACGGGTGGTACACGGCCACACCCCGCTGCCAGGGTTGGTCCCACGTGTCTACGCAGGGGGGCGAGCGATCGGGTACGACGGCGGCCGGCGACGAACGGTTGTTGCGCCACTGCCGGTAGACTGAAAATCCCCCACCGATGCAGGAGGCTGTAGCCCGGTCCGCCGCACCGATCCGTGGCGATGGTCGGCCGATGATCTCGCCGCGACGCATCGCCAAGCGTGTGCGCGCCTTGGGCCGCGAGATATCGGGGGCCTACGCCGACATTGATCAGCCGCTGGTCCTGATCGTGATTCTAAAGGGAGCGGCGGTCTTTGCCGCCGACCTCCTGCGCAGCCTTGCCATTCCGGCTGAACTTGAGTTCGTGCGCGCATCCAGCTATGGCGCCCGCACCACCACCAGCGGCCGGGTCAAATTCGCTCACCTGGTCGAGGGTCCGTTGACTGGTCGCCACCTGCTGTTGGTCGAGGACATAGTCGACTCGGGCAGGACCATCCGCAGGATCAACAAGGAGTTGTGGAAGAGCAGGCCGGCCTCCCTTCGGCTGGCCACATTGCTCGATCGTCCAGCACGCCGCGAAACCGAGATTACGATCGATTTCACCGGATTTGTCATACCCGATCGGTTTGTGATCGGATACGGACTCGACTATGCCGGCCTCTACCGCGAACTGCCCGGGATCTACTCTCTGGGGTGATCGGGACCCGGCTCAGGCCGGTCGGCAGAGGGGGCAGGCCTCGAAACCCGCGGACAGGGCCCGCAGCGAAGTTTCCATCTCCAGCAGCCTGCTCGAATGCTGGCGCTTTAGCTGCCGACAGCCGGGCACGCAAAATAGCCCGCTTCGGGGATCGGCTATAACCCGGACGCCGCGCCGTCCCAGTTGTTGCATCAGGTCAATCTCGACCCCCTCGAAGGTCAGTAGGGACCGCTTGGCCTCCGGTCCCCCACCCGAGTATTGACCGATCGACCAATTCGACCGGATGACGCGATGGCAGGGGATGAAGAGCGGGATGGGATTGTGCGCCAGCGCCGTCCCGACCGCCCGCACCGCTCGCGGACGGTCGATCTCCTTGGCCACCCAGCCGTAGCTTCTCACCTCGCCGAAGGGAATCTCCTGAGTCTTGGACAGCACCGAGCGTTCGAACGAACCCAGGCCGGACAGATCAAAGTCCAGCCTGGTCTTGCGACCCTGGAGGGCCAGCTCCAATCGGCGCTCCAGTCCCCGCGGAAGTGGACCATCGAGAGCCGTTGGTGGGGCGGCACCGACCGGGGTCACCGAGCGCAGGCCTCGGTAATTGCAGACCACCCAGATCGGCCCGATGGGGCTCGAAATCTGCGCCCGGACGTCTTTGACGCCAGCCGCACTCAGGATCCTGGCACCGAGCTCCGGCGGCGCCGACATCGATCGGAACTCCTGCAGATCCAGCTTCAGTTCGTCAATCGTCATATCGCCTCCCGGAAAACGTCAGTGCATCCCACCCGGCCCGACCTCAGGACGGCGAGGCCGCGGCGGACGTCTGACCTCAAGGTCGCCTCCGGCCGGCCCAGAAACGCCGCCGATTCCCGGTAGCTCAGTCCCTGAACGCAATGGACCGCGACCGCATTTCGCTGCGCGGCCGGCAGCGCCGCAACCATGGCCGCCAAACGATCAAGCCGGGCTCGTCGCTGCTGCCACGCCTCCGGACCCGGCTCCGATCTGGACGCAATGTCATCGCCCAGCCTGACCATGAGCGGACGGCCAGGGTGGCGTTGACGGCGCAGCAGATTGAGCGCGATTCGGTGCAGCCAGGGGGAGACCTTGAGGTCGGTGCGCCGTTGGTCATCCCAGGTCCGCATCGCCTTCCAGGCCCGCAAGAACGTCTCTTGGGTCAGCTCCTCGGCGTCGGACCGGTCCCCGCTGAGGGCCAGCGTGAAGGCAAAGATGCGATTCTGAAAGGCAACCAGCATGTCCTCGAAAGCTGCCTCCGGCGCTTCGCTCGAACGGCCGCCATCCGATCTCCTATCCATCAACTCATAGAATCCGCCTCGGGGCGGTGTTGTGGCACCTATTTGGGGCGACCGACGCCTACCATCCCCGGCCACCGCCGGTGGTTGCCGTTGACCGGAGCGGGCTGGGCCGCCCCAAGGCTTGGTGGGGTTGGGGACGGTCACCCGGGACTCCTCAAATCCGGTCAGGAGCTCAGCGGATCCCAAGCTCGCCGAGCAACCATCAGCGGCCGGAGCGCAGCGCTTCCAAGAGATGAGCTATGGGCCGCTCCACCGCCAGTTCGGCCCCCAATCGTTGCGTTTCGCGCCCGTCTCGTGGATAGCCGTCGAGGCGTCCCGCCGGCATGTCGACGGGTACGTCGATGCGGGGCGGTACCACCACCAGCGCGCGCTCCAAATAATCGACCTGGGCGGGCGTGAACGAACCCCGCTCGATCAGAGCCCGGATGGCACCGTGCTCTCTGATCAACTGAGCTGCCCCCTTGGGACCAACCCCCTTGAGTCCGGGAAGACCATCGCTGGGGTCGCCCCGCAGTATCGCGAAGTCGGCATAGAGATGTGCCGGCACGCCGTAGCGGTGTTCCACCTCGCCCGAGTCGATCACCGACAGCCCCGCCTTCTCTGGGTAGAGCACCTTCACCCTCCGGCCGTCGACGAGGGCAAACAGGTCGCGGTCGCCGCTCACGATTTCGATCTCCGCCTCCGCGCCGGCGGCCGCCGCCCAGGTGGCGATCACATCCTCCGCCTCAAAGCCCGCGACCCCCACCATCTCCACGCCGATGGCGGCCAGGATGGCTTCGATCTGAACGAACTGCGGTATCAGTGCCGGAGGAACGGGTTCGGCAGTCCGGTGCTGCTTGTACGACGGGATCAGCTGCACTCGCCAATCGGGGCGCCAGTCGGCGTCGCTGGCAACGGCCAGCCGTCGAGGCCGCCTCTCGCGCACCAGTCTGGCGATGGTGTCGAGGAATCCGCGCGTGGCGTTGGTCTGCACGTCCCGCGGGGGACTGAGGGCCGCAGGAACACCGTGGAAAGCGCGAAAGATGAGGCTGGATCCGTCGATGAATAGCCAATCAACCACGGGTTGCCAGCTTACGGTGCGCACGCCAGAGGTGGTGACCGCCCAAGGCGGTCCGGGACTGGGGGCGGAGTCGATCCGCCCCCGGTCCTAGGTTTCCTACTTCTCGATCGGAACTCCGACCGAGCTGCCCCATTCAGTCCAGGATCCGTCGTAGTTGCTGACGTCGGGGTAACCCAGCAATTCGGTCAACACGAACCAGGTGTGGGCCGATCGCTCGCCGATGCGGCAGTAGGCGATGGTCGGACGCTCGGCGACCACTCCCTTGCCGCCGTAGAGCGCGCGTAGCTCGTCGGCACCTTTGAAGGTTCCGTCTTCACGCACCGCCTGGGACCAGGGGACGTTGGTTGCGGTGGGAATGTGACCGCCTCTTTGGGCTCCTTCCTGGGGCAGGTTCTCGGGGGCCAGCAGTTCTCCCGAAAACTCCGCCGGTGAGCGCACATCGACGATCGCCGAGGTTCCAATCTGGGACTTCACGTAGTCACGAAAGGCCCGCAGATTGGCGCGGACCGGATTCGGGAACCTGAAGGACGTGGCCTGGAGGTGGGGGGCCTCGGCGGTGTAGGTCCGGCCTTCGGCCTCCCACTTCGTGCGGCCTCCGTTGACCAGCTTCACGCTGTCCAGGCCGTAATACTTGAGCGCCCAATAGGCGTAGGCGGCAAACCAGTTATTACTGTCGCCGTAGATCAGAACCGTGGTGTCCGGACCCACCCCGCTCTGGCCCAGCTTGCTCTCCAGAGCGTCCCGGCTGGCCAGATCGCGCTGCTGCGGATCCTGAAGATCAACGTGCCAATCCCAGCCCGCAGCACCCTCGATGTGCCCAGCTGCATACAGCGCCGGGTTGACGTCAACCTCGATCAGGCGCAGGTCTGGATCGTGCAGATGGGCCGCCAACCACTCGGTCGAGACCATGGAATCGGGATTGGAATATTCGTTTGACACTGAAATGAAGCACCCCCAAAAAATGCACAAAAATGGTTAGGGTCGATGGATTGGGTGGGCGAAGGATCGCCCGGGCCCTACGCGCTGTTCTTTAACAGAAGCAGGCAGGGCGCTGGATCAGACGCTGGGCGGGCCAGGTGATCAAGCGCAGCATGGTATCAGTCATTCTATTGAGCCGTGGCGCCTGACTGCAGTTACCTGCCCGGAGAGCCGTTGCGACTGGTCAAATACCAGGCCCTGGGAAACGACTACCTAGTCGTCGACGATCCCTCCCGGCTGCCGGCCTTGGTGCCCATCCTGCCCCGCCTGCTGGACCGTCATACCGGGCTGGGCGCCGATGGGCTCCTGCTCTTTGACCCGGCGCTGATGACGCTTCGGGTGTTCAACCCGGACGGATCCGAAGCCGAGAAGAGCGGCAACGGCCTGCGCATTGCCGCCTGCCACGCGGTGCTCGAGCACGGGGCCCCCGATCAGTTCGAGATCGCGACCCGGGACCGGGTCAACCAGGTCCGGATCCAGGCCCGTGCTGGGAACGGGATCGTTTGTGAGGTGTCGATGGGCAAGGCCGACTTCAGTCCCGACCGCTGGCTTCACCTGGACACGGCGGCGGGCGTTGCTCGCTGCCGCGCCGTCGACGTTGGCAACCCCCACTGCGTGGTTTTCGATCAGCCGGTGACGGTGCAGAGGTGCCTGGAGTTGGGCCCCGCGCTGGAGGGGCACCCCAACTTTCTGCCCCGCCGCACCAACGTCCAACTGGTCCAGGTGGTGGCGCCCGATCGAGCCCGGATTGAGATCTGGGAGCGCGGTGCCGGCCGTACCCAGGCCAGCGGTAGCTCGGCCGCCGCCGTCGGCGCCATCTTGATTCACCTCCAGATGTGCGAACCGTCGCTGGCGGTGGAGATGGAGGGCGGAGTACTCCTGGTTCGCCAGGATCTGGACGGCTGCCTCTTCCAGACCGGCCCCGCCCAACGCGTATACCGGGCCGAGGTCGATCTGACCGACTTCGCCTGACTCCGGTCCCGCGCCGGGGCGCGCGACGCCTCGCTCTATTCCCCGGGGACCAGCTTCCCCCAGCGCTCGTCGACGCGGCGCAACTTAAAGATGGTCAGCGCCACCGCCCAGGTCAGGATGAAAGCCCCCACGATCACGAATCCGAGCGAACCCAAATCGAGGGTGGAGATGAACTCGAAGGCACCACCGTGCAGCCCCGTCGTCCGGATCACAATCTGGCCCACCTCGACGCCCCCCACCAGCAGCGCCACGAACACCGAAAGGCCGGTGATGGTCAGGTTGTAGAAAACCTTGCGGACCGGACTGGAGAAGGCCCACGAGTAGGCCTTGGCCATGAAAGCCCCGTCGGCGGTATCCATGAGGGACATTCCGGCGGCGAAGACGACCGGAAGCGCCAGCACCGCTGCGACCGACAGGCCACGAGCTGCGACGCCCGCGGAGATGGCGAGCAGGGCGACCTCCGATGCGGTGTCGAACCCCAGTCCGAACAGGAATCCGATCGGGTACATATCCCAGCTCTGCCTCACCACCCGGAAGAGCCGGCCGAACAGGCGCGTCATGAGGCCACCGGCGACGAGCTCGTGACGCAACGAGGCCCGATCGTACTGGCCCGACTTCATCTTCGTGTAGACCCGAACGATGTCGACCAGGACGGCCAGATTCAACAACCCGATGACGATCAGGAAGACACCGCTGACGCCGGTGCCGATGAGACCGCCCACGACGTGCAGGCTCCCACGCGAGCCAACCACGTCGTGGACCACCAACTGCGTGGCCAGGCCCAGGCCCAGCGCGATCAGGAGCACCACCGTGGAGTGCCCGAGGGAGAAGAAAAATCCCGCCCCCATAGGTCTACGGCCGTCGTGAAGCAGCTTGCGGGTGGAGTTGTCGATGGCTGAAATGTGGTCGGCGTCAAAAGCGTGGCGCAGCCCGAAGGTGTAGGCCAGACCACCCAACCCGATCAATTCCGGATGTGAGAGCCCGAAAAAGATCAGCAGCCCAAAGCCGACCACATGGAGGAGCGCTACGAGCCCGAAAAAGCCTCCCAAGCGCCGACGCTCACCTCGATCGAAAGCGGACCAGACTCGACCCAACATGCTCTGCCGCTCCTGTAATCTCGACCCCTCTTGCCACCAGGTCGCAACTCGCGCTCAAGCGGCGCCGCGGCTTGTGGGAGGACCGGGCCCCGGCGACGACCTTGCACCGTTTCAACCCTCACCACCACCATATACCGTTTTGCGACTAGTTCGCAACAACGCTAGGGATGGTGGTGGATGTGCTCGAGCGTCCGCCGATGCTTGGGCGGGATTGGGGTCTTGGAGCCCGGCAGGGCGCGCGCGCAGACCGAGCAAACTCCCGTCACCACCACGTCCGTCCGGACCGGTCGGAAGTGGTGTAGAGCCTCCAGGTGTTGTTCCAACTCGGCCACCAACTCGTGCTCGATGTGCAGGATGCCCGAGCATATTTGGCAGATCGCGTGCTGGTGGTCTTCGGACGAGATCTCGTAGTGCACAGGACCGTCGCCCAGCCGAACCGCATGCAGAGCACCGGAGGCCGACAGCGCCTCCAGAGCGCGATAGACCGTGCTCTTGGAGAAGTTCGGAAACGCGGCTTGGATCTCAGTGGTTATCTCTTCGGCGGAGCAATGCCCGCCCAGCCGGCGCACCGCGTCCCAGACCAGCTGGCGCTGCCGGGTGTGCCGCATCCCGGGCGCCAAGGGGAAGGGATTCGGGTCCGGCGGGATGGGGTCCATGGATGCGAAGCCTACCCGCCGACGATGACAGCCAAACCGGGATCCGAGTTGGTGAGGCGACGCGAGCCGGTTTCGGTGACCAGCAAGTCGTCCTCGATTCTCACCCCGCCCCAGCCCACCAGGTAGGCACCCGGTTCCACCGTGACGACCATGCCGGGCTCGAGCACCAGCTCCGAATCCGGCTCCAAGCCGGGCGCTTCGTGCGCTTCGAGGCCGAGGCCGTGGCCCAATCGATGGATGAACTCATCTCCCCGGCCGGCGTCCCGCAGCACCGCCCGCGCCGCCTCATCGACGTCGCCTGCCCGCACGCCGGGGGCGATGGCGACGATGGCTGCGTCGTGAGCCGCCAAGACGGTGGCGTGCAACTCCAGGACCGTCCGGCTGGGAGCACCGACGACGGCCATCCGGGTTAGATCGGCTTTGTAGCTCCTCCAGGCGGCGCCAAAATCAAGCAGGACCAAATCACCACGGGCGAGACGGCGGCCCTGCGGCGACAGGTGCGGGAGGGCGGTGTGGGGGCCGCTCTGGGCCAGGGTCGGAAATGACTCCTCGCAGCCGCGGGCGTGGACTTCAGCGGCAACCAGGCCCGCGATCTCACGCTCGCTTAGTCCGGCAGCGAGCTGGGCCAGCACCGACCCCCAGACCTCGTCGGTGAAGCGGGCCGCCGCCTCCAGACAGGCGACCTCGTGCTCATCCTTGATCCGGCGCATGACGCTGATCTGGTGGCTGGCGTCGATCAGCCGATCCGCGCCCACCCAGATCGCCAGGGAGTCGGCAGCGGCCAGCGTCAGATGCCGCTTTTCCACCGCCAGGGTCCGCGGCCGCCCGAGCAGGCCCGCCACCAGCGAACCCAGATCGTCGCCGTCCCGCCAACCCCTCACCTCCAGGCCGGGCGCGGCGGCGCGGGCGGCCTCCACTTCCAGGGCGGGCACGATTAGCACGCTCGCTGCCAGCCCCATGACCAGGGCCATGAGCCGTTCGTGGGGCTGGCAGAAAAATCCGGTCAGGTACTGGACGCTGACGGGATCGGTCAGGAATGCCGATTCGGCCGCTTGCCCCTCCAGCCAGAGCCTCAGCCGCCGTTGCCGCGAATCAGTGAAAGGCGACGATTCGGAGTTGATAGCTGCCGCCGTTGGGGGTTAGGACCTCGACCTCCTCGCCCGCCTTGTGCCCCATCAGAGCCCGGCCGATGGGAGATTCCGAACTGATCCTCCCGCCAGCAGGATCAGCTTCAGCTGAACCAACGATGCGATAGGTCTCCTCGGGACCGCCCTCCTCAGACACGGTGACCGTACTCAGAATGCCGACCGCGTCGGAGTTCTCCGCCCGCTCGATCAGGACGTGGTTCTTAACGATGTTTTCAAGCTCCTTGATTCTGGTTTCGAGAAATGACTGGTCGTTGCGGGCAGCGTGGTATTCGAAGTTCTCGGATAGGTCTCCGTGCTCACGCGCCGCCTTGATCTTGGAGATGATGTCAGGACGCTTGAAAGTGACCAGATGATCGAGTTCACGGGCCACCTCGGCCAGGCCCTCGGCCGTGATCGGTACCTCGCTTTGCATCAACCCGCCGCTCCCGGCATCAGTGCCGCCACCCGCGATTGCATGGCTCGCTGGTAGAGGTAGGAGGACCCGAAAACCGCCCCCCCCAAGAGCGCCCCCGCCACCGCCGCCAAGAGCGCATGCAGTCCGGCGCTGCTGGTCAGAATCGGGAGCATGGCGACCACGTCAACACCAATGATGGCGGCCACGCAGAGTCCGATGGGCGTGATCAAGGGAAGCCAGCGCAGCCGCCTCACCACATCCGGCACGGCCGGTTCGGGCCGAGGCGCCAGGCGCTGCCCCATGACGCCGAGGCTTCGCACGTGGCGCAGGGCAGGCGTCACCGTCAACATGACCGTGACCTGGTTACCCGGTACCTTGGCCAGCTTGCTACTCTCGACCAGGTACTGCTCCTGGCCCCCGCGGGTGCGGACCATCAGCATGCCGAGTCCGATGGAAGTGCTGAGGGAACTGGCTCCAACCAGCTGGCCCTGGACCATGCGCGGCTCCCCGCGCCGATCCGCGCGTGCCAGGCGGTAGCCGGGCAGTACGAAGCTGGCCACGAACGCGATTGGCAAGAGCCAGACCATGCCGGCCACGATTCCGACCGGCCAGCCCCAGGGATGCACCGCCACCAGGACCGCCAGAATCACGAGGCAGGCCAGACTCACAGCCCCTCCGATGTAGCCCAGGCGCACGACGAACTCGGGGGAGTAGCCCTGGAGAATGCCGCCGGAGGCGACGTACCGCGCCCGCTGCCGCTTGGAATCGCCGACCGCCGGCTGGGGCGCTTGCGCCTGTTTCGGACGCACCTGCCGCATCTGTTGGCGCCGCTTTCCCATCAAATGGAGTTTATCGGTGACGCCCGGCCCAGGGTTTGGCAGCGGCCGGCCGTTCGAGATCCAAGCGTGAGAGCGGGCCGATCAGGCCGGAGGCGCGGGGCGGGAGGCGATTTCGGCCAGCATCTGGGCGGGCTGGTTGGTGAAGATCGAATCCGGTTGACAGGTCTCGCACCAGCTCAGCGCCAGCGCGTCATCGATCGTCCAGGTCCCGACCCGGCCGCCGGCGGCGTGAATGGAGTTCACGACCTCGGAATCCAGGGCACTCCAGTGCGGACAGAAGAGGTCTGCTTGGGCGGCGATCATCAAGGCGGCCGGATCGAGGGGACGCGACACCATCAACAAGCCGCCCAGAATCCGCGGCTCAAGGCCCTTGATTCGCGCCACCGAAGAATGCGAGAACGAGATCACGGCGGTGTCATCGAGCACGTCCTGCCGAGCCAGCTCGTCGATGACGCGCTCTTCCAGCTCGGGATAGGCGATTGGTAGCTGCTTCAGCTCAACGCAAACCCCGACCCGACCTCGCGCCATCTCGCAGACCTCGGATAAGAACGGAAGGCGCTCCCCATCGCCGGCGTCCAAGCGCCGCAGTTCGGCCGCGCTGTGACTGGCCACCAGGCCGCTGCCGTCGGTGGTGCGGTCCAGGGTGTGGTCGTGGATCACGATCAACCGGCCGTCAGCGGACATGTGCACATCGCATTCGATAAGGTCCACGCCGAGGTCGATGGCGGAGCGAAATCCGGCCAGCGTGTTCTCTGGGTGTTGGGCCGGGTTCCCGCGGTGCCCTCCCACCAGGGGCCGTCCCAAAGCCGCCGCCTGGGCAAAGCGCGCTCGTAAAGTTGGCGGCGGGGCGCCCATCGGAGCAGTCTATATTGGCTGCATGGGCCAGTCCCTGGCGGCCAACATCGGCGAGCTACGCGCGAGCGGCCACCAGCGAGAGGGGGTTAAGGAAGAACTCCGCCGCAACCTGATGGACGGATTGCAACACGGGGATACCATCTTTCCCGGGATCGTCGGCTACGACGACACCGTGCTTCCACAACTGGCCAACGCCATCATTGCCGGCCACGACGTGATACTGCTCGGAGAACGCGGGCAGGCCAAGAGCCGATTGATGCGAGCGCTGGCGAGTCTTCTCGATGAGCGAACGCCGATCGTGGCCGGGTGCGAGATCAATGATCATCCCTACGCGCCGATCTGCCAGCGATGCATCGACCTGGTGCGGGAAAAGGGCGAGGCCACGGCGGTGGCCTGGGTGGGACGGGAGCGCCGCTACGCCGAGAAGCTGGCTACGCCAGACATCTCGATCGCCGACCTGATCGGCGAGGTCGACCCGATCAAGGTCGCCGAAGGTCGCTACCTCTCGGACGAACTCACCATCCACTTCGGGCTGATCCCTCGAGCCAACCGGGGCATCTTCGGGATCAACGAACTCCCCGACCTGGCCGAGCGGATTCAGGTCGGGCTGCTCAATGTGATGGAGGAAAAGGACGTCCAGATCCGCGGCTACATGGTGCGCATGCCCCTCGACCTGATGGTGGTCGCGTCTGCCAATCCTGAGGATTACACCGCCCGCGGCCGGATCATCACCCCCCTCAAGGATCGATTCGGGTCTCAGGTGAGAACCCACTACCCCTCGGAGATCGAGCAGGAAATCACCATCATGGAAGCCGAGGCGGCCACGCCTCCAGCCGGCGTCGAGGTCTACGTGCCCCCGTTCATGAAGGAGGTGGTGGCTGAAATCACCCATCTCGCGCGGCGCAGCCCGCGCATTGCCCAGAGTTCGGGCGTTTCGGTGCGAATGTCGATCGGGAATTACGAGAACCTCATTTCGAACGCCATCCGGCGCTGCCTCCGGGTGCGCGAGCATCTGGCCGTGCCGCGGATCTCAGACCTGCGGTTCCTGGCTCCGTCCACGATGGGCAAGATCGAAATCGAGGCGCTGGACGAGGGCAAGGAGGGGCAGGTCCTGCAGCGCATTCAGAACTCGGCCGTGGCGGCGGTGTTCGGTCGCCACTTTGGAGCCGGTCAATTCCCTCGATTGCTGGACTATTTCGCCGCCGGCGCGACGATTGAAGCGGGAGACGGTATGCCGTCGAGCGGCTACTCCCAGAGTTTCGCCGCCAACGACGAACTCGGAGGGGCCTTGAAACGACTCCACCTGCCCGACCAGCCCGCGACCAGGGCCTCCTTGACCGAGCTGGTGCTGGAGGGCCTGCACCTGACCAAGCGACTCAACAAGACCGAGGCGGAAGGGGGAGCGATATACCAGCAGTGAGGGCGGGCCGCCCCTCAACCTGTGCCCGGTTCCGCGCGCCGGTGCCGTCCCTACTGGAAGTAGTAGATCATGGCGAACCCGAAGACCAGCACGAACATCAGGCCCACGAACAGGACCTCCACGCGCAGGGCCGCTCGGACCAGCCGCTTGGCCCGATGGGTTCGCTCGCCGCAATGATCGCAGTAGGCGGCGCCGGGCATCAGAACCGCCCCACACCGCGCGCAATGGGTCTGATCGGTCGCGATGGCCATCGTCCCAGTATGCCCGCATCCAGCCACCGACTACCCTCAACAGATGGACTCGCCCTCGCAAACATCCCCCGACGACCTCATCGTTCTCCTCTCGACGGTTCCCGAACGGGTGGGGGACCTCGTGGGCGGGCTCGATCGGGCTCAGTTGGGCTACCGCCATGGCCCCGGCTTTCCAAGCCTGGAAGAGGTCATCATCCACCTCACTCATTCGGGGCCAGCCGTGGATGGCCTGCTGCGCGGGCTGAGCCACGGTGAATCGCACCCAATTCGTCTTGGTTGGGTGACGCAGTGGAACCTGAGTGAGGACGGCGATCGGCCCGTGAGCGATCGATTGGAAGACTTCGCCCGCCTCCGCCGCCGGACCGTGGACTTGCTCCGGGGCTTTTCTGCGGAGGACTGGACGCGAACGGTCGAGGACGAAGATCGAGGCGAGACCTCCATCGCCGAGGTCTGCTTTGAACTGGCTAGGCATGAATTGGGGCACCTGACCCAGGTTCGAAATCTGATGGCGGTGATTCCGGATCGGCCCTGATGCCTGGCCAGACAACCCTGGTCGGACTTGACTGGATCCGGCGATCGCTCTGAACGCGGTGGAGCCGGTGCTGGCCCGCGGATTCCCGACTCAAGGTCGTTCCGAGGGGGGTACGGGCCAGCTTTGGAGGTGATCGGCCGCTAGCATCATCCCCATGGAAGCAGCAGAGGCCGCACCGCCGGAACGCCCAGCCAACGCCCGCAGTGAGCACGGCAACCGGCGGCGGAAGGCTTCGAAGGGTTCTCGGCAAGCCCAGTATTGGATGGTGGTGAGCTCTCCCGAGAACTTCCGCAAGAGCCAGCAACTCGGATTCTCGGTGCAGGGCATCAAGTCCCGGCACCGTCGGCGGGTGGAGCAGATGCGGTCGGGAGATCGCCTCCTGTACTACGTCACAGGACGCATGGCGTTTTCGGCCACGGTGACACTGACCAGTTCCATGTTCGAGGAACGCAGTCTGATCTGGCGCTCGGCGCGCAGAGATGAGGTCTATCCCTGGCGCATCCGGATTCGCGCCGACCAGGTGCTCCAGGAACCGGTCTGGATCCTGGCCCGGGAGCTCGCCTACCGGATGGAGTACGTGCGCAAGTGGCCACCCGAACACTGGACCCTGGCTTTTCAGGGGCACCTTCATCAGTTGCCCCAAAAGGACTTCAAGCTGATCGAGGACGAATTCCTGCGTGTCAACCGCCCCTCGCCGCTTCAGGCCGGTTCCTAGCGGTCGGCCACCCTCGTGTCACAAGCGGAGCCGCGCTGGTGCCCTGTTTGATGTGACGATGACGGCCAAGATGCACCTCGCCGAGACGGACGAGCCTCCCTATCCCCGAATGCCACCCCCGAGCAGCGACGGTGATGACTTCGACGGTCTCTTCCTGGCGGAATACGGCAAGGTGGTGGCAATCGCGCACCGGGTGCTGGCCGATCGATCTGAGGCGGAGGACGTGGCCCAGGAGGTCTTCATCGACTTTCACCGCCAACATCCCGCCAACGCCACCTTCGCGCCCCGGTGGCTGTATACCGCCGCCGCCCACAAGGCCCTCAACCGCATCCGAGGAAGGCGTCGGCGCGAGCGTCGGGAACTGGCCGATGCCGTCGGCGAGGTTCGCCTGGCCCCGGATCCGGGCCAGCTGGTGGAGACCAGCGTCGAGCGGCGGGAGGTGCGCAAAGTGCTGGCCCGATTGCCAGATCGAGTCGCCACCATTTTGGCACTGCGATACAGCGGCCTCAGCTATGTGGAGGTCGGCGCGGCGATGCAGATCGGCCCGAACTCTGTCGGAACCCTGTTGCGACGGGCGGAGATCGCCTTTCGGAAGGAGATGAAAGATGCACCTTAACGAGGGCGCCCTGCGGCGCCTCTACGACGAGCCGTTCTCGCTGACGGGCTCCATGCGCGAACACTTCGACTCGTGCCCTCGATGCCAGGAGCGCCTTCAGGTCATCGCCGGTGAGGCCCGCGAGGTTCTGGGGCGTATGGCCGTGAAGGGTTCGACGGTTGACGCCGCGGCGGCCCTGAACGTCGTCAGGCGGCGCTTGACCCCACCGGTCCGTCGCCGCTTCGCGCTACCGGGCCTGGGTTGGAAGGCCCCGGTGCTGGCGGCCGCACTGGTCGCGGCTCTGGTCTCGGTGGTCGCCTTCACGCCCCCCTTGGCTGCCCGCCTCACCAGCATCTTCAGCCCCCAGCACGTGGCTCCGTTGGCGATTCAGTCCGGCTCCCTCACCGGCCTCGATGCCCTGTCCACCTATGGCACCGTGAATTGGTCGGGCAGGCCTCAGTTGGAGACCGCGGACACCGCTCAGGCCGCCTCGCAGAAATCTGGACTTCCCCTCATCAATCCCGGTTACCTGCCATCAGCGGTGGTCGGTAAGCCGGTCGGCTACGGTGCCACCACACGGGCAGACGTGAACTTCACGTTCAGCCAGGCCAAGGCGCGCCAGGCGGCTCAGGCGGCCGGCAGGTCAGTACCGACCTTTCCCGCCGGTGCGGATGGGTCGGTTATGAAGGTCACCATTGGACCCGCTGAGGCCGCGATCTACGGAGACTTGCGGCAGGTGCTCAACGCGGCCAGGTCCTCCAGCAGCACGAGCTCGGCGGAGCAATCCATTCTGAGTGCGGGCCCCTTTCTGGCCGTCGCCGAGTCGAGGGCGCCGGTGGTGTCCTCGAGCGGAATGAGCGTAGCCCAGCTGAAGCGACTACTGCTCTCCCAGCCCGGCCTGTCGCCGCAGCTCAGGAGCATCATCAATTCACTCAATAATCCGATCGGGAACCTGCCCATCCCGATTCCCGCCGACATGGCCAGCGCCCAACAGGTCAAGGTCCAAGGGGTTGACGCCACCGCGCTGGGCGACAACACTGGCCTTGGTAGCGCCGTGATATGGATCAAGGGTGGGATCGTCTACGCGGTCGCCGGTACCGTCTCGGAGACGGATGCCCTGGCCGTGGCCAACTCCCTTCGATAGCGCGCCCTTGGAGAAGCGGGTGAGCGTGACGGCGGCGGGAACCGCCGCCGACGCCTCACCCGCCATCCACACCACCGGTCTGAGCAAGGTCTACGGTCGCAAGACGGCTCTGGCCAGCCTCAGCATGACCGTCCCCAGGGGCGAGGTGTTCGGCTTCTTGGGGCCCAACGGCGCCGGCAAGACAACCGCCGTCAAACTTCTCCTGGGCCTGGTGCGAGAGACGTCGGGGGAGGCTTGGATCCTGGGTAAGGCGCCCTCGGATCCCGGCTCGCGGCGCCACGTCGGCTACCTTCCCGAACTCTTCCGGTACCAGGCCTGGCTCTCCGCGGCGGAGGTTCTGCGGGTGCATTGCGAACTCGCCGGTCTCGATCGCCCAACCTGGGTGGAGGAGATCCGGGCCGTGCTGGCAATCGTAGACCTGGGGGCGCGCGCCAATGACCGGGTGGGTACGTTCTCCAAGGGGATGCAGCAGCGACTGGGCCTGGCGGTGGCTCTGCTCGGATCGCCCCAGCTGGTCCTGCTCGACGAGCCGACCAGCGCCCTCGATCCGGTCGGACGCCACGACGTGCGCCAGATCATCCGCCAACTTCGCGATCGGGGAACCTCGGTGTTCTTGAACTCCCACCTCCTGACCGAGGTCGAAATGGTGTGCGATCGGGTTGCCATGGTGGACCACGGGAGAGTGATCTCAACCGGCACCCTGAACGATCTGCTGGCCGAGGGCGATTGTCGATTCCGAGTCTCCGGACTCAATCCCGCCGAACGAGCCGGCCTGGCGCCGACCGGTGACCAGGACGACGATGGGGAGTGGATCACAATCCATCACCTGGATCCGGAGTTGATACCCACCACGGTGGAGCGGATCGTGGCCATGGGAGGGCGGATCTACGCGGTAGAACCCCGTCGCCAAAGCCTGGAGGAACACTTCCTGCAGCTGCTGGGCGAGTTGTGATCGGACCCCTCTTCGTCGTCGCCCGGCTTACGGCCTGGGAGACGGTACGACGCCGCCTGATGATCGCACTGGTAGTGATGACCCTGATCATCATCGCCACCACCGGCTGGGGATACAACCGGCTCTGGACCGCCACCGACAACGGCGCCCCGATCGGGGTGGTTCAGGTGCGTGCGATCACGTCCCAAGTTCTGATTCTGATGTACTTCGTGTTTGCCGGCGTCCTGGCTCTCAGCTCGGTGCTGATCGCCGCCTCGTCCATTTCCGGCGACATCGAATCCGGGTTGGCCCTGTCCATCCTGTCTCGGCCGATCGGGCGCGCACAGTGGGCGCTGGGCAAATGGCTCGGCCTGGCCGCCATGACCATCGCCTACGCCGGTGGCGCGGGATGGCTGGAACTCCTTGTGGCCGACTTCACCACCGGATACCTGCCGCCCCATCCCTGGCAGCTGGTCGGCTACATCGGCGCCGAGGGCCTGATCTTGCTCACTCTGGCCCTGACCCTGTCGACTCGAATGGCCGGAATGACCGCGGGCATCATCGCCCTGGTCGGGTATTTCATGGCCTGGGTGGGGGGAATCGTCTCCGGTATCGGATTGGCCCTCAATAACGCTCCCCTGACCGAACTGGGCGTCATCTCGCGGCTGCTTCTACCCACCGACGGCCTCTGGCGAGGAGCCGTCTGGACCCTGGAGCCGGCCAGCCTGCTGACCCTGGGCAGGCAGGCAGGCCGGGCCGCCGCCGCCGACCCATTCATGGTCGCAGAGCCGGCCTCGCCGCTCTTCCTGCTCTGGGCGCTGGTCTGGATCGGCGTCGTGCTCCTGATCGCGATCTGGAGTCTGCGCAGCCGGGAGCTGTGAGCGGCGCCGCAAAAAAGGGGCCCGGGAAGGGCCCGATGATGAAGCTGCCGGATCCCCTCGCTACCTTGTGTTGAGCAGGGAGTGAAATTCGATCAGGTCCTGCGTCATGACCGCCACCACGTCAGGGTCCCAGATCTCACCGGCCCCCGCCTGGAGGATCGAGGTCGCGCAGCGGGGCGCAAGCGCCGACCGCCAGGGTCGGTCCGAGCACATCGAGTCATAGGCGTCAGCGACGGAGACGATGCGGGCCAGTAAGGGGATCTGCTCTTCGGCGAGACCGTCCGGATAGCCGGAGCCGTCCCAATGCTCATGGTGGCCGCGGACGATGTCCCGCAGCGCTCCGGTGCTACGCAGGGGAGAGATGATCTCGTCTCCGGCCGCTGGGTGGCGCTTGATCAGCTCCCATTCCTCGTCGTTCAGCGGCCCGGGTTTCATGAGCACCGCGTCCGGTACCGAGATCTGTCCGATGTCGTGAATCAGCCCGCCGCGGTGGAGGTTGGCCTGGTCCTCGGTCGACAGTCCAAAGCGCATGCCGAGGGCCCGTGCCGTCAGGCCCACCCGCTCCAGGTGGGCAGCGCTCTGACCCTGCTTGGCGGCCGCGGCCCGAGCCAGGGCATCGATTACCCGATCCACGTCATCGAGGCGGTCCTGGATCTTCTTCAAGCGCAGGAGAGAGCGGACTCGGGCCAGAAACTCCGCCCGCACCAGGGGCTTGGAAAGCACGTCGTCAGCCCCCGACTCAAGCGCGACGATGGTCTCCTGGGGCCCCATCCGGGAGCTGATCAACACCACCGGAATGAGGGCGGTGGCAGGAGCCTGCTTGATGGCCCGACACAAATCGTGACCGCTAGGGCCGGGCATGTGGACGTCGGCGACGACGAGGTCGGGCGGACGGCGGCGGATGATCTCCAGGGCGTCGAAGGCGTTCTCGGCCGTGATCACCTCGCAGTCCACCGAGCCCAGGAAGATGCGGATGAGCTGGAGAAAGGTGCTGTGATCGTCGACGGCGAGCACCAACTGGCGCACCGCCGGTGGCGACCAGGCCGCCTCTTCGCTTCCGATCAGCAGGCTCAAATCCAACTCCCCGCCGGGCCCTAGCCGGTGAGATACCTGAGCGAGCGTTCCCGCTCAATGAGGTGTGGCCGTCCGGACACCAGCGCCCGCTCCATCCAGGTGTAGGCCGCAGCCAGCTCGCCACGACCGTGCAGCACCCGGGCGAAAGTCGCGGCACACGCGGCCAGCCGTTCCGCGGACCCGGCTCTCTCCAGCACCGCGGTGGCGGCCAGAAACTCGGCGTCGCTGCCCGCGGCGTCGCCGCGAGCGGCCAGGAGCTGGGCTCGGAGCTCGTGGACGGCGGCCAGGGGGAGTTGCTCATCCAATTCCAGGCACAGCGCCTCGGCCTCCGCCAGCCGCTCGGAGCAATCTCGTAGTCTGCCCTGAGCCAGGTTGATCTCCGCCTGGGTGAGGAGGGTCTGAGACCGCTGGCTGTCGACCCCCAGGGCCAGGAAGCCGTCGATGGCCTGCCGCGCCGCCGCATCGGCGTCGTCCAGCCGCCCCAGCTGCAGGTACAACATGGCCATGTTGTTCTGGGTCCTGGCCAGCGACAGGCGATCCCGGTGCAGCTCGTGTAAGGCCAGCGAGCGATGGGCGTATCCGATGCCGCGTTCCGGTTGGCCACCGTATCCGTAGGCGATGGCCAGGTTTGCGTACATGAGACCCAGGCGGCGTAGATCCCGCATGCTGCCGGCGCGCTGGATGGCCTGCTCGTAGGATTCGACCGCCTCGTCCCACTCATGGCGCAGAACATGGATCGATCCGAGGTGGGAGAGGATCCGAACCTCAATCGGGACCGGGGTCACCTCCAGGTCTCGACAAGCCGCCAGCGCCCGCTGGGCGAGGTCCAGAGCCTCCGGACGCTGCAACATGCACAGGGCCATCGCCTCCCAATCCATGGCGCTGACCTCCCGCACCCGATCGCCTGACCGCTCGAACTCCATCCGAGCGGTCCTCAGAAGGTCCAGGGCCTGCCCCGATCGGCCCAGCCAGACCAGCGCCTCGCCCATGAAAAGACGGACCTGAGCGGTGGTGGCTCGATCTAGCGGCCGCTCCAGCAGCAGCACCGCTGCTTCCACCGCAGATTCGAACTGCTCATCCAGAACCCGTTGCTCCAATTCCAGCAAACCCGATTCAGGGGGAAGTTCGGACAGGGGGGACTCCAGAAACCATGTGATGGGCTTGCCTGTCCGCTCCGCGATCAGCTCCAGGGTCCGCATCGTGGGGCGCGAATGCCCACGCTCAATTCTGTGGATGGCGACCCGACTGACCTCGGTGCCGGCCACCTCCGCCAGGGACAGTCCCGCCTCAGTCCGCGCACGCAGGACCGCGCCGGGCTTGATGACAAGTCCCCGGCGCGATCCTCGACGCGAACTTTCCACGCCACGCTTGAATTTGTTTTCAACAGCGGTTGACACACGGCCAGTTTACGCCTGCCCGCGTCAATTGGAAACCTTTAGGGCGGGTTCAGCCCGCTGGCGCCGGGCGGCTCAGCAGCAGCCTGCGATGCCATCCGCGAACACGGACGCCACGCTCGCCACCACCGACACCGCCGCGACCGACATGGCAATAATAATCTTTCGCATGGGGTGAAACCCTCCAGTAAACCACGCTTGGGGTGCGTGTAATTGACAGTGAAGTTAACACCATCTCGCCGGCTCCCGTCAACTGTTGTCCCTAAACCAGGCTTGCGAAGGCCTCGCCCATGTCTAAACTGCGCGAGTGAGCAAACGCAAAGGACGGCTGAAGGGAGTCGACATCCGGCCTGGATCCGCACGTCAGGCGAGGCAGGAGGCAGGTCTTTCACTTTCCGCGGTGGCCGGTACCGAGGTCACCCGCGCGGCCATCCACCTGGTCGAGTCGGGTCGTTCACGGCCTTCGATGCCGACGCTGGACCTGATCGCGCGCCGGACCGGAAAGCCGGTGTCGTTCTTTCTCGCGCCCCGGATGGCCACCGCAGGCGCCTTCATCGACAAGCTGGAGGAGGTCGAGTTGCAGATCCTCAGCGGGAGGCCGCAGCGCGCCATCGAGTTGGGGGCCGAACTGCTGACGTTCCCCTTGTCGCCGTGGGGTACCGGCCGGCTTCGACTCTTCCTGGGCCAGGCCTACTCACAGCTTGGCCGACACGATGCGCTCGATCACCTCAACGCGGGGCGTGCCGTCTTCCTCGACATCGGGGAGCGCGAACTGGCGTCGGAGGCGTTTCTGGGCATCATCGAGGAGTTGGATAAATCCGGCGCCGGCTCGATCAAGCCCCTCATTGAAGAGGCCCTGGAGGAGGAGCGCCAGTTGCCCATCAGGCAGCCCCTGGTGGAGGCCTCCCTCCGCGCCCTGCAGGCCAAGCACGGTTCGCAACCTCTGGCTGAGCAGGCGGCCATCGACCTCTTTGAGCAGGCCCTGGGGGAAGCGGAGCGGACGATCGAGCTGGAGGTCGCGGCCGATCGCCACGAGCGAGCGCGGGAGCGCTACCAAACCATGGGAGACAGCGACCGCGGCCGCGCGCACCTGCAGCAGGCGGTGGCGTTGCGGCGGCTGCTGCGACAGGAGCGTCAAATCGTCCGGCTGGAGTCGAGATTGGGCGAAGCCCTGTTGAGGCGCGAGCACTACGAAAAGGCCGAGGGGCGTTTGGGTCGTGCGCTGGAGCGGGCTGAGAAGTTGGGCCTCACCGACCAGGTCACCGGCCTGCTGCTGGCCATGGCCGAGATCGAGCTGAAGCGGGATGACGTGAGGGGGGCCGAGAGGTCCCTGGCCCGAGCCAGAGCCCTCGCGGCAGACGGGGATGACGAGAGAGAAATGGCGCTCGCGATCATGCTGACCGGGCGTCTGCTCGCCAAACGCAACGAATTGGAGGCGGCCACGGAGCACTTTGAGCGAGCCATCGAGGCCTTCGAGCGCCTCGCCAGCCCGTCCGACCTGGTGCGCTGCCACACCATCTTTGCCAGCGTCCTGGAGGAGGCCGGGGACACCGGCGGCGCTCTGGCTCAGGCCAAGTTGGCGCTGGCGGCGACCAGGACGGTGACCCGCCCCGCCGACTGACCCCCTCTAGGCGTCCTTTGGGTCTGGCCGCCGGCCCCGCCACATCCAGAGCGCGACGGTCAGCACCAGGGCTGCCGCGAATACAACGGCGACTCGGCCCACGGGACCGCTGACGCGATCATAGTTGGCCCCCAGCAGGTAGCCGCTGACGCCCAGGGCGGCACACCAAGGCAGCGCTCCAAGAGCGGTGGCGAGGCTAAATCCCAACGGATCGACCCGCGCCAAACCGGCCGGAAATGAGATGTAGGTGCGAACCACCGGTAGCACCCGCCCCACCCCCACCGCCCACAGTCCGTGACGCTGAAACCAGCCGTCGGCGATCTCCAGGTGATGCGGGCGAATCCCGACTCTGCGGCCTGGGCCGAGCAGCAGGGGCTCCCCGAACCGGGCCGCCAACCAATAGGCGAGCAACGACCCACAGAGGTTGCCGGCGGTTCCGATCAGGACTGCCAGCCCAAGGTTTACGTGTCCGGCGGCAGCCAGGAGCCCCGCCACGGGCATGATGATCTCGCTCGGGAAGGGCAGCCCGCAGCTCTCGGCGACCATCAGGACGAACACCGCCAGGAGCCCGTAGTCGCGGACCAGGTGAACCAGAAGATCGGTCAACGCGGCGCCTCCAAGACGGTCCGATCGAGCCGGCCGAGGGATCCGATTCGGCTCGCCCCGCACGCCCACCCGGGACGTTCTATGGGTACAGCCCCCGATCGCGTGTGGCCTGTGCCACCCGGCTCAGGGCCTGGACGTAGGCCGCCATGCGCATCGACAGGCCACGTTCTTTGGCACCTCGGGCCACCTCGCCAAAGGCTCGCTGAATAATGACCTGCAACTTTTGGTTGACCTCGTGCTCGGACCAGAAGAATGATTGCAGATCCTGCACCCATTCGAAGTAGCTGACGGTCACGCCGCCCGCGTTGGCGAGGATGTCCGGCACCACCGTGATGCCTCGCTCCTCGAATATGGCGTCCGCCTCGGGCGTGGTGGGCCCGTTGGCGGCTTCGACGATCAACCGCGCCCTGACCGCGGAAGCATTGCGCGACGTGAGCTGATTGCCCAGCGCCGCCGGAACCAACACCTCACAGTCAACCCCCAGGGGACCGTCGGCGGCGATCGCCTGGGCCCCGGGGAAGCCCTCCACCCGACCCGTGCTTCGGTGGTGCTGGGTCAGGCTCCGAATGGACAGGCCGAGCGGGCTGTGAACCCCGCCGTACTGATCCGAAACCGCCACCACCGAACAGCCGGCTTCCTCCAGAAGGCGCGCCGAGACGCTGCCCACGTTCCCAAATCCCTGCACCGCGACCCGAGCCTGGTGCGGTCTGATCCCCATTTCCTCCAGCGCCGCCAGCGTGCAGATGGTGACGCCGCGCCCGGTCGCCTCCAACCGTCCAAGGGACCCACCGACCTCAATCGGCTTGCCGGTGACGGCGGCCGGAACCGAATAACCGCGGTGCATGCTGATGGTGTCCATGAACCAGGCCATGATCTGGCCGTCGGTGTTGACGTCCGGTGCGGGGATGTCTCGGTCAGGCCCAACCAGGACCGATATCTCGGTCGCGAAGCGGCGGGTCAGCTTCTCCAGCTCGCGACGGCTCAGCCGCCGCGGATCCACGATCACCGCACCCTTGGCACCCCCGAATGGAATGTTGACAATGGCGCATTTCCAGGTCATCAACATGGCCAGTGCTTTGACCTCGCCCAGGGAGACGTCCTGGTGGTAGCGCAGCCCGCCCTTGGCCGGCCCTCGATTGATGTTGTGCTGCACCCGGTAGCCGGTGAACACTTCGACGCTGCCGCCATCCATCTCGACCGGAAAATGACACGTGAACTCGCGCTGGGCCTCGCGAAGAATCTGTTTCATCTCAGGCTCCAGGCCAATCACGGCGGCCGCCTGATCGAACTGGGCTTGAGCCGTCCGCCAAGCGTCGGACTCGTCCGACTCCGGTTGCAGGCTCGAGGGCGGAGAGGAAGAAATCATGGTTGGCTCAGTGGATAACTATGAATTCCGCGCTTCAGGATCGCACAGAACGCCGAACCCGGTTGAGGGCCATGCAACCCGTAGGAAGCGAAGCTCACGCTCGGGGTTCGGAGCTCCGGCCCACCGCGGCACGCTTTTGATCCAACCGCATTTCCGAGGCGCGACGTTCCAGCTCGTCGCCCGGGCCCATGTCGACGAAGTCGGCATGGACGGTTAGGCGAGGATGGACCTCCTCCACGCAACGAAAAATCCGCTGCGCGAGGGACCGGTAATCGACGTGGCCCTGAGGCGCGGTGCGTAGCTCACACAGGTGATAGATCTCACGCAGATTGGCACGCACATACCAGCGCAACCGGAAGGCGAGGGGAACCGCGTACTGGGCCAGCTCCCGGCCCGCCGACGAGGCCAGGCTGCGCTGCGCCCTCGCCGCTCCTTCGATGGCGGAGCGGAACTTGACCTCCATACCGTGGGTCCGGATCAGGTCGGGGACGTCGTATCCGAGTTCTGTACCCAGAAGCTGCCGATCCTGGGTCAGCATCCGGTGCCGCTGCAGATCGCGGTAGGCAGCGAAATTGGCCACAATCTCGAACGTGTAGGTGGCGTGCTCGAGGGCACGGGGCGGGCGTTGGCGCCGGTTCTCGCGCCCGCCCAGCAATGCCTCTAGGACCCGATCCGAGTTCACATCCCGCCACGCCAGGTCGAGCAGCGGCAGGTCCGAATGGGGGAAGAGGGCGGCCGCCACCACCTTCGCTTCAGCCTCGGGATCAAATTCCACCAACCGCACCCCAACTTCCGCCGGCACCGGGGTCGGGGCCGGAGCCAGGCCTGCGAGCTCCTCGCGAACGCGGACCATGCGGGCGGCGGCCAGACGACCGTGACCGGCATCGAGGGATCGCCTGACGAAAGTCGGGATGACCAGCGACAGTTCGCGGTGCATGTCGACGGCCAGTCGGCGACACTCCGGCAACTCGTGCGCCGACATCTTGGTGATCAGGTATTCGAAGGCCCGGCCGTTGCCGAAGAGTCCGAGGTTAGTCTGGGTAGCGGCGGGCAGCAGGCCGCGGAGCAGATCCAGCGCCTTGGCCCGGGTGGCCGACTTCCAGGCCCTCTCGCTTTCATCAGTCCGCCGCGGGTGCTGGCCGCGAATGGTTTCGGTGAGAGGCTCCAGGAGCCCGGAGTAGGTGGCGAACAGTTCACCCATAGCCGGCTCGTAGCCGGGGTGGTTCAATTCTGGTCCCCGGTAATAGAGTGCCTTGCCGTCCGCGCCTGGACGATCAAAGCGGACGTAGCGGGTGGATTTCTCGAGCGGCGAGAGGCCGATGCGGGAATCTTCCAGGCTCTTGGCAGCCAGGGTGCTGACGCGCTCCAGGGCCAGGTGGGCTCCGGCCAATTCCGCCACCGAGTCATCGCCGTAACCAACCAGAATGCGCTCGTAGAACTCTTCGGCTCGATCGCTGGCAACCGCCGATTCGGCGCCAACTCCCTCGCCGACCGCAGAGGGCGGGACGACCCGGTCAAGGAATTCGTCCAACAACACGCGGCGCAGGCTCTTTTCGGTTCTTGAATAGCGGCTGAAGAGGGCTCCCTTGACCACCTCGGGCATGTTCAGGAGGCAAAAAACAGGCCCGTCGAGGTTGGTGAAATAGGGCTTGAGGGCGGTGCGCTGGGAGGCGCTGAACTCACCGTCGGATGCTGGTTGCACGACCCGCAGTCTAAGGTCCTGGCCACGGCTAGGGGAGTCGCCTTCGGCCCGTAGAATCGGTGCCGTGGACCCGATCACGGACGTCGACTGGGTCAGCCACTGGCGCGATTTGGTGGTGGCCCGAGCGGCCCAGATCAGCGACGCGCCGCAAACCGATTTCTGGGCCCAGCGAGCAGCCACCTATCCAACTCGGGCGGAGGAGGGTGACCACCTCATGACCTTCTTGGAGCCGTGGCTCTCCCCCCACAAGTCACTGCTCGATGTGGGCGCGGGTACGGGCCGCTATGCTGCTCCGCTGGCCGAGCGGCTGGCCTGGGTGACGGCCATCGAGCCGGAACAGTTGATGTGGGAGCGCATCCCGGACCGGCCCAACATCACGGTCATCGCCAGCACCCTCGAGGATTCGGATCCGGCGCGGGCGGATCTGTTGCTCTGCGCCCACGTGCTCTATCCAATTGCGGAAGTGGTGCCCTTCATCAAACGTTTGGAGGCGGGCGGGCGCGAGCGCGTGTTCATAGCCCTGCGCGACTCCGCCAATGCCCACCCGGCTGAGGCGATAGTGCCCCGAGCGCGGGTTCGCGAGCCCCGCCTCAGCGATTGCTACATGCTGCTCCGCCAAATCGGGATCGAACCCGACCTGATCCTGTGGCGACAGTCGGCTACGTATCGCTGGCCCGACCTCGAATCGGCCCTCGCCGATTGCCGCGGGAGAGTGGGAAGAGACTGGAACCCAGAGCAGGGGAGGGCATTCCTGGAATCTTCGCTGGTCGTTGAGCCGTCCACGGGCGGGCTGGTCTATCAGAGCGGCGACAACGTGACGGGGGTGCTTCATTGGCGGCCGAGGGGGTGAGCCTGCGCGCCGCCCGACTGGCCGACCGGAGCGCCGTCGAAGACGTTTGCCGGGGGGTTTGGGAGGGACACGATTACCTGCCCTCGGTCTTCGACAGGTGGCTAGCGGATCCCCAGTCCGTCTTCCAGGTCGGCGAGCTGGACGGGCAGGTGGTGGCGGTGCACCGGCTGCGGCCGATCGCTCCCGGCCTCGTGTTTTACGAGGGCCTGCGAGTGGCGGCGGCACAGCGCCGGCGCGGCATCGCCCGGGCGATGCTGCTCTCGGCGCTCGAGTCGGCTCGCGACCAGGGATTCGCCGAAATGCGCCTGGTGACGGCCGGTGACCACCTCGCAGCACCGCTCGTCGAGAGCAACGGTTTCGAACTCATCTGCACGACCCAGGTTTGGACGGCGTCGGCCCTGGAGGGGGGAGACCTTCCCCGGCTGGTCAGCGAGGACTACGCCGCTGCCCTGTGGCCGACGCTGGCGGCGGACCCCGCCCTCGCCGCCTACCGAGGCATCAACCCCGACTGGCAGGCGGTGTTGGACCTTGACCTCACCTTGCTTCGGCGGCTGGCGGGCGGGGGACTGCTGCGACAGTCCGGACCACCGTGGGCGATCGCCATCCTTCACGAACCAGTCGAGGACCGGCTCAGCGTGACATTCGCGGCCGGCTCCGACGCCGCGCTGGAGGAATTGCTCACCGGTCTGCGCTACGAGGCTGATGCGCGCAACCTGAAGTCGGTCACTCTGGTCGCTCCTGTCGACCACCCCAACGCCGAGTCGGTTCGAGGGGTCGGCTACCATCTTGCCGATGATTCTTGGTCCATGCGCGCCTACCGATTGAAGCTTTGAGCAGCCGTTACGTCATCCTCGGCAACGGGATCGCCGGCCAGACATGCGCCGAAGAGCTGCGCAAGACCGATTCGGAATCCCAGATCACAATGATCGCCGCCGAGCGCTATCCGCTCTACAACCGCGTGGCCCTGCCGCGCTACCTGCGTGGTCAGGTGCGCGAGGAGAAGGTCCTGATGCGGAGTGTCGACGACTACGCCAATCAGGGCCTTGACGTCCATTTCGAAACCTGGGCGACCGAGATCGACCCCCGAAACCAGGTGGTGAGGACCAATCGGGGACAGGAATTCCCATATGACGGGCTCCTCGTTGCCACCGGTGGGCGTCCCAAGCCGGCACCCTGGCCGGGTGCGGACCAGATTGAGCACCTCTACGCCTTCCAGACCCTGGATGAGACGCGCGCGATCATCCACCGGGTGGAGGAGGCCGAACACGTTCTGGTGATGGGCGCCAGCTTCATCGCCTATGAGCTGGCCGAGGGCATCATCCACCGCGGCAAGCGGGTCACCTGGATGATGCGCGGACCACGATTTCTGCGCTACATCCTGGACCAGGAGGGAGGCGAACTCTGCCGGCGGATGGGGGCGGAAATGGGGGTGGAGTTCATCCTCGACGACGAGGTGACCGCCATCCGCAGCAACGGGAAGGGCTACTGTGCGATCACCGCGACGGGTCGGGATGTCGATTTCGACACCCTCTGCTATGGAGTGGGGCTCGATTACTACACCGAACCGCTGGCCGGGACGGGGGTCGAATTGCGGCGCGGGGTGGTGACCGACGCCAAGCTTCGCACCAACGTGCCCAATATCTACGCGGCCGGCGACATCGCCGTCTTCCACGACCTGATGCTGGAGAAGCACAACCAGATGGGGACCTGGGACAATGCCATGGCCCACGGCAAGGTGGTGGCTCACAACCTGGCCGGGGCGGAGGAGGACTTCTTCGACGTACCCACCTACACCACCACCATGTTCGGCTCCACCATGGCGGTGATGGGCGTCACCCCAGACGTTCAGCCGGGGATGGAGTCGGTGCGAACCTTCTCCTTCGAGGAGAAGTTCTATCGCCAGCTCTTCTTCATCGAGGACCGGCTCGTGGGCGCGATCATGATCGGCCCTCCCAAGGGCCGCAAGCGCTTGATCGAGATCATGCAGCAGCGCCAACCCGTGGGCAGGGCCCACGAGGATCTCCTCGACCCCGCCAACCTCCAGACCTGAGGCTCGCGAGGTGTTCCGGGAGGGCGGTTCCCTCCTCCCCAATTAACTAAGCCGGCCCCGGAGGTTGGTTTGGGAGTCCTGGGAGGGGGTCTGGGTCCTGGTGGCCCGGTTGACTCAAGCCGGCAACGACTAAGCTGGCTCCAATATGAGCCGACGCATCCCGCCCCGAGATCCGTTTGAGGGGTTCGAGGGCTTCCGATTCGAGGGCATGCCGAACATCCATTTGCCGCGGCCGCCGCGGCGGTTCTGGATCGGAATTGGTTTCCTGGTCGTCGCCCTGCTGGTGGTTTTCTTAGCGGCACCGCTGATTGGGATTCTCACCGAGACGCAGTGGTACACCGCCCTTGGCCTGCGGCAGGTGTACCTGACCCGGCTGGGCCTCCAAGCGGCTCTGGTCGGGGTCAGCTTTGTGGTGGCCCTGATCTTCAGCATGACCAACATCTGGATCGCCCTCCACCTCCGTGTCGGGCCCCGCCTGCGCACCGTCGGCGTCCGGGCCCGGACCGTATCCAGGGGGACGTGGGCGTTGGGGCTGGCGGGTTCGATAATCATCGCCCTGCTGCTCTCCAGCAGTGCCGGGGTCCGGTGGACCGATCTGGTTCTGTTCATGCACGCGAACTCGGCGGGTGTGACCGACCCCCTCTTCCACCTCGACGTCTCCTTCTACATCCTGCAATTGCCGTTTCTGCACGTGGTCTTGGGATGGGTGCTGGGTCTGGTTTTCCTGACCGGGATCGCCGTGGCGGTTCTGTACGCGTGGCGCCAGGAAGCCTTCACCCTCGACTTCAGCCGTAGCGCCGTGGCGCACCTCTCGGTCCTCGCAGCCATCCTTCTGTTCGGCTTTGGCGTGGGAGCATGGCTCGACCGCTTCGACCTGCTCTTCGGGCACGATTCGGTCGTCTACGGCGCCGGCTACGCCGACGTCAACGCCGGCGTCTCGGTTCAGACGATTCGGGTCGTGGTGCTGGGACTGATGACAATCCTGCTGGCCGTCAATGTGGGACTGCGGCGGCGGGGCTTGATCCTGGCCGCGTTCGGCGTTTGGATCGGGGCCAGCGTGATCACCGGCATCTATCCGCAACTGGTGCAGCGGCTGGTCGTGCAGCCCTCGGAACTGTCGGTTGAAGCGCCATATATCAGCCGCGAGATCAGCTTCACGCGCCGCGCCTTCGGGCTCGACAACGTCGTGACGCAGAACTACGACGGCTCCTCGCCGCTGACCCCGGCTGCCATCGCCAACGATTCGGTGACCATCCAAAACCTGCGCCTGTGGGACAACAGCGAGATCCTCGACACCTACAGCCAGCTCCAGTCGCTACGGACCTATTACAGCTTCCAGAACATCAATCTCGATCGATACACGATCAACGGCAGGGTCGTCCAGGTTGAAATTTCGGCCCGCGAACTCGACCCCAACAAGCTGCCTGATCAGGCTCAGAGCTGGGTCAATCGCAAGCTCGTATACACACACGGATACTCGGTCGCGGCCAGCCCCGTGTCGGCCGTGGTCGGGGAAGGACTGCCGGACTACATCGCCAGCGACATCCCCACCACCGGGCCGCTGAAGGTGACGGTGCCCCAGGTCTACTTCGGCCAACTCACCAACGACTACGTTCTCGCCCCCTCGGCGCAGGCTGAGTTCGACTTCCCACAAGGTTCCGGGAACGCCCACAACACCTACCAGGGCACCCAGGGAGTGCCGATGACATCCTTCAACCGAGCGCTCTGGTCGCTGCGCACCGGCGACTTCAACCTGCTCATCTCAGACCAAATTCAAAACCGCACCCAAATCCTCTTTCGGCGCAACATCCTGAGCCGCGTTTCGGAGATCGCCCCCTTCCTGACGGTGGATTCCAACCCCTACGTGGTGGTCTCCAAGGGTCGGCTGTACTGGATCGTGGACGCCTACACCTCCGCCTCCACCTACCCCTACTCGCAGCCCGACGTCTACGGTGAGAACTACATCCGGAACTCGGTCAAGGTGGTCATCGACGCCTATTCGGGTGGCGCCACCTTCTACATCGCGGATTCGTCCGACCCGATCATTCGCGCCTACCAGGCCGCCTTCCCCGAACTCTTCCGGCCGCTTTCGACCATCCCCTCCGACCTGCGCGCTCACCTGCGGGTGCCCGAGCACCTCTTCGCCATCCAGGCCCGAACCTACGCCACCTACCACATTTCCAATCCGTCCGTTCTCTACAACCGCGAGGACGTGTGGGATCTGCCGCTCTCGCCCTACTACGTCGAGATGCGGCTACCGGGCGAAAGCCAGGCTGAGTACCTGCAGATACTGCCCTTCACGCCGATCAACAAGCAGAACCTGGTCAGCTGGCTGGCGGTTCGCAACGATCCCAGTCATTACGGTCAAATGGTGTCCTACATCCTGCCCAAGGACAAGGTCGTCCTCGGCCCCCAGCAGGTGCTGAATCGCATCAGCAACACTCCCGCCATCTCCCGCGACTACTCCCTGCTCAACCAGAATGGATCGTCGGTCATCAAGGGCAACCTCCTCGTGGTCCCCGTCGGCGGGTCATTCCTCTACTTTCAGCCCTGGTACCTGAAGGCGGTCAGCACCGGTGCCCAGACCGGAGGTCTGCCCGAGTTGAAGAAGGTCATCCTGGCCGATTCCACCGGACAAACTCCGGTCGCCTACCAGGACACGCTCAACGCGGCCCTGGCCCAATTGGTCGGGGAGGCGACGTCGGTGCCGCCAGTGACCGGCTCCGGAGGCACCCCTTCGACTCCTTCACCGCCGCCCACAGCATCGCCGACGCCCGCGTCGCCCGCGCTGCAGAGCCTCGTCTCGCAGGCCCTGACCCATTACGACAGCGCCCAGAGCGCGCTCAAGCAGGGCGACCTCGCCACCTACGCCAGCGAGATGCAACAGGTCAGCGCGTTGCTGGTTCAGATCCAACAGTTGGAGAATTCGGGGCAGACCGGCTCACCGTCGGCCAAGGCCTCGCCCACGCCTCACCCCGGTGCCAGCGCCTCGAGCTGATCGCGCCCGGCCGCCGCCCCTGCTCTAAGATGGGAAGAGCCCCTTGGTGAAGTCCGCTTCGGCCTCTGCCCACGCTCCCGCAGCGTGGCCGCGTCCGATCAGGCAGCGTTCGCGCCTGATCAGTCGGTCAGGTCCACCCCACACGCGAGTGCATTTCGTCCACCCCTCCGAATTCGAGTTCGCCCGCTTCCTCGACTACTACCGTATCCGTTGGGTGTACGAGCCGCTTGCCTTCCCCATTGGCTGGGATCAGGGCCGAATATCGGAGATGCTCACGCCCGACTTCTACCTGCCCGACCAAGACCTTTACGTCGAGTTGACAACCATGAAGCAGAGCCTGGTCACGCCCAAGAATCGGAAACTACGCCGCTTACGTGAACTTTATCCGAGCGTCCAGATTCAGCTCGTTTATCGGAAGGACTACGAACAGTTGCTGGCCCAGTCGGGCTACGCCCACGCCGACCTCCAGCACCTCCGAGACGTGGAGATCCAACGCGTGCTGGTCTCGCCCTCGGAGTTGCAGGGAAGGATTCGGGATCTGGCCGCTGAGATCTCCCGAGACTACCGCGACCAGTCTCTGGTCGTGGTCGGAGTCCTCAAGGGGGTGACCTTCTTCATGGCCGATCTGGTGCGTCAGATCACCGTTCCCATGGCCATCGATTACGTGGATGTGAAGCGCTATTCGCTGCTGGACGGCATCGCCGATGGCGGCAAGGTGGCCATCCGGCGGGACATCGACTATCCAATCGCCGGACGTCATGTCGTTCTGGTCGAGGACATCATCAACACCGGGCTGACACTCGATTACGTCCTGGGCAGCCTGCGCGCCCGGTCACCCGCGTCGCTGGAGGTGGTCACGCTCCTGGATCGGCCCTGGCGACGAATCGCCGAGGTTCAGGCCAAATACGTTGGCTTTCAGATTCCCAACGACTACGTGGTGGGGTATGGGCTCGATTACCGCGAGCTCCATCGCAACCTTCCCTTCATCTGTGTACTGAAACCGGAGGTATACGCCAACAGCGCTCCGAACCGAGCCGCCGCGTCGGCTTGAGGGTGGCCCGGGGCGGGCCGGGTGCGGGGCGGGTGGTACGCGAGGCGATGCCAGGGCAGTTCCAGGACCGACGCGGCGGCGATCCGCGGCGAAACAATTCTCACCGACACCGCCGGCTCTGCCAAATAGGGTCCACCATGGTGAGAGCGAATTGTGAGGAGGGGCGCCGTCTTCAACGTTCCCGGCCGGTAGGTGATGCCGGTGGAGCAGGTCCGCTCGAGGGGGTTGGTCGGCACCGGGTCACAAGCGCAGCATTCAACCAAGGCGGGGTCTATGAGGGGGGACGGTTGTGCGTGACGCGGTGATAGTCGACTCGATCCGAACACCAATCGGGAAGCGCAACGGGAGGCTGAAGGATGTCCACCCGGCACTGCTCAGCGCCGCCGTCATGACCGCGGTTTTGGCGCGTTCCGGGGTGGAGCCCGAGGCCGTCGAGCAGGTCATCTGGGGATGCGTCACCAAGATCGGTGAGCAATCGATGAACGTCGGCCGCAACGGCTGGCTCGCCGCCGGACTCCCGATCGCAACCGCCGCCACCACCATCGACACGCAATGCGGGTCCAGCCAGCAGGCCATCCATCTGGCCGCCAGCCTGGTCCAATCGGGGGCCTGCGAGATCGTGTTGGCGGGCGGAGTCGAATCGATGTCCAGAATTCCCATCGGTGCGGATGCCATGGCCGGTCCGGGCAGCCCCTACCCGCCCGAGCTGATGGAGCGCTTCGACCTCGTGAACCAGGGGATAGCCGCCGAGATGGTGGCGCGCAAATATTCAATCTCGCGTGCGCAGATGGACGACTTCGCCGTCCAGAGCCACACGCGGGCGGCGCGGGCGGCGCAACTCGGGCTGCACCGCTCGAGGCTGCTGGCGATGCCAATACCGGGCGATGACGCAATCTTCGATCAGGATGAGGGCATCCGCTTCGACGTTAATTTGGAGGCGGTCTCCCGGTTGCGGCCGGCCTTTGATCCCGCTCACTCCATCACGGCCGGCAATTCATCTCAGATCAGTGATGGGGCGGCAGCCGTGCTGGTCATGTCGTCCCAGCGCGCGTCCGCGCTCGGCCTGCCCGCCCGGGCTCGCATCGCGGCCTGCGCGGTGGTCGGATGCGATCCGGTGCTGATGCTGGAAGGTCCAATTCCGGCCACCCGGGCGGTACTGAAGCGGGCGGGGCTGGAGCTGTCGGAAATAGATCTGTTTGAGGTCAACGAGGCCTTCGCGTCGGTTCCCCTGGCCTGGCTGGCGGCGACCGGGGCGGACTCCAAGAAGCTCAACGTCAACGGCGGCGCCATCGCCATCGGGCATCCCCTGGGCGGATCGGGCGCTCGCATCATGCACGATCTCCTCTTCGAGCTCGAGCGCCGCGATCTGCGCGTCGGCCTGGAGACCATGTGCGTCGGTGGTGGCCTGGGTACGGCCACCATCATCGACCGCCAGATGCGGCCGGGCTCCTGAAATACACCATTTCCAAGCGCAGCGCCATCACCTAATATCAGCCGGGGCGTTTCACCTGGCTCAACTGCGGGCCGGGTTGACATTTTGCGAAAGGGGGGAACCGGCAACTTGCTCGGTCGGGTCCGGTGCGGAGGGCGTGGCCGTGGCTGAGATTGCCGAGCGTCGCAACGTTCCCGCGCGTGCCTCACGCGATCGACTGGCCGGGATGCTGGGCCTGCATCCGCGCCAGCTGGCGTCGGTCACCCCGGATTTGGCCGATCGCATCACCAGCCATGTGAACGTGCTCAACCGCCGATTGCAGTACCTGGTCGACACCGGCTCGGTGGATGAGATGACCGGTGCCCTGCGCCGGATCCCGGGACTGAAGGCGATCGAGCGGGAAATGAGCCGGGCGCGGCGTTTTGGCGACATTCGGTTGGTGGCCGCGTTCGCCGATCTGGATCGGCTCAAGATCGTGAACGACACCAGCGGCCACACCGCCGGAGATGGACTCATCAAAGAGGTGGCCGGCATCCTGCGCAACCGGCTGCGTGCCTACGACCTGGTCATCCGCTGGGGAGGGGATGAATTCGTGTGCATCCTGCCCGAGACAGGCCTGTGGGCAGCTAACCGGGTCCTGGCCGAGATCGCAGGGGAGTTCCAGCGCTCCACGGGTCAGACGTTCAGCGTCGGACTGGCGGAGATCGACCTCGAGGAGTCCGCCTCCGAGCTCATCGACCGCGCCGACGACGACCTCTACCGACGGCGGCGAACCCCCGTTCCCGATGTTCAGCTCTCGGGCGGTTCACTCGGCGGCTGAGCGGCGCGCGGGCGGGAGCCTCGAGGCCTCACCTCCCGGGCCGGCGGCACGAAGTACCGCCAGGGCCGGCCGGCCCACTCTCCCGCGTAGTCGACTCCGATCCGCACCGACTGTCGGACCCGCGCCGGCCGCTGTCCGTCGTCGACGACCCAGAGCCGAGGTGGGCGGAGCTCTACGCCGTTCAGCTCAAGACCAATATCCAGGGCCCGGCAGACCAGCCCCGGGCCCGAGCAGCGATCCACACCGGGGCCTGGCTCCAGAGCCCGGATCAGAACGGCGTGGGGGGTCCCCGCCGCGCGGGTAACGAAGTTGAGGCAATGGTGAATGCCGTAGACCAGGTACACGTAGGCATGCCCGGGCGCCCCGTACATGGTGCGGGTGCGTGGCGTCAGCCCCCGCGAGGAGTGCGCGGCCAGGTCCTCAGGGCCCTGATAGGCCTCGACCTCGATCAGGCGGCCCCAACGGAATCCGTGGGGGCCGCCCCGGACCAAAATCTTTCCGATCAGATCATGGGCCACGAGGAGGGTGTCGCGAGCAAAGAAATCGGGTCCCAAAGCCACCCCCGGGGGAGACGACGGACTATAAACCCAGTCAGGTGACATACCCTGGTGAGCATCGGGCGAGACCGTCACGGTCGCTCCAGGATGGAGGAGACCATGGTCACTGACTTATTGAGGAGAGGAACGATGGCTGTCGCCTCTGGAACGTCGCTTGACCGCATCGAGGAGATCCTGGGGGACCAGGCGCGGTACCTGCTCGACCATCATTGCCATACCGTACCCAGAGAACGGCTGCACCTGCCCGGGCACGACTTTGTGGATCGCGTGATGGGGCAGAGCGACCGCAATCCGCAGGTTCTGCGAAGCATGCAAGCGCTCTACGACCACGGCCGCCTGGCGGGAACCGGGTACCTGTCCATCCTGCCCGTGGACCAGGGCGTCGAACATTCCGCGGGCGCCTCCTTCGCCGCCAATCCCGACTACTTCGATGGCGCGAAAATCGTGGAACTGGCCCTGGAGGGCGACTGCAACGCGGTCGCCTCCACGCTCGGAGTGCTGGGCTCGGTGGCCCGCCGCTATGCGCATCGCATTCCGTTCATCGCCAAGCTCAATCACAATCAGCTGCTCACCTACCCCAACGAGTTCGACCAGATCATGTTCGCTGACGTGCGTCAGGCCTGGGAACTCGGAGCGGTTGCCGTCGGGGCCACCATCTACTTCGGGTCCGAGCAGTCAAGCCGCCAGCTAGTCGAGGTCTCGCGTGCCTTCCACCAGGCCCACCAACTGGGCCTGGCGACCGTGCTCTGGTGCTATCTCCGCAACCCGGCCTTCAACCACGACGGGGTGGACTACAACGTCGCCGCCGACCTCACCGGGCAGGCCAATCACCTGGGCGTGAGCATCGAGGCCGACATCATCAAACAGAAGGCCCCGGAGACCAACGGCGGCTTCAACGCCCTCAAATTCGGCAAGACCTCCGAGTTGGTCTATTCGAAGCTGACCAGCGATCACCCCATCGACCTGACGCGCTATCAGGTCGCGAATTGCTACATGGGTCGAGCCGGCCTGATCAACTCCGGGGGCGCCTCCAAGGGCGGATCGGACGTTCGCGAAGCGGTCACCACCGCCGTCGTCAACAAGCGCGCCGGCGGGATGGGCCTGATCTCAGGCCGGAAGGTGTTTCAGCGGCCCACCGACGAGGGCGTCGCTCTGCTGCACACCATCCAAGACGTCTACCTGAATGAAAAGGTGACCGTGGCCTGAAACGGAGCCCAATCGGGCCCGACCTGGCAACTCAACCGACATGAAACTGGCCTTCCTCGGTACCGGCGCCGCCTTCTCGCTCGAACGCTACAACGGCGCGGTCGTCGTCGACGGCCGCGTACTTCTCGACGCGGGCGCGCCACTCCTGCCCCACATGCACAAGCTGGGCCTTGATCCGGGGGCCATCGAAGTGGTCTTCCTGACCCATTTTCACGGCGACCACCTTCTCGGGCTGGCAAGCTTTCTGCTCCACCGCATCTTCGTCGCCCCCACTCCCCTGCTGGTGGTGGGCCCACCCGGGGTGGACAAAAAGGTGGAGGAGTTGGGGGCCCTGGCCTGGGGAGCCGATTGGCCACAGCTGCGATCCCAACTTCAGATCAGCTATCAGAACGCCGTCGCCCGCGGCCAGGCCGCGGGCCTGACCTATGAGAGTCGGACGCTGGACCACGGATCCGAGGGGGGGACGGGCTATCGGCTGCACATCGGCGGCCGCGTCCTGGTCTACGCGGGGGATTCGGAGATGACGTCGGCACTGGACGCGTTGGTCGAGGGAGCTGATATCGCCATCGTCGAGGCGACCGGACCGGGGCCGGTCCCCAGCCACACCAGCTGGGCGGAGGCAGCGGGCCTTCAGGCTCGCCACCCCTCAACCATCTTCATGTTCAATCATCTCTACTCTGGCCAGCTCGAAGGGGCGGCCCGGGATCTGGAGCTGGTGGAGATTTGATGTGGGCATGAGCGCAGAAGCGGTCATACGCGATCCCCCCGAGTGGTCTCGAGAGAACTTCCGGGGCCTGGACGATGGCCCGATACAACGGGCCGGATCGATCAGGCGAAGTGACAATGCTCGTACGGCGGGGCGGCGTTGAGTCAGAACCGGCTCGCCGCCTCGGTCGTGGGCGTGGGCTCCGGGCTGGCCGGCTTTGTCCTCCTGCTGCTGGCCGGGCTGCTTCTCTATCAGCGCTTGTGGGGCGACTCGATCGGCGCCCTGGTGTCGATTCTGGTCGTCTTCGGAGCCTTCGGCGCCTACGGCGGCTTTCTTCTCGGACTGCTTGCGTTCTCGGCCATCAGGAGTACGACGCCAGAAGCCGACTCGAGACCGGAGACCTAGGACGTTCCCGCACGGGCCAGCGATCCGGAAGGGGGTGGATGACTGCGGCGCCTGAGCGGTTGCCGCTGTCGGTCCGGCTGGCAACGTCCGATGACATGGAGATCATCTGGTCGCTGGTCACCCAGCTGGCCGAGTTTGAGGCCCTGTTGGCGGCGGTCAGGGGCGACGCACCGGCCCTGGGCGAACTGCTCTTCGGACCAGACGCCAGGGCCCAGGCACTGATTGCGGCTCTGGGTTCCGAGGCAGTCGGCATGGCCATCTTCTTCACCAGCATCTCAACCTTCCTTGGCCGCCCAGGAATCTACGTTGAGGATTTGTTCGTTCTGCCTCACCAGCGCAGCAGGGGGGTGGGGACGGCCCTCATGCAAGCCCTTGCCGGTCTGTGCGAAGAGCGCGGCGCGGCCCGACTGGAGTGGTCGGTGCTGAACTCGAACCGAACCGCGATCGGCTTCTACCAGGGCCTCGGAGCGAGCCCGCTCGAGGATTGGACGACCTACCGGATGGAGGGGGAATCCCTTTCGCGACTGGCCGCCGCCGCCGCCCGCCGGCGCGCGGTTGATTAGCATTGTGGGATGCAGGTACTCGGTCCCAAGGGTCCACTTCTCTACGCCGGCACCGATGAGCGGACGTGGGCCGTTCACCAGATCCACCTCGCGGCCCAGATTCTGGACAACCCGGGCGGCGGGTTGGTGTTCGCCACCCAGACCATGGGTCAGGTGCGCGCGGCGCTTCTCTCCTCGGACGAGGAACGCTGGGAGAAGGTTGTCGATCTCCTCATGAAGGCTGAGGAGCACGCGGTTCGGCGCGAACTGGAAGCGGCGCGCAGGCAACTCGAATTGGCGGAGGCAGCGCTCACCGCCTGACCGGAGCCGGATTAGCTCCGGGATCCAATGCGGTCAGCGGCGGCGGCGCCGGGCGATCAGCCGCGGGGACGGATGGCTCCCCGGTCTGGCGCGGGGAGAGAAACTGGAGGTGGTCGACCATGACCTCGGTCGCTTGGCGCGTCTGGCCCTGCCCATCGGCCCAGGATCGACTCTGAAGGCGGCCGTCAGCGTAGATCATGCGGCCGCGACTGAGGTAGCGCCCAGCATTCTCCGCCTGGCGTCCGAACACAACCAGGGTCACAAATTCGGTGTGTTCCCGCCGGTTACCCTGGGCATCGCGTCCTCCGAAAGTGTTGGCCGCGATCCGAATATTGGCGACGCGCGTGCCGCTGGAGGTGATGCGAAGCTCCGGCTCGGCCGTGAGCCGCCCAATCAAGATCACCTTATTGACCATAGCTGGCACTCCCCTTGATGAATCCGGCCGGCAATAGCGGCGATGGGTCCACCGGCCGGCCCTGGCGGCGGACCTCGAAGTGCAGGTGGGGGCCGGTGGCGAGCCCGCTGGCACCCACGGTCCCAATTTGGATGCCGGCGGCAACCCAGAGGCCCGAGCGCACGTCGACCGCGGAGAGGTGACCGTACAGAGTTGACAGCCCCTGACCACCATCGATGACGACGAAGAGGCCGTAGCCACCGGGGTCGTGGCCCACTTGGACGGTGCCCTCTATGGCCGATAGGACGGGCGACCCGGTGGGCGCGGCGAGGTCGACCCCGGAATGAAAGTGCCCACCCGGGCAGCTGGGATCGGCCGGCTCGATGACCAGATCGGTGCATCCAAAGGGTTGGGTCAGCACCGCCGACGCCAGGGGTGCCAGCAGGGCGCCGCCGCCGCTCCCGAGCAGAGGGTGGCTGGTCAGGGCGGCGGCGCCCAAGACGAGGCCAATTCCGATCACCTTCACTGCCGTCATCGAATTCCTTCAGCGACCCAGCTGGGGGCGAAGGAACGCCCCCGATCGCAGCAGCGAAGGGACCTTCATCGTCATCCACAGCGCGGCCAGGGCAAAGATGTGCCCGATTGGCGAGGCGAAGCCCTGGTCCAACTCAAAACCAATGCCCAGAATCAGCAGCTGCACCGGTTGCATCAGCAGGGTGCTGACGAAGAGAGACGACCAGAGCCGGGCATAGTGCTGGGTCTCGGGGAGGACCAGCAGAAGAGCGGCGATGGGACAGAGGATGGCGAGGACCCCTAGCACCGCGAATCGGATGATCAATGCCGCCCCCAGCGCGACGAAACCGACGAACAGGCCCAGCCCCACCAGTACCGACAGATAGGGTTGGCCCGGATCGTAGGAGAGGTGCGGCAGCACCTGTCCCCATTGGGCCGAGAGTGCCGCCCCCCATGTCACCTGGCTGACGACGTTGCTGGCGTCGACGGCAGACTGGACCAGGGTTGGCCCGGTATTGACAAGAATGATGGCGACCAGAAATCGCGGCAGTATCCGGGCCGGGCTGTGGGCACCCCCAGCCAGGGGGCGCCAGATCAGGCCGGCGAAGACCAGGAGCAGGACCAGGCTGAGGCCGGCGTCCGCCGCCAACTCTGCCAGGGGCTCCAGGCGGGCGATCGGGGCGATTCCGATGAAGGGCCCTCCACTGACCGGGTTGGCGGTCGTCGCGAGGAAGTCGGAGAGGAGGTTTGAGAGCGGGGCCACGCCGCCGTGCACCGCGTGGCTCAACGCACCGCCTAGGTCGACCGCCTGCCTGATCGCTGCCAGGCTGCCCAGAATCTGGTTCAGAACGTCCATCGGATGTCAGTGGATGGTCAGTGGGAAGCGAGCGAACTGGTCAGGATGTGGACCAGGGTGCCGGCCATTTCGACCCCGATCGTGCCCACCACGATCCTATGGATCCACTGCTTGGCCTCCAGCACCGATCTCGCGTCCACCGCCGTCATGCGCCACAAGAACGCGGCCACGAAGGCCAGAGCGCCGATCGATCCGACTAACGCCTGGCCGGCCAGCACCCAGGCGTTGAGCAGGTCCTGGATGGGTTGAACCGCCTGTGGGGACATGACTCCGACCTCCTTGTTTGTGATCGAGATCAAGCTTGCCCGAGGCGGGCCCCGGCCCCAACCGGGCCGGTTAAATTGGCGTCCGAGATCGGTTGCGGCGGGCCCCACCGGCGATGGGGACGACACCGACCCGATGCGGGTTGAGTTGGGCCGCTGCGGAGGGTTGCGCGTTACGTTGAAACACGTGAGCGGGGCCGATCTGGACCAGTACCGATCCATGCGTGACTTTGGGACCACGGTTGAACCCCAGGGCGAGTTGGCGGTTCCGGTCGAGGCATCCGATCGGCCGCGGTTCGTGGTCCAAGAACATCACGCGCGGCGCCTGCACTGGGACTTCCGGCTGGAGCGGGACGGTGTGCTGGTGTCGTGGGCGCTTCCCAGGGGCATGCCGACCGATCCGGGGCGCAATCATCTCGCCGTCCACGTGGAGGACCACCCTCTCGAGTACGGCTCCTTTGAGGGGCGAATCCCGGATGGAAGCTACGGTGCGGGTGAGGTTCGAATCTGGGACCGGGGCGACTATGAGACGCATAAATGGCGATTGGAGGGGCGGAAGCCGGAGGTCATGGTCACCCTCCACGGCGATCGCATCGACGGGCGCTATGTTCTCTTTCAGACGGGGGGCAAGAATTGGATGATCCACCGCATGGACCCTCCTCAGGATCCGCTCCGGGTGCCCCTGCCGAAAGTGATCGATCCGATGCTGGCCCAGCTCGCCGCCACCCTCCCGCCGGATCAGGCGCGATGGGCCTACGAATTCAAGTGGGATGGCCTTCGAGCCATCGTCTTCTGTGAGGGCGGCACGATTCGAATCCAGTCCCGCCGAGGGGAGGACGTCACCGCGCGCTATCCCGAACTGCGGGCCCTGGCTCGGGCGCTGGGCTCGACCGCGGTGGTGCTGGACGGCGAGATCGTCGCCATCGACCCTTCGGGCGTGCCCCGATTCGAACTCGTGCAGCAGCGCATGGGCCTGGCTTCACCGGCTGCCGTCGAGCGCGTGCGGCGCCAGATCCCCGTCTTCCTGATGATCTTCGACATCCTCTACACCGAGGGACGGGATCTGCGCCGACTTCCATATTTGGAACGGAGGTCGCGCCTCGTCGAACTCGCCCTGGAGGGCCCGAACTGGCACACCCCCGAGCACGTGGTGGCCGATGGCCACACCATGCTCGAGGCGGGCAGAGTGGCGGGGATGGAGGGGATCATGGCCAAGCTGATCGACTCACCCTACGAGGAGGGCCTGCGCAGCGGGAGCTGGCTCAAGATTAAGTATCGACTTCGCCAGGAGCTGGTGGTGGGAGGCTGGACGGAGGGTGAGGGAGGTCGCTCAGGTGTGCCGGGGGCCCTACTGATGGGTTATTGGGACGGTCATCATCTGGTCTATGCCGGAAAGGTCGGGGCTGGCTTGACAGAGGCTGCTCTGGCGGACCTGAGCCGGCGGCTGCAACCGCTGGAGAGGAGCGCGACACCCTTCGCAGGGGGAGGCGTCCCTCGATCGGCCCATCACGTGGAGCCGATCCTGGTGGCGGAGGTGGAGTTCGCGGAGTGGACTCGAGCGGGACGCCTGCGAGCGCCGACGTTCAAGGGCCTGAGGCTCGACAAGCCGCCCCGGTCGGTCGTGCGCGAGGTTCCGCGCTCATGACCGCCGCCGAGGGCGTAGAGGTCCAGGTCGAGGACCGGACCTTGCGTTTGAGCAGCCTGGACAAGGTGCTATGGCCCGACACCGGCTTCACCAAGGGCCAGATGATCGACTACTACACCCGCATCGCCCCCTTCTTACTGCCCCACCTCCGGGACCGACCGCTGACTCTCAAGCGCTATCCAGATGGCGTCGGCGGACAGATGTTCTACGAAAAGAACTGTCCCAAGCATCGCCCGCCCTGGGTCGACACGGCCCGGGTCTGGAGCGGGGGAAACGCGCGCGTCATGTTCTACTGCATGGCCCAGGACCTACCCACCCTGGTCTGGATCGCCCAATTGGGAACCATTGAGCTTCACACCTCGCTCTCCCATCGGCAAAAGATGGAAGAGCCATCCGCGCTGGTCTTTGATCTGGATCCGGGCTCGCCCGCGACCATCGTTGAGTGCTGCCAGGTGGCCATCTGGTTGAGAGAATGGTTTGCGGGCAAGAATATGGTCGCCTTCTGCAAGACGTCCGGGTCCAAGGGCCTTCAAATTTATGCCCCGCTCAATCGATCGGTCGACTACCAGCACACCAAGCTCATCTCCAAGGGGCTGGCGGAGACGCTGGAACGCGACCATCCCGAGTTGGTCGTGCACCTCCAGCGCAAGTCGTTGCGTGAAGGTAAGGTGCTGATCGACTGGAGCCAGAACGACCAGTACAAGACCACCGTCAACGTCTATTCGCTGCGAGCCCGCTCCCGGCCGACGGTCTCCACCCCAGTCGAATGGGAGGAGATTGAGGCCTGCCTCGAGTCCGGGGATCCGGGTCGGCTGGTGTTCGACAGCTTCCAGGTGCTGGAGCGGACGCGGCTCAAGGGAGATCTCTTTGAGCCGGTGCTCAAGCTGAAGCAGCAACTGCCGGCGTCCCTGTAGGGGCTCGATCAGCCAGCACTGCTGGCGGGCGGTGCGGCCAGTGACCGAACGGTACTGAGAAGGAGGGCGAGGTCCAACGGCTTGGTCAAAAAGGCGTGGGCGCCGGCGGCCTCGAGTTCCTCTCGCACCCCCGGCATCGCGTCGGCCGTGATGGCTGCAACCGGCAACCGGTGGCCCCGGGCGCGCAGTTCGAGCAGCACCGAGAGGCCGTCGCGCCTCGGCATGTGGACGTCCAGCAGGAGCAGCGCGTAGCCGCCCGTGAGGGCCATGCTGAGGGCGTCCTCACCGTCTCGAGCCCAGTCGACCTGGTATCCCGCCGCCTCCAGCAGGTCGTCGAGCAGCTCGAAATTGAGCAAGTTGTCCTCCGCCACCAGGATGCGGAGGGGCCCATCGATCAGGATGCCCGCCCCCTCCTCCGAGTTGGTGGGCTCGATCTCGGCAACGCGCTAGGCCCTCACGTCCACGCCGCTTAGCGAGAGCACCTCGCGCACATCATCTACCCATTGCTCGATGGGTAAGGGACGGGATGCCGAGACGGCGGTCGAATCCGGATCGTGACCGCCGGCCCAGGGCGGCGGTGTCACGGGGGCGGCCACGGCGGTGCTCTGCTTAGCATGATGGGTGGGGCTCGCAGGATCGGCGTTGCGTTCCTGGCCGGGCTCATAACGGTGGCCTGCGGGTCCCCGCCCAGTGCCACCTCGGCCAACCCCCAGTTGCGCCTCAGCCAGACGGCGGCAGCCATGGCGGCGGTGCGATCGATGCACGCCCAGGTCCACTTCGGCTCGGGCATCAGCATCGCCGGCTTCACCCTGCTTTCGGCCAGCGCGGACCTGCTGAAACCGTCCGCCAGCGAGACCGACTTTCAAGCCAGGCAGGGGGAGTTCCTGGTCGATTTGACGGTCATAAGCGTGGGCGGGGTGACCTATATCCGCCTTCCCTTCTCCAACTTCACCAGCTTAACCCCGAGCCAGGCGGCGGAGATCCCCTCCCTCCAGCGCCTGCTGAGCGCATCACAGGGTCTGCCGAGCATCCTGGCCCATCCCTCGGCCAGCAGCTGGGTCGGTTCCCAGCCGATGGCGGGGGTGACCTGCGACACCATCCGCGCAACCTATTCCATCCAGCAGGCGACGGCTCTGATTGGCAGCAGCGCCATCAAGATCCGTTCGCCGATCAAAACCACGATCTGGAGCGGCCACCAGGACCACCTGATTCGGAGGATGACGATCGCCGGCCAATTCCTGGCCGGAGGCAGGACGGAGCAGATTCGGATCGACCTCAGCGCCTACGAGAAGCCCGTAACGATAGCCTCGCCCAGCCGCACCGCCTGAAGTGGCCGGAAGGGCGGAGGCGGGCCGCCCAGGGCGCCGTCTAACCTTGACGGTGGCGGCGGCGGGGCTCTTCCTGGCCGCCCTCGACGCGTACGTCGTGGTGACCCTTCTGCCCCAGATGCTGGCCGACATCCAGCTCCCCATCAGCGACCTGCAGGCGGTGGCTCCGATCATTTCCGGCTTCCTCACCGGATACGTGATCGGTATGCCGCTGGTGGCAACGCTTTCGGATGCCCGAGGCCGATTTCCCGTTATGGCCGCTGCACTGGTGGTGTTCGGGGTGGGATCGGTGGTAACCGCCCTTTCTTCCTCCATCGACATGCTGATCCTGGGGCGGGTGATCCAGGGCCTGGGAGGCGGGGCCCTGGTCGCGCCCGTGCTGGGGCTGGCGGCGGACGCGTTCCCTGTCGGCGGCCGCAACCTTCCGGTGGGCGCCGTATCCGCCGTTCAAGAAGCCGGGAGTGTCTTCGGACCCCTGTACGGCGCCCTGCTGGCGGTGGGACCGATCGGTTGGAGACTGGTCTTCTGGCTCAATCTACCGCTGGCCGGTCTCATCGTGTGGAGCTTGTGGCGACTTCGGCGGGGGCCTAAGTCCGCACCCATGGAATTCGAGCGGCTGCCCGCCGCGCTCGATTGGCTAGGAGCCGCCCTGATCGGGGGCGCCCTTGGGCTGCTTGTGCTGGGGCTCTATCCGGATGATCCCGCCCGCCGGCCACTGAACACGCTCGCCACGCCCCTGCTGGTCGGTGCGGCGCTGCTGGCGATCCTCTTCGTCTGGCAGCAGCGGCGCCGGCTGACACCGCTGGTGCCCTCCCGGGTGGTGCTCAGCAGCACCTTCCTGGGCGCCCTGGGCGCCAACCTCCTCTCCGGGGTAGCGCTGATGGTCGCCCTGGTCGATATCCCTCTGCTCGCCCGAGGCACGTTTCGAGAGGGCACCCTAGGTGCTGGTCTACTGCTCTCCCGGCTGCTCTTCGGGATCCCGATCGGCGCCGTTCTGGGCGGGCTGCTGCGATCTGGAGTCCAGGGACGCTGGGGGGCTCCGGCCGGCCTGCTGCTGGCGGCGGGGTCGTTCAAATTGATGTCGGGCTGGAGTCCGACTCAGGATCTGGGGCTGGGCACGCCTTCGTCACTGGAGTTGCTGGCTTGCGGTATCGGGTTGGGGGTCGCAATCGCCCCCCTGACCTCGGCTCTGCTGGATTTAGCGCCGCCCGACCGGCACGCGGTCATGGGCAGCCTGGCGGTGCTCTCACGAACCCTCGGCATGGTGGTCGGGCTTTCTGGCCTGACCGCCTTTGGCCTCCACCGCTTCAACCAGATCGTGGCCACGCGCGGCTGTGCGATCAGGGGCGGCGGCGGATCCCTGGGCAGCCGCCTTAGCGCCTATGAAACCTGCGTCCGGGGGGCTCTGCTGCTGGAATATCGGGAGATATTCGCGCTTGCAACCATCACTTGCCTGGTGGCGGCGGTGCTCGCCATGATCTCGCTCCGGGGGAGACGGACACCCCTGGCCGTGGGCGGGCAGATCAGGCCAGGTGGCTCCGCAACGCCTCGAGGCCGCGGTCTATGGTTTCGATCTGCTTCGGATAACTGAACCTCAGGTACTGCCGCCCCATCTCGCGACGATCGTAGAAGCTGGAACCGGGGACGGTGGCCACCCCGCACTCTCGAATCAGGCGGAGCGCAAAATCCACATCGCTCTGGCTGGTCAGCGAAGCTATCCCGGCCATCACGTAGTAGGCGCCCGAGGGCACATCCAGGGTGAAACCCAATTCCCGAAGGCCGGACACCAGCCGATCACGGCGGTCCCGATACTCCGCTCGCAACTCGGTGTAGAAGGAATCCGGAGATCGTAGGGCCGCCGCCACCGCGATCTGGAGCGGATGTGGCGCCCCCACCGTCAGGAAGTCGTGAACCTTGCGGATGGCGTTGGTGAGATCGGGCGGAGCCACCAACCATCCCACCCGCCATCCCGTCACCGAATAGGTCTTGCTGGCTCCGGAAATGGTGATGGTCCGCTCCCTCATGCCCGGCAGTGTCGCCAGGCTGACGTGCTCGCCCTCGTAGACGAGGCGCTCGTAGATCTCATCGGTGATGGCCACCACGTCGTGCTTCTGGCAGAGCCGCGCAATCTCCATCAACTCCTTTCTGGAGAAGACCTTCCCAGTCGGGTTGTGGGGTGTGTTGATGACGATGGCGCGCGTATTGGGGACGAACGCGGCGGCCAGCTCGTCGGGGTCGAATTCCCAGCGCGGGGGACGGAGTAGGACGGGGCGGGGCCGCCCCCCGGTCAGGATGCAATCCGGTCCGTAATTCTCATAGTGAGGCTCGAAGATGATCACCTCGTCGCCGTCGTCGACCACCGCCAGCATGGCCGCGATCATCGATTCGGTGGCGCCGCAGGCAACCGTGACCATGGTCTCCGGGTCGACCACCTGGCCCCACTCGCGCTCCTTGAGCCGGGCCAGTGCCCGACGCAAGCTGGGCGCCCCCCAGGTGGTCGAGTACTGATGAAAGGAGGGATCGGAATCGAGCGCATCGTGAGCCGCGGCAACAATGCCTGGGGGTGGGGCGAAGTCGGGAAAGCCCTGCGCGAAATTGACGGCGCGCTCGGAGCCGTTCAGCTTCAGATTGAGCCGCGTCATCTCCCGAATCACCGATTCGGTGAAGCTCTCCAGACGCGAACTGGTGCGCACTTCGATGGTCTAGGACGAGCCGGGCTTGGGCGGGATCACGTCTCGCCGAGGAGTTTAGCCAGGCCGGCGGGGTCGAAGTTGCCGCCCGATAGGATCAGAGCGAGGGGGCGGGGGAGGTGGCTCAACTTTCCCGCCACAAAGGCGGCCAGGGGCACGGCCCCGGAGGGTTCAAGGGCCAACTTCAGCCGCGTCCATGCCAGCTCCGTCGCCTCGGCGATCTGCCCCTCGTCCACGGTCACGATCTCATCGGCCAGTCCCCGCTCCACCAGCACCTGGAAGTTTCGCTCCCCGATGCTGAGGCTGCGGAGACCGTCGGCCATGGTTGCGGGGGAAGCGGAGAGTCGATGCAGGCTGCCACTGGCAAGGCTGATCCGGGCATCGTCGGCGCCACTCGGCTCGACCCCGACGACGCGGATGCGCCGGTCGTGTCCCTTGGCCGCAATCGCCGTCCCCGCCAGCAGCCCGCCACCGCCAACTGGCGCCACGACGCTCTGGATCCGGGGCTCATCACTCAGTATCTCGGTGGCGGCCGTCCCCTGGCCCGAGATCACCTCCCAGTCATCGAAGGGATGGATCATCTCGAGTCCGCGCGCCAGCCGGGTTCGCTCGGCGACATCGAGGCGGTTGTCGAACGTCACTCCGGTCTGGATCACCTCAGCCCCGAGGGCGCGGGTGGCCTCGACCTTGAGCGGGTTGGCGTCCTCGGGGATCACCACCGTCGCCCGCAGTCCGAGGGTCCGGGCGGCGAGGGCCAGCGCTTGGGCGTGGTTGCCCGAGCTGACAGTGATGACGCCCGCCAGATCAGGCGCGGCGGCGGCCCTGCAGAGCAACGCATTGAACGCCCCTCGCGCTTTGAAGGAGCCGGTTACCTGCCAGCACTCCGGCTTCAGGAATAGGGCCGCATCCAGTTCCGAGGGCAGCAGGGGTGTGCGTCGGACGTATGGGCCAATGCGCTCCCGGGCGGCCAGCACGTCGGCCTGGTGACGGAGCAGGAAGTGGTCGGTGGTCTCGGCCTCAGCCATCTGGCCCCGCCTTGTCAGCGCTGTCCAAAATCAACGTGAAGGGGCCGTCGTTGACCAGGCTCAGCTCCATATGCGCTCCAAAGCCACCCCGCTTAACCGCCACCCGTGACTCCAGACGCCGGCAGAACAGCTCGAACAGAGGCTGAGCGTGGCCGGGGGGGGCAGCCCCCAAGAAACTGGGACGGCGGCCGCGGCTGGAATCGGCATAGAGCGTGAACTGCGGCACCACCATCGCCTCCCCGGCTGCGTCCAAGAGTGAGTGAGCGGACTTCGACTGGGCTCCGTTGAAGATTCGCAAGGTCACGATCCGGTCCGCCATCCGGTGGGCATCGGAATCTGAATCCGTGCCGGCCACGGCCAGCAACACGACCACTCCCGGCCCGATTTCGTGGGCGTGATCGATGAGGCCCTGCCGCCATGCCACGCGAGCCCGGGTGACGCGCTGGATCACCGCCCTCACCACCCGCCCCCGACCGCGTCATCGCCCGATGTCTCCTCCTCCGGCTCGACCAACCAGGCGCCGAGCTGTTCAAAGACCAGTTCTGATCCCAGGTCGTTGAACGGCTCGTGGTAGGCGTCGGGATAGATGCGGGTCTGGTGGCGGGCGGGAGTCCGAGCCTCGAACTCCTGGGCCTGGAGGCCTTCGATGAGCTGGTCGCCGCCGCCGATGATGAGGTAATAGGGGGTATTGAGAGTGGACGCCTGGGCCATCGCCAGACGGCAGGCACCCACCCATTCGGTGAAGAGTCGCGCCGAGATCCGGTCGTGGACCAGATGGTCGGAGCGGAATTGGGCCACCACCTCGGGCAGGCGCGACAGTTGCTTGGGATCGACGCCGTTGGAGAGGGCCAAGCGGGGCCAGAGCCGGGAGGCAACCCAGCCCAGCGCCCGCGCCAAGACGGGAACCCGGCGACGAGTTGCGAGAGCGGGATTGGAGAGGACGAAACGACCAGGCCTCACGGCTCCCTGCATGACGGCCGAGATCAAAACCACGCCCCCGAAGGAGTGGCCCAGCGGGACGACCTCCAGGCCACCGACCGACTCCTGCACCATCTGCACGAACAGTGCCACGTCCTGGACCCAGTCCTGCCAGGAATCGATGTGACCCCGCTGCCCCGTGCTCTCTCCCATGCCGCGCAGGTCGACCGCATAGGTTGAGATGCCAAGGTCGGCCATCGCGCTCCCCAGCCGCTGGTAGCGGCCGGAGTGCTCGCCCAGTCCGTGGATGACGGCTAGCGCCACCTTCGACTGTGGCGCGTGCCAAGCGCGCCAGCGGAGTTGGCGGCCGCCGCCGGAGTCGAGCCGGCCCGCCGAGAGCCGAACCGACTCAGAGTCCGAGATGACGCATCGCCCTCAGAATCTTGAGCGCCTCACGCTCGGCTTCGACCAGGGTGGGGGCCTCCGCCTTCAGCCCCAGCAGCCCATAGCCCCAGGCTCCGGCCGGAGATCCCACCACTTCGCCCGCCGAAACGGAGGGAGCGTAGAAGAGGATGGCCGCACCGTCCACCTTCTTGATCACCGGGCGGCGGGCCAGAATCTCCTCCAGTTGCCGGCCCGAGGGCAACAATCCGCCGATGAATTCAAGGCGTCGAAGCTTGGCCAGGGGATTGTCCTCGTCCCTCAAAGTCACCCGCACCCCGCTGCTCGCACTGAAATCGCGCCAGAAGAGCATGTTGACGAGGGCGTCGGTCTCGTCAGCACCCGTCTTCAAGTAGCCGGCAGCATCCGCTGCCGGGTCCTCGGCCAGTCGCACATGGCGCAGATATTCAGTCGCAAACAGGTCTCGACTGTGCCGGCTGGCAAGGAAGGGCTTGGCGCCGCTCCACGTTCGGCTTCGGGTCAGGTCCTCCAGGCGCCGCGCGAGCACGTGCGCGGTTGCTGAATCGAGGCCGAAGGCCCGGTGGTGGATGACTCTGGACACAACACCAAGCCTACCCGCCCGATCACGTCCCGGCCCCCACTTGGGACGTGCCGCGGGCCAGGGCCATGAGATTGGTCTGCCAGGGGGGCGCTTCCACCCGAACCGGCAACCGCTGCGTGCCGGCACAGGCAAGAAACTGACCCCGCTCGGCACGTTCGAGGTGACGACGCTGGCTGTCACTGAGGTCGAACGCTACTTGCAGCCTGGAGGCCTCACCCGGCCGCATGGCGCCAAAGAAATTGATGGCTGGGTTGCTGGCTACGACCAGCCCCGCGTCGGTGGACAGAAGGTCGGTGGGATTTTGAGTCGCGAAGACGAGGGCACCGTCGTATTTACGGATGCGCCGTGCGAGCGAGACCACGAAGGCACGCATGGCCGCGTCTTCGAACAGTAGGCCAACCTCATCGATGAGCAACAGCCGCCTTCGGTCTCGGCGCCGGATCCGGGCCCAGAGGGCCTGCGCGATGAGAAAGTGCACCGGCGGGAGCAGCTCGGGACGCACGTCCCGCATACCGAAGACCACGATCGGGGCCTCCAGGTCGACGTTGGTCGGACGGCTGAAAACCGCTCCCAGGGGACCCTCCGTCCAGCGTCTCAAGATCGATTCAACCCGTGATTTTGGCGCCAGCCGAGCGACCACGTCGGACAGAACCGGTGATCCGCTGGCGGCGAGCGCTTCCGCCAAGGCCTGCTCGAGATCCACCCGTTCCACCTCAGTCAGGCCGCCGGTGATCGCAGCGCAGAGTTCAAGCGCATCGGAGACCACCCCGGCCGGCCCCTCGCCCGAATCCTGCAGCGACTGGAGGACGTTGATTGAGTTCCCCGCCCCGATCGCCAGCCGGACGTCGCTGCCGCCCAGATGCCTGGCCAGCTGGCCGTATTCATGCTCGGGGTCCATGATCATCACCTGCGCCCCCAGGCCCAGAGCACCGAGCGCGATGCTGGACAGAAGGTGGGTCTTGCCGGCGCCAGAATGACCGAATACGCCGATATTGGCGTTGCTGTACTGGCGCTGTTCGAAGGGATCAAGTACCACCGGGCGGCCGGTCGCCTCTGAACGCCCAATGATCATCCCGCTACCCTGGCGAAGGTCCCCGTAACGCCAGGGAAACAGTGTGACGAGGGCTGAGGTATCGATGAGATGTGTTCGTCGCAGCGCATCCGTCCCCAGCGGCAGGGTGCTGAGACGACCGTCCCGCTGGCGGAGTCGGCACTCGACAAGGCCGCACAACATTCCCCGAGCGGCCGACTCAATGCGTTCGCCGAGGACTTGGAGATCAGCTGGAGTATCGGCGCTGGCGGTTATGTACACCGACACGTGGAATCCCGACTCCTCGTTCGCTGTGACGCGCCGCCTCAGATCCTCCACCGCCGGCAGCGCTGCCTCCGACCGGCCCGCCGCCCCAAATGCCACTCCCCGTTGCAGCGCGGCGGACTGCAGCGTCACGAGCTGACGCTGGAGTTGAGTCAGCAGCCAGTCGGAAGGCAATCGCAAGGCGTGCCAGCTGAGGGCGACGCGGCCGGCGGGCGGGGTGAGGGCACCGAGCCAGCCCGCCTCCAGCGCTGCGCCGGGGAAGCGGGTCAGCGACCAGGTGCGATGGAAACCGGACCGGTCGTCATAGTGGCGGGCGGTTTCGAAGCCTTGGGCGAGGACGGGATTGAGCCCCGAGGGCAGGATGCTCTCCACGGTGGCCCCCATCCTGCCCAGCGCGTCAGCGGTTCGCTCGGCGTCGGCGCTGCCGACCACAAACCACAGGCGATGATGCATGGTGTCGGGCCGCCGGTCGAGGGAACTCACAAAGGCCAGGTCCTGATCTCGCATGCTGGTCGCGGCCCGGGCCGACCAGGCCGGTCCCGCCGCGCCGGATCCAGGCTGGCGCTGAATGACGACCTGAAGCGGGCCACCGAGACCGTCGAGCAGCGTTCGAAAGCCCGACAGCCAGCGCCCGCAGTCATCCTCTGATGCTCCGATGAAACCCATCGGCCCCACCTCCAAGACCATGGTCGGCCGTCTCCCCGGGGGGACGTCGAGTCTGTCTCGTCGCCTCAGGCGAATCCAAACCGTGGGGTCAACCTCTCTTTAGGTGGAGGCGAGATTTGCGCGGTCGCTGGACGCGTGTCCGCAGTCCCGAGAAGCGGTTGAGGCCGCGGACCAGAGCCGAACGCCCCCAACCGCAGACCTGGATGAGAAGGAGGATCGGCCTGGGTCGAATCCGGACCGTCTCGAACCGGTAGTTCAGTCGCACAAAGCAGAAAAGGTCGATGAGCCAATGGTCGGCAGGCCTGCCTTGCCAACGGCCCCAGCTCAACGTCCCCCCGGCCACCAGCACCAAAACATCCAGCAGGAGGCGAGGCGCCAGCTGGAGCCCCGACTTCCACACGGTCAGGGACGCCAGGAGGGCGATCAGGGCGTACCCGGTCCGTTGTGGACTGAGTCCGAACAGCAGTTGATCATCGAGTTCCAGATCGAGGGGAATCCGCGCCTTCACGCGCCGAGCTTGCACCTTCGACGCGGGAAGAGGAATCGGTCCCGTAAACGTTAAAATCGGCCGAGGATCGCCCGCGTAGCTCAATTTGGCAGAGCAGGGGACTCTTAATCCCAAGGTTCACGGTTCGAGTCCGTGCGCGGGCACCAGATTCTGAATACCAATCGGCAAGTAGGGCGGCAACCGAAGGTGGCCTAGTCAGCAACGCGGTCAGCAACCCGTCTACAAGAGACTGAGTTGCGCCTGATACCAGCGCGGGCTGCCGCCCACCGAACCAACGAATTGCTTGATAGCGACGATGTAAGGACGCTTCCCCCAGATCTGGGGGAAGCGTTTCCCCCTCGGCACTCCAAGGAGTCGACCGCACAAGCCGCCCACCTCACCGGCGCCAGCCCGACGATGGTGGTGTACGCGAAGCGGATCTCTGTCGATGCGCCGGAGCGGGTGAAAGAGATCCAGTCGGGGGTCGGCCGAATCAGCAGACTACGGAGTGGCCCCCTCCCCAAGAGTGCCAAGGCCAGCCTTGCGCTGCGCTCGATACTGAGGAAGCTCGGAGAGCGCCTTCGCAACCGGTATCTTTGCGAAGTAGCCTGCCCCAAACGCAATGCACAACAGCACGTACCAGAATTGCTCGGCACTGGTCATCTCCACGAGACCGAAGTCCTGAAGGGCCTTCTTCACAGGAACCTTCCTGAGATATCCGGCTCCGAAGTCGATACACATCACGACATACCAAATGCTTTCCCACGTGGTGAGCGTCACCTTTCGGGCTGCCGGTAACGCGTTGATCATGGTGGTCCTCCTTCAGTAGTTGACGGGACGGGAATCCGTTTCACGTACTGCACCATCGTCGGCGTCGCCCCAGCGAGATGAGCCGCTTGTCTTACCGACTCCTTGGAGTGCCGAGCCTCTGGCCCTGACTGAGGGTGCTGCCCGCCGTAGAGACGCCCTGCCTCCCTCAACGGAGTTTGGTGTCGTGGTGGCTGTTGGCGTTGAAGAGGGAGTCAGGGGTCCACTGGAAGGTCAGCGTTCCGACGGTCGGCACCTCGTAGTAGAGGTGCATGACCGCCGAGCCCTTGGGGTTGAGGCTGTCCACGCTGTCGCTGCTCTGGCAATCAATGGAGAAGTCGTCGTAGGTCTGACCCTGCTGGCTCACGACCGCGAACTCGCTGTCCGGTAACGTCCAGGGGGAGGAGCCGCCGTTGGCCAACGCCACGGTGACCTCCACGCAGCCCTGTCCCGCAGGCGGCGACGAGTAGGCGGTTGCCTGCGCTGGGGCGAAGGCGGTCACTGTTACCGCCTCCCCTGCGGAAATGCCACCTGAGGTCATCTGCTGGCCGATGCCGAACAGGTGGCTGGTGCTGCTGCTCACAGCCGGTGCCGACTTGGGGCTCGGCTTCGCCTTGGCCGTGGCCTTGGGCTTCGGTGTCGCCTTAGGCTTGGCCGTTGGTTTGGGGCTGGGACTCGACTTCGCGACCGTGGCGGTTTTCGTGCCGGAATTGCCGGCCGTGTTTCCACCCCCGCAGGCCGCTACCAAGACGATGGCCGCGACCGCGACTAGCCAGCGAAAGTCAAACCTGGCGACCATGTTCTCCCCCTCCACGGTGGTCCGCCGCCGCCTCGACTTCAGGGGGGGCGGAACGCTACACCGCCTCCCTTCCCGGGTGGTCCGGGGATTCCCTGCGGGGAATGGGTGAATTGCCACAATGGTAATGGCGGGAGAACACACTTGGCAAGTGGCTTTGCTTGCGTCTAGCCTAGCGTCAATGAGACAATACAGGCCCGGCACCTTCCGAAGGCCGCCTGCGTCCCAAACGGGCGACGGGTCGCTGAGACGTCGCGCGAATCGTTTGTGACCGAGGCAAGCAACCCTATGAGTCCACGTTCGCTTGCGTCGGGCGGGCCGCTCGGTGCGAGAATCCATTCGAACCGACGTAAGAAGTCGCGGAACCTCAAAACTTAAGGAGGCCACGGTTGGATGCCCCTCACCCGTCGCCCAAAGATGTCGTGGTCCTCACGCCCCCATCGCTACGCAGGCTTCTGGATTCGCTGTCTCGCGTGGCTCATCGACAGCGCTGCCTTCATGGTGGCGTTCCTCGTCGTCTTCGCCGTCGTCGGCACCATATCCGGCTGGGGAAGTAACAACCAGTTAGTTGGCACCTTTTATGTCCTGGGGACACTCCTGGGGCTTATTTACTGGGCCTGGTTTTGGTCGGCTTGGAGCCCGATCGGCCCGGGCCAAACCATCGGCATGAAGGCGTTGGGCTTGCGCGTCATCCGCACTGACGGATCGGCGCTCAGCTTTCCCCAGTCGGGTCTCAGGTGGCTCGGCTGGCTGTTGTCCGCCGTCCCGCTCGCGCTCGGTTTGATTTGGATGGTCTTCGATCCTCGCAAGCAAGGCTGGCATGACAAGCTCGCTGACACCCTGATCGTGCGCGTGTCGAACGCGCGGGCAGCGGGCCGGGAGGAGCGTCGCCATAAGGCCCTGGAGATGCTGTCTGCGGGCGAGAGGGTACCGCTCTCACTGCAATCATTGGTCCGGGACGAACTCAAAGCGCGAGACCGCCAGAGAGCCTTGGCCATGCTGGCACAGGGGCAGAAGGTCCCGTTCCTGATGCACTCGGTGGTGAGGGATGAGTTAGCTGCGTCCAAGGCGGCCCTAGAACTTGCCAAACTCGAGGTGGCTGCAAAAGCCCGGGCCGATCGTGACCGCGTCAGGGAGGCTAACGCCGCCGATCGAGCCGCGCAGGATGCGGTAAGCCGCAAGCTGAAGGAGGAAGGTCTGGCTGTGAAGGCCGCTGTGCGGGCCGAACGGGACACCGAGCGCCAACGCCTCAAGGAGGAGCGTCAGGCTGCCGAACGTGAGGCGGCCAAGCACCGCCCCACTGTCGAAGTCGTGCGGTACAACACCCCTCGGGACTACCAGCGCGATGCCCAGCATCGGCTGGAGAACGGCTGGACCTTACAGGCTCAAAGCCAGGAGACAGGCCAGACGCACCGGCTGCGCCGCGCATCAGGTGGAGCCTTAATCGGTGGCCTCTTCATGATGCCGATGCTGGGCGCTGCGATCGGGGGCCTCTCGAACAAGCGAACGCCCGGAGTCATCACTGCGACGTGGATCAAACCACCGGCAGGGGACTCGGATGCTAGCGGAGTGGCGGCGGAGACTGCCTCGGGGACATACCCCGAACCTCCATCACCGCAAGGTCTTGGGGGCTCCGATCTGTTCGAGCAACTCAAGAAACTCGGGGAGCTTCGCGATGCCGGCGTTCTGACCGCTGAGGAATTCGACGCCAAGAAGGCCGAGATATTAGCTCGGATGTGACGGTCGCGCGTCGTGCTCGCCTTAAACGCCATGCCCTTCTTGGAAAAGGAGGCGAAGGAGCGCCAGCAGGCGGCGGGTCGTCTCTATGGCTCCACGACTCCCCTAGAGCACGGTGTCAGGGCACCGATAAGCAATGGCGCGGTAGCGCCCAACCAGGCGACTTGGGTTCGCGACCACATCCCGTTGCCACTGTCTGCACGGACCGGCCCGCCGCAGCCGGAGTTGCCCTCTGGCTCGGCCGGGGACCTGCGTTCGCGGTTGGCGCCCACGCGGGGCGAACCCCTATCCTTAGTGCGCCGTCGCCGGGGTGACGCGATGCCAACACATAAGGCCACCCCACCCGCAACCTGTGGGCGTGAGCGATCGAGTGAGCACATGGTTCTGTCAGCAGAGCAGAGGAGTCTGATTCAGTGGCAATAAGCGGAGCCAAGTACCTTGCGGAAATATTCAAAGCCTATGGCGTGACCAACATTTTTCTGGTACCCACCATGCTCACCCAGACCCTG